>DNGI01000537.1:1431-7051 GCA_003486645.1 Cyanobacteria bacterium UBA11370 | reverse complement strand
CAACAAACAACAAACAACCAACAACCAACAACCAACAACCAACAACAAACAACCAACAACCAACAACGATTTTGGAGATATTTTCTATGGTACTCCCGTTGATAGAAAAACTGGGTGATTGGAATCCTCAATTAATGCGGGAACTTAAAGGGCGATTGAAGCTTCGCAATAGAATGATTGTTCTTACAATTTCTCTATTGCTTCAATCCTTCATTCTTCTAGGCTATTCTGAAGTAAGACGGCCTTATTGTTCCGGAAACGACTGCGATGATTTTTCTCTAACGTTCAATTGGCTAGAGATATTCAGAACCCTGAACTGGATTTTACCGTTAGTGCTATTTTCCATTGGCATCTACATTCTCATCGCTGATTTAGTGCGAGAACAGCGTCGGGGTACTCTGAATTTTATTCGCTTAAGTCCTCAATCTAGTCACAGTATTTTGTTGGGCAAAGTATTAGGAGTTCCAATATTAGCTTATCTCGGAGTTGCCCTGACTTTACCATTGCATTTTACAGCCGGGATATTAGCTGGTGTCCCATTAGGATGGACTATCGGTTTTTATGCCTTAATCGGTGCAGTTTGTGCTTTATTTTACACTACAGCTATCCTGAATACTCTCTTAAATCAAGCGCCTTATCAAGCCATAGCTGGTAGCTTTTTAGGAATATGGTTAGGGAGTTCTTTTCTCGGCTTCTTTGAAGTGCAATTTGAGTGGTATCCACCCACTTACAGATACCTAGGTGATTGGTATTGGTTTTTCTGGAACTTGAGCAGTCAACCCTTGTTACTCACACTCTGGATACTGATTACAATTAGTGTTAGCACCTATTGGATTTGGCAAGCTGCAAATCGCCTATTTCACAATCCCAATCGCACAATGCTAAGTAAGCAACAAAGTTACTGGTTAGTCGGTAGTTTTCAAATTTGGTTATTAGGATTGTTGTGGTCGCAACTAAACGAATCTACTAGACAGGATTACTTTTTTGGCTGCTTATTTGCGGTGTCTTTAGTGACTCTTTTCCTATTTATCGCCGTTATGTGGGCAACGTCACCCCAACGCCAAACCTTACTGGATTGGGCACGCTATGAACAAGGCAAAACGAGGGCTAGCCAGAAACTATTTAATACGTCATGGGCAGATTTAGTTCTGGGAAAAAGAAGTCCTGTTCTTGTAGCAATTACCTTGAATTTAGCTATTACAGGTATCGTGTGGTTGCCTTGGGTGCTACTATTACCCCTAAGTAGTCAAACTAAAATTCAAGCGATCGCAGGTTTAATCCTCAGTGCTAATTTGATTTTGATTTACGCCCTAATTAACCAATTAATTCTGTTAAAAAAACGGACAAAATCTGGGATTTTGACTGCTGGCACTTTAAGTGTCGTAATTTTATTGCCTCCAGTGATTTTATCAGCCTTTAGCCTGCAAAAAATGACTGGAATTTGGCTGTTTTCAGTGTTTGGTGCGCCTTGGATGATGTTCAACCAGGCATCGGCTATCAGCGTTATATTAAGCTTATTGGGTCAGTGGGTAATTATGGGAGGATTGAGTTTTTATTTAACCCAGCAATTGCAACGTGCTGGAGAGTCTGCTTCAAAATCTCTATTTGCTAGTTCTTCAGTTTTACCTAGTTTGAAAATGGGGAATAGGGAATAGGAAATGGGGAGTGGGGAGTGGGGGAGTGGGGGAGAATAACCACCAACCACCAACAAACAACCAACAACCAACAACCAACAACCAACAACCAACAACAATTATGCTACTCAATTGGATCGATAAAATTGGTGATTTGAACCCGCAGTTATTGCGAGAAATAAAAGGTCGTCTGAATAGTCGTAACGTGGCGATCGCAATAGTTGTCTCTGTAATAGGTCAACTGCTAGTATATCTCTCTTGGTTCAAGAATATGCCGGGTGAGAATTACTACGTTTATGATACGTACTGCAAGCTACGACCACTTTATGAATCCTCGCAACAGCAACTATATCGCCTGCAAGACCAATATCGCCAACTTCAACAACAATTCGCTCACTTTAGTGGGAGTCAAAACTATAATCCGGAGAAAATTGAACAACTCAAAAACAGCATAAAAACTGTAAAGGGAAATATAGCAGACCTAACTGTAAGTCTGAGTGATAGAATTTGCCCCCTGGATCAAATTGATCTTCAGGGTTGGTTGCAAGACCAATATCGATATATGTTTGTATCCCTTAGTTTATTGGTCCTGTTTTCCTTATTGGTAATCGGAACCTATATGCTAATCAGCAATTTAGGGCACGAAGAACGGCGCGGTACGCTGAATTTTATTCGCCTTAGCCCTCAATCCACTCAGAGTTTTTGGTTGGGCAAACTGTTAGGAGTTCCCGTTTTACTCTATGTAGCGATCCTACTCACTATTCCCTTACACATTTGGTCGGGATTATCTGCCCAAATGCCGCTAGTAGAGATTCTTAGTTTTTGGATGATTCTAGGTGCTAGTTGTGCATTTTTCTACAGTGCGGCGCTGCTATTTGGATTATTTGGATCGTGGTTTAGTGGGTTTCAAGCCTGGTTGGGGAGTGGTGCAGTTTTAACATTTTTGTGGATTGTGAATTTTAAACCAATAGACCACTCGTCTATGGATTGGTTGAATCTATTTTCTCCCTCCGTCGTGTTTCCCTATTTGATAGATCGGACAGGTTCTTCATATACGATGTTTCCCTTCAATCAAGGTCAGATGCAAGGGTTAGAATTTTTCAACTTTCCCTTGGGAGAAAATGGCTTGAGCGTGGTTATCTTGGCACTGGTAAACTATGCTTTGTGGACGTATTGGATTGGACAAGCCCTGAATCGACAATTTCGCAATCCTAGCGCTACGTTGTTGAGTAAGCGGCACAGTTATTTACTCACTGCCTGTTGGATTGTATTTACGTTGGGTTTCGCCTTGCAAGCGCCAAGACCGGAATATTCCTCTCAATTTGTTCACAATTTCAATTCCTTACTTCCCTTGAATTTAGTCTTGTTTCTCGGTTTAATTGCTGCCCTATCTCCTCAACGTCAAGCGTTGCAAGATTGGGCAAGATATCGACATCAAGGAAAGTCTACTCGTCAAGGATTTTGGAAGTCTTCATTAGTACGGGATTTACTGTGGGGTGACAAGAGTCCATCGGTATTAGCGATCGCTATAAATCTACTAATTACCGCCCTTCCTTTAATGGGTTGGATTTTATTCTGGTCAGTTGAAGTTAACTACAAACTTGAAGCATTTTTCACGGTGATCTTTAGCTTAAGTGTGATTTTGATTTACGCAGCGATCGCCCAGTTAATGCTGTTAATGAAAACTCCCAAGCGGGCAATTTGGGCAACTGGAACGTTAATCGCGGTCATCTCCTTACCACCCATCATTTTAACTGTATTGTCAATTTATCCAGGACAAAATGGGGGTGGATTGTGGCTACTTACTGCCTTTCCCTGGAGTAATGTCATGCAGTACGCCTCACCTATCTTGATTCTTCAAGCTATTCTGATTCAGGTAGGTGTTCTAGGCGTATTAAATTGGCAATTGACTCGACAGTTAGGACGTGCAGGTGAATCTGCATCCAAAGCCCTATTTGCTGGGCGTTCTTCGATGAGTAATTAGTATCGACTAGAGAGTAGGGGGAGGATAGTATTCTGCCCCTACGAATCTACCCTTTCTCAAATAGGTGAGGTACACGTAATTTTCTTCTCCACTCCCCACTCCCGGTCTCCCCACTCCCCAAAACCTAGGAATTTTTACCTTATGAGTATGAGAACCGCGATCTAATACCAAGTTGCAGTCAAAGATAGTAGACAAGGGGGACAAGGGAGACAAGGGAGACAAGAGGGAAAGAGTGTACTACGTATGAACGCAACTTGGTATAAAATTAAAAATCTGCTGCATCTATTCCAAGAAGATACAGCAGTCATTAATATTTATTTTGTAGTTAGATTATTCTAATTTTGCTTGTTTTTGCGCTTGAGTGCGGAAGTAGCACCTATTGCACCAACTGCGAGTAAACCTAGGGTAGAAGCGGGTTCGGGAACGGTTGCTGCGGGTGTGGTGAAGTTAGCAATCATTCCTCGTTGTTGAGGAGTTAAGTCGCTAAAGTTTGGGTTTTGAGCTAGATTGGCTAAGACAGTTTGCGCTAGAGCAATTTCTTGTCCAGTAGTGGGTTGTTGCCCCAGAGGACCTGTGTTGTTTTCCTGTAAGCCACGGTAGAGAAAGTATGCGAGGCTGGTTGACTGTCCGGCTTGGAGGGAAAGATTATAGACAAAGGCTAAATCTTCATTTCCATTCCCTGGCCAAGAATTGACAAAGGGGTTGCTGTCATAGTCTCCGATACTAGAAAGGATGCTGTTATTGCCGACAACGTAACCCACAGGAGGATCGGTAGCAGGTCCTGCTGGGTTAAATAAACCACCATCATCTTCGATAGTCAATGCCCAGGTATCGTTGGTACCGATAGTTAGATCCCCAGAGGCTGTTGCTGCTACAGTAGTAATACCATCAGAACCCAAATCCCCACCCCAGGCAACCAGCAAGTTTAGAGCGCTATTACTAGTGTTGGTGAAGGTATCAATGTAGCGCATATAATTAGTGCCAGCCGGGGTAAATAGGCTACGAGTCACGTTAATACCGCTCACCGTCACTGGAGTGGTTGTATTAAACCGTCGTCCACCATCGAAGGTTAGACCAAACCCGTTTAATTCCTGGTCATTCGTCAGAATCCCATTGCCGTCAGAAACCTGAATCCGAATCATCCCAAAATCATCGAAAGCATCATTACCTCCGTCGTTAATACCGCCATCATCCTCATCAGTAATATCCTGAACATCGAAGTTTAGCCCGTTATCTGATTGGACATTTGTCAGCGCAGAAGCATTTTGTGCCAAACTGAATGTCAAGAAAGCTGTGGTGAGTGCTGTAGCGATCGCTAGTGTTTTTTTCATGGTTTAGAAAACTCTTGATTATTTTTTAGTGGATTGCTTGTGCTGTTATTCATAATTTAAGCAATCCATTCAGTCCTGTCAGTAGGAAAAAGTAGGGATATTCACGGAGTTAGTTTTATAAAGTTACGGCAAAGAAGTAAGTATTTTTTATAAAGGGAATGTAAAAAGGTAAGGCGGATTGTGAAGCTTGGATGAATAATTAGCGTCAATTGTGAAGCTGATATTAATAAGTAGGATTGAACACCAAGTTTTTGTGCGAAAATTATTACTTCAGGAACTAATATCGACTTGCAGACAAACCCATCATGAATAGAGAAGACGCAATCTGCAACGAGCAGCGCTTTGCGATCGCCATCCTACAACCCTTGGTATTTGCCAAAACTGGGAAGTACTTGGATACCCTGCAATTGAATGTGTTAGGGGGAGCGTGGAACAATCAAAGCTACGAGCAAATTGCTGAAGCGCACTGCTTTTCCGCTGCTCACGCTAAGACAGTGGGTGCTAATTTATGGGATTTGCTCTCTCAAGTGATTGGTACAAAAATTAATAAAAAGAATGTTCAAGTTGTGCTGCAACGGGAATTAAACCAGTTGGCAGCGGATGGGGTAACGGATGTAACGGATGGATCGTCGCTTTTATCAAGGATTTTAGGATTTACCAATAACTTATCC
>DNGI01000537.1:0-1203 GCA_003486645.1 Cyanobacteria bacterium UBA11370 | reverse complement strand
ACATCCGTTCCCCCATCCGTTGCCACCGCTGCCACACTCTCAGAAATCCCTGGAGGTCAAGTTCCTTTAGATTCCCTCTTTTATATCCAACGTCCCCCCATCGAACAACGCTGCTACGATACGATTAAGCAACCAGGTAGCTTAATTCGGATTCAAGCACCTCGGCAAATGGGAAAAACCTCCCTGATGGCAAGAATTTTAGAGGACTCAAGACAGGAAGGATATCTCACGGTAGCCTTAAATCTGCAACTTGCTAGTCAAAATGTATTTAGTAATCTGGAGCGATTCTTACAATGGTTTTGTGTCATTGTCGGGAAAAATTTGGGATTACCGAACCAGTTGGCTGAATATTGGGATGATATCCTGGATAGTAATTCCAGCACGACTGACTACTTCGAGAATTATTTGTTACCTCACATCCATACTCCCCTAGTCATCGCTTTAGATGATGTGGATGTCTTATTTCGTTACCCAGACCTAGCCTCAGATTTTCTCGGTTTATTGCGAAGTTGGTATGAAAAAGCACGATATGGGGATACTACCACGGCTATCTGGAAAAAATTGCGTTTATTAGTGGTTCATTCCACAGAAATTATTCTGTCATTAACTATTGAACAATCACCCTTTAATGTGGGACTATTGATCGAATTACCCGAATTTAATTCCTCACAGGTGCAAGATTTAGTACAGCGTCACGGATTAGATTGGGATAGTGAGCGAATTGAACAATTAATGAATTTAGTTGGGGGTAATCCCTATCTGATCAGGAAGGCATTATTCCATATTCATCATCAGGAAGTGACTCTGGAGGAATTATTACCTAAATCTGCCACTAAAGGTAGAGTTTATGGGGAACATTTGCGACGAAAATTAGCCCGTCTTCAAGATTACCCTGAACTGCTAACCGCCTTAATTCAAGTTACTAACTCACCAATACCTGTAGAATTAGAACCGATGCAGGCTTTAAAATTACACGGGATGGGGTTGGTTCAGCTTAGAGGCAAACAAGTAATACCTCGATGTGAGTTATATCGTCAGTATTTCCGTCAGGAAGCTATCACTTATCAGCCGTCAGTGAATACAGCGTTTGGCAATTGAGCCTCAGATCAACCTAACCCCCTAACGGGTGCATCCCAATGCAAGCAAAAATACCTGTTGAAAAGGAAATCGCGGCTACACAAACAAAGCCTGCCTCCGCAGGCT
>DNGI01000379.1 GCA_003486645.1 Cyanobacteria bacterium UBA11370 | reverse complement strand
GGGGGAGGGGGGGAGGTGTGATGATGGGGAATTAACGGGGCAGAATAGAGACTGAACGACCCCTCATTTTTTTCGGTAGGGTTATCCCCAAGCTATTGTGAAAGTCTGCTTGTACTTTAGCACTCAAGCGGCGGGAAACTTGGCGCACGATTTGAGCTAAAAGGCGATCGCCTGTACTCTGAATGAAGGATTGAGGTAGCTTGTGGATAAACTTCGGAAACTTCATGGCAACCTTCAGGTCAAGTTCCCATTCGATGCGGGTAAGGGTGGGAGGTAGCTGGAGACCGTCAGGGGTTTGGTCTGAAAAATACTCGCTGATGGGTACAGGAATAAACCATTGAGAGGCTTGGAAATCAACATCATACCCTGGGGGGATATAATCAGGAACGGGGATCGTTTGAATGCGATAGACTCCATCATTTCGAGGCAAAAGTTCTAAACCGATTTTCGGTTCAACCTCGTAGCCAGACGAGCCAAAGCGCCCAATCACTATAGCATAGCCATTTGCACCAATCGGTTCGGCTTTCATGGGGTGGGCGCAGCGACGAAACCAGTGCTGATGAGTATCAAGGTAAGCCATAACCTGCTCCGGTTCGGCTAACATATCCATAAACCCTTGAAAATGACCGTCAAACTGAGTAAACTCACTGGTTTGGTGCGAGTTCTGAGTCACTACAGAGTCGGTTTCTGTCAAACTGGATAAGTCACTCAACTGCACATACTCGATTTCGATGCGTTGCTTGTTAGTCACTTGTGAATGCATATTTGCTCCACGATGTCGGTTAGGGTGCTGCCTATCTCTAAGATTCCCACTGATGGTTGTTCATTCTCACTCTAGTTTTACTTTTTTTACGGTAAAGAGCAGTACATATTTAGAATGTTCATCTAAACTTCATACAATTGGTAGAGTGGGGGTTTACAGTTTAACCAGAAACTGTGTTGCTCCCTCAGCATAGCGTGTGAAGTTCGGAGTTAACTAGGGTACTTTGGGGAAATCTGCAATGAAAGCATTTGTCGCTGGAGCAACAGGTCAAACGGGACGGCGCATTGTCAAAGAACTCGTCAAGCGCAATATTCCTGTCCGCGCTTTGGTGCGTAACTTGGAGACAGGTAAAGAATTATTACCACCCGAGGCGGAATTAGTGGTAGGGGATGTGTTGAACCCCAATAGTCTTGATAGTGCTATTGGTGATAGTACCGTACTCCTGTGTGCGACGGGTGCTAGCCCTAGCTTTGATCCCACGGGTCCCTACACAGTAGACTATGAAGGCACGAAAAATCTGGTGGATATCGCCAAGGCTAAGGGAATTGAGCAGTTTGTCCTGGTATCGTCCTTATGTGTATCCCAATTATTTCATCCCCTTAATCTATTTTGGCTAATTCTGGTGTGGAAGAAACAAGCAGAGGACTATCTCCAAAAGAGTGGTTTAACTTATACAATTGTGCGACCCGGTGGTCTTAAAAATGAAGATAATCCAGACCCGGTTGTGATGTCATCAGCAGATACGTTGTTTGATGGGAGTATTCCTCGGACGAAGGTGGCACAAGTTTGTGTAGAGGCACTCCTACAATCAGAGGCTCACAATAAAATAGTAGAAGTGGTTGCTCGTCCAGAGGCTAGTGATATTAGTTGGCAAGAATTGTTTGCCAGTGTTGGCTGATTTTTAAGTTGTTGTGCATTAGACATCTCCAGAAATTAGGTTTTCCCTTAGACAGGATAAGGGTTTGAGATTCTTTTTTGGAGAGGTCTATTGAATTTAGTGCATTCGGCTGGAGGGGCTTCGGGTAAAATAGTTTGAGTCGAACGGCTCAATACCCGTCAGTTCTAGCCCGTAATTTTTCCTCAGCGTCATTTAGCGATTCTGCCTGGATTGACTCATACCAAGTTGCGTTCATAGGTAGTACTTTCTTTCCCCCTTGTCCCCCTTGTCCTCCAAGTCTTTCCTATCTACTATCTTTGACCGCAACTGGGTATCAGAACTTATCCATCCTAGGCTTTCCATTTCTTCATCTGGGTTTTGTAGATATTCGTTTTGTTTTTTCATTGTTTGTTGTCTCGGCTGTGATTTTTTTCTAGGTTCATGCTGTTTTTTGCTTTTTGTCATTGTCTTTTTATAATTCCTATCGTTTTTTAGCCATCCACGAATTGCACCCGTTACAAACGTTCAAAATGAGGAAAGAATGTTACTAGGAAACTATAAATTGAACTCAAGGTGGTGGCGAAATTGTATTATTATTGTTTTAGTTTTAGGATTATTTTTTCGCTTTTATAACCTGGATCGCAAGGTTTACTGGTATGACGAAACGATGACTTCCATGCGAATATCGGGTTATACGCAGACAGAGGTTGTGCAAGAGGTTTTCGATGCGGGTATTATTAGTGTGGGAGATTTGTTAAAACGCTACCAATATCCCAATCCTACCAAAGATTTTAATCATACCCTGAATGCCCTAGCTGGCAATCCGGAACATTCACCCCTCTATTATCTAATTGCACGGTTCTGGTTACAACTCTTTAGTAATTCAATCGTTAGTATCCGATTCTTATCTGCTTTAATCAGCTTGTTAGCACTCCCTTGCATGTATTGGTTATGCCTCGAACTCTTCCAATCCTCCGTAGTTAGTATCATCGCTGTTGGCTTAATTGCTATTTCTCCGTTTCATGTTTTATATGCCCAAGAAGCGCGAGAATATAGTCTGTGGACAGTGACTATTTTAGTCTCTTGTGCAGCATTTTTGCGGGCAATACGAGTTAAACGTTTACTCAATTGGGGAGTTTATGGAATTAGTGTTGCTTTAGGACTTTACACTCACCCATTTTCTGCATTTGTCTCGATAGGACATGGCATTTATATCTTAATCACCCAAGGGTGGCGCTGGAGTAAAGGGTTAGTTGCTTATTTACTGTCTTCCTTATTCGGACTGGTATTATTTGTCCCTTGGTTAGTGATAGTTATTCAACATTTTTCCAAGTTTGTGGAAAACACAGCCTCGGTTAATTCCAGTCGAGAAGGATTTTTACCTTTATTTTGGGGTTTGAATTTGAGTCGTATTTTCGTTGATGTTAATCAAGGCATCAGTCCCTTTAGTCCGCTTCACTATCTCAGTGCTTTCTTAGCCGGATATGCCCTTTATTATCTTTATCGTAAAACACCTTTAGACACTTGGCTATTAATTATTACGCTAATTGGAGTGACGGGAACTGCACTGATTGCACCCGATT
This sequence comes from Cyanobacteria bacterium UBA11370, assembly GCA_003486645.1. Taxonomy (GTDB): domain Bacteria; phylum Cyanobacteriota; class Cyanobacteriia; order Cyanobacteriales; family Coleofasciculaceae; genus UBA11370. The sequence continues at coordinate 10,288 of DNGI01000379.1, read as the reverse complement.
TAATTTTAGGCGGACGGCGTTCTACAATTACGCGCTATGCGATTCCCTGTTATTTAGGGATTCAGATTGCCGTTTCCTATTTAATTGCCACAAAAATTACCGCAACCAAGTTAGATAAAATAATTGTAACGCGATGGCAGTATGGCGCGATCGCTCTTTTCTTTTGCGGTATTGTTTCCTGTGCAGTTAGTTCTCAATTCCCCGTTTGGTGGCATAAAAGCAGAAGCAAAAGTCAGTATAATCCTCAAGTAGCCCAAGTGATTAATCAAGCGGAACGTCCCCTTGTCATCACTGACCAAATTCCGGGTATAGTATTCTCTCTCTCTCATCTGTTAAAACCCGACGTTCACCTGCAATTATTAACCAAACCGAAAGTTCCAGATATTCCCAATCATTTTAATAGTGTATTTGTTTATCGACCTTCTGAGCGATTGCAACGTCGGTTTGACAAAAATACTAATTTAAAGATCGAAGAAGAACCTGCCTCTAAATCTTGGTTGTTGAAGGTGGAAAAATAGGCATATAATCAGTAAGGAATACTATTGTAAACGTTAAACACTCAAGTAAATTGAGTTTACTGGATCACATCAACAACTCAGTTAACAGGGAGTCAATTAGTGGAAAATGTGAGTGAATGGTTAGAACCCATTGCCAATCAATTTCGTAATCTCGGATTACCCGAACCGATTGTGCATTGGGGACATCCTTTGATGATGGCAATTGTCGTATTTGTTATGGGTAGCTTTATCGGGTTAGCGGGATGGCGGGGACGAGTATTAACGGATCAAGATGCGGCGAGTAAAAGTCGCTCGGATCACCGTAAATTAGCACCGTGGATGTTTCTGTTCCTTGCCCTGGGGTACACGGGTGGTGTATTATCCCTCGTCATGCAGCACCAACCAATTCTCGAAAGCCCTCATTTTTGGACAGGATCAACTATCTTGATTTTGTTAGCGACCAATGGTTTAATCGCACTGACTCAATTTGGCGGGAATAAAGCCACACTGCGAACCGTTCATGCTTATTTAGGGAGTACAGCGTTATGTTTGCTGTTTCTCCATGCCATGTTGGGTTTAAAGCTAGGCTTGGCGATCTAATCCTAATTTAAACAAGAAAGGTTGCCTATGAATGACTCAAACTCTGACACAGTAGGTCTTCCCCAATCCAAAATCCAAAATCCAAAATCCAAAATGGTCTAATGAATCCTGCTAGTGGTACACTATTGAGTCTGGCTTATATTATCGCCCTCCTCTCTACAGCAATGGTGGGCTTACCGACTCGTACTGTTCCCTGGCAGGAGTATAGTGTACTGGTTCTGGGTGCAGTCGGGCTAGGGGTTGTGGCAGCGATCGCCATGCCTCGCTTGTGGCGAACTGGGCCAAAACCTAGATTATGGTTAGTGGCTGGAATTGTGGCGGCGTTAGCGATTATTTATTGCCAAGCACGAGTTCCCCAACCTACTAGTAATGATATCAGTAAATTTGTGCCCTCGAATAATGGCACAGAACAGGGACAAGTTGTTACTGTTCAAGGTAGGGTGGAAACCATGCCCCGCCTCACCCGTTCCGCAAAGGGACAATTTTGGTTAGCCGCAAAGCAGTTAAATGAGGTCGAAAGCCGCAGTAATAAAGGGGCAATTAGTGAGGGTGTAACAGGGAAATTATATGTCACCGTGCCCCTACTCCAAGCCACAGGAATTTATCCCGGTGAAACGATTGCCGTAACAGGTGTTTTATACAAACCCAAACCCGTTGCTAATCCCGGAACCTTCGATTTTGCCGCGTATTTGGCAAAAGAAGGCGCGTTTGCGGGTTTAAGTGGACGGCAAGTCACCGGGTTAGACGAAGACGCAAAACCAACATGGGGATGGTGGGTAATCCAGCAGCGCATCACCCGTTCTCAACTGCAATGGTTGGGGAGTCCAGTTGGGCAATTAGTCAGTTCAATGGTTTTAGGGAATCGGGCGGTAGATATTCCTTATGATATCCGCGATCCGTTTATTGGGGCAGGATTGGCTCACGCCTTAGCCGCGTCTGGGACTCAAACCTCGTTGCTTTTGGGCGTGATTATTTTACTAACTCGGCGTTTTGGGGCAAAAGCCCAGTTAGTATTAGGGACGATCGCCTTAATTATTTTTGTTTGTTTGACAGGATTGCAACCGTCGGTAATCCGAGCCGCTATTATGGGGTTTGGGGCATTAATTGCCCTAGTCACCCAGCGGAAGGTGAAACCCTTGGGTTCTCTGTTAGTCGCCGCAACCCTTTTGCTGATTATTAATCCCTTGTGGATTTGGGATTTAGGCTTTCAATTAAGCTTCTTAGCCACGTTGGGATTGCTAGTCACAGTGCCACCGTTAATGAAACAATTAGACTGGTTGCCAGGAGCGATCGCATCCTTAATAGCGATTCCCCTTGCCGCTAGTTTGTGGACGTTACCCCTACAACTTTACATCTTTGGCATGGTAGCGCCCTACAGCATTGCTGCGAATGTCCTCACTGCGCCTTTCATTGCCTTAATTAGTCTCGGTAGTTTCATCAGTGCCTTAGCTGCTGTCATTTCACCCGTTGCAGGCAGTGCGTTAGCGTGGTTACTCTATTATCCCACCCAATTATTAATCGAGCTAGTCCAATTTTTCAACGCCTTACCAGGAAGTTCCGTCGCCGTCGGTACAATTTCCCTCACCCAATTACTGCTTTTATATGGGTTAATTGGTTTAATTGGGATTAGTACCAAACTCAGAAAACCTTGGTGGCTTTTGGGTTTTGCGGCTGTGAGTGTGATTGTGCTTCCGATTTGGCAAACCAAACTCGAACAGTTTCAAGTAACAGTATTAGGCACGGATCAAGAGCAGGTTTTGGTGATTCAAGAGCGAGGGCAAGTCACCTTAATGAATAGTGGAGAAGCAGATACTGCTACCTTTACTGTACTGCCTTTTCTGCAACAACAGGGCGTGAATCAAATTGATTGGGCGGTAGGCGTTGATTCAGAACCTCGCCTGAGAAGTGGGTGGGTACCCATTTTAGAAAGTTTACCAATTAGAACCTTTTACGATTTTGCCACGTCCGACCCCACACCCGCCGAGACTCAAGGGGAATATGGTGCAGCGTCACGATTGGCAATTGCTACCGCTGTACAATCTCAGAAGGGAACCTATCAAGTGGTGTCCGCAGGTCAACGCTTACCCGTTGGTTCAACTAACATTGAATTTATTAATCCTACCCCAGTTTTATTGCAATTTCAAATTAAAGATCAGGCGTGGTTACTGTTAGGCGATATTAAACCCGATGAACAACAACAATTAGCCAAAATTCCGAATCTCCCCCGCCCTCAAGTATTATGGTGGTCTGGAGAACCGTTAATACCCGAATTAGTTAAAGTATTGAAACCAGAAGTAGCGATCGCTTCATCAGATATCGTGGATTCAGAAGCGGTGAAACTGCTACAACAGGAAAAGATTCCTCTCTATTGGACTGGACGAGATGGGGCAATTCAGTGGACACCGAATCGGGGGTTTGAAACGACTCTAGAGGCAAATAATCAAGATGCTCCTTTGTTGTAATCTCAGTTTTAACTAAGATCTTAGACCATTCTCAATTACCCATTTGACCCCTCCCCCAACCCCTCCCCTAACAGGAGAGGGGAGCTTTGATTTCCGGCTCCCCCTTCCCTTGCAGGGAAGGGGGCTGGGGGGTTAGGTTTTTCGACTTATTGAGATTGGTGCAAAATCTGAGTTGTAAAGGAATCAGTATTTAACTCATGTAATAGTTAATTAGATAGAAACACCGCCTTTATCTAAAGCTTTACTGAGAATTTCCCAGGTTTCTTTTTGCTCCTGCTCATCTCCTTCTTCTCGCCAAGATCGCAAAAGTTCCCTCAGCGCAATTTGTTTTACTGATTCCTTGATCGGATCAGGGTTTTTAATTTGATCACTCGCCTTTACCCAAGCCTCTGATCCCACGGGTTTTATAGTAACGCTTTCACGAAATAGACGCACAATTTGAAGTAAGTTTGGTAAATATTCTTCTGGGGTTTGCTGAATTTCCAGAATTAACTTAGCTAGGACATGGTTGTCAGGTGCAGTAGAGTTATCTGGTGGAGAGTTACTTTCAGTATCCGGTGTGTTGGTTGCTATAATTGAATCTTGCTCAGGCATAGTTTGCTTCTTTATTTCATCTCTCCTCTACCTTAACTTGGATTAGCCTCTACCCTAGTTGCTCTCCTATAAGGAAGGTTGTACAGTAAGCATTTTAAAGGAACTGGTCTATTTGTGCGATCGCACCGAAGACGAAATCAAAGCTTACGAAGAGAAAAAACTATCACAACGCTAGCTTCTTGGATTTTCTCGCTGTTATTGATTCTCTAGGGATTCAGTTCCAAGATAGTCGGTTTATTAGTGAGGTGCAGAGATCCCCGACTTCTCCAAGAAGTCGGGGATCTGGCTTGGATATATGGAGGGGTATAGGAGACGGGTGATGCAACTTCAACCCTGATAGTTAAGTAGAAATTGGCAACGGATTTTGTAACGGATGTAGCGGATATGGTATTGTTTCAGCTTCAAAACACCTTTGTTCTTATATCAATTACTTCAATGTTTGTTACTGATGATACGAAGAAAAGTGTGTAGCAATAATCTAGGAAAACAGCATGAGAGATAATGTTGCCTTACAGATACCCCATCCGTTACATCCGCTACACCATCCGTTGCCAAGTTTTTATTAATTAATACTTTTAAGTCGCTATCAGCCAACAACCAACAATAAACAACCAAAAACCGATCTATGATGCCAGCTAGAGATATTTACCACGATGCTGTAAAAAATGCCCTGATTAAGGATAGTTGGACAATTACCCACGACCCGCTCAGTTTAAAATGGGGAAAGAAAGATATGTTCGTTGATTTGGGAGCAGAGCAACTACTAGCAGCCGAAAGAGGTGAACGCAAAATTGCTGTTGAAATTAAAAGCTTTACGGGTCTATCGGAAATGAGTGATCTGGAGAAAGCTATTGGTCAGTATATTGCTCAACGTGGTTGAACTCTTGAGCGATAATAGCCCCGTGCTAATCATCAAAAATGAAAAACAAGACCGTCAATGCGAAGTCAACGAGCGCCAATTACGCGGCGAATTCACTAACTTAAAAGATACTCTGGCAACCAACTTAGCCACCAATCGGGGTTTAGCAGAAATAAAAGATACTATTCAAAATTACATCAGCAGACTCCCCCACGTCGGGACACCTTTACCTAAACTTTGGGTCAGAGTTCGTTATGCCTTAGATAACTATTCCCGTAACTATATTAGTGTTGAAGAATACTGTAATGTTTGCCAACTCAATAATTTAACTGACCGTAAAGAAATGCTGCGGTTGAGTCGTTATCTCCACGACCTCGGCGTTTGCCTGCACTTCCAAGATGACCCGACCCTCAAACACTATGTTATTCTCAAACCGGAATGGGGAACGGCTGCGGTTTATAAAGTTTTAGATAATCAAACCGTTAATAAAAATCTCGGCTGTTTCACCCAAGCTCATCTTAAAGATATTTGGCAAGATAGCGACTATAGCGATATGCAAGATGAACTGCTGCAATTAATGATGCGGTTCAAACTTTGCTACCTCATTCCCCACCGTTCCTATCACTATATTGCGCCTCAACTCCTGGCTATCGACCAATTAGACTACACTTGGGACGAGTCTAATAATCTGATTTTGCGCTATAAATACAAATTCATACCCAAGGGTATTATTACGCGCTTTATTGTCGAAACTCACCCTTGGATTGACCAACAAAAACTCGTGTGGCGCAGTGGTGTAATCCTCAACAAAGACCAAACCCGCGCCGAAGTGATTGAATATTACAATCAACGAGAAATTAAAATTCGGGTATCGGGAAACCGCAAGAAAGAACTGCTAGCTGTCGTCACTTATGAACTGGAAAAAATCCATAAATCTTACGAACGTTTGCAGTATGATACTCTAGTTCCTTGTAACTGCGAGACTTGTCAAGGAAGCCAGAATCCTCACGCCTATCTTTTGGAGGCATTATATAAACGTTTAAACGCGGGTCGATATCAGATTGAGTGCGAAAATAGCTATGAAATGGTTGATGTTCGCAGGTTAATTGATGATGTCAATGAATTGTATGTTTGAACTGGTGCAAGTTGCTGAAAATGGGGAGTTCTATGCTCGGATTTTCCCCATTGTTTTAGGGGATGCTCAAATTTATAAGCCAACTACCAGAATTAAATATATCAAACATTGGGAAGCTGAAATTAAAGAATTAGATGAAGCGATGAGAGAGGTTGGTGCAGCGAATTTACAAGGATTTCGAGAAGACATTGACCAATATACTGAAATCCGCAATACTATCGCCGAACTGACTAATATTTTAAAAGATATGAATACCCTAACTCCCGATATTCACAGCCAATCTGATTTCGAGGATTTAATTAACGCGATTGAAACCCGTTTAAATGAGTGAGATGAATCTACGTGACTGTAGGAGGGGGAGAGAGGGGGAGGGGGAGAGAAAGTTACTTGTTTGAATTAGGACTTGCTTCCGTAGGGTGTGCTAGCGCAGCGTAACCCACCATAACTCTATAGATGGCGTAGCTGCGTAACTCCTGTGAATGCAACTTGGTAGGAGTGCGATCGCCTTTGATTTTGCTAACTTCGGTGAATCTTGCCCCCTCACCCCCTCACCTCCTCATAAATAACGGAAAACTTCTACCAAACAGTCACTGATCCGAGTAAAATATCAAAAGGATACCCATAACTCTGGAGAGGTGGCAGAGCGGTTGAATGCGGCAGACTCGAAATCTGTTTTAGGGTCAAACCTAACGTGGGTTCAAATCCCACCCTCTCCGTTACTCTAGCAATCAGCTCATAGTCTAGACAGGGAAAAACCTTTCTGCGACAATACATTTGAGAAAACACAACTTCTTTGAGGTTAAAAGCTTAAATCCCAGCATGACCCAAAGCCAAACCTGCAACCAACATTCCCAGCACTAAAAAAGGTTGAGCGCTAGCTTGATACTTCACATCATTAGTTAGGGGATCGCGCAGGAAATACATATCCTGAAATGTAATTTGAGGAACAATTAATAAGAGCAATATTGCCGCATATACATTTTGATGAATACTCATTAAATACCCAGCAATTCCGGCTTGAAATATATCGATCATCAGCACGCAAATCCAAGCTGCTGTACCGATACCAAACATAACCGGGAGAGATTTTAACCCTAATTGCTTGTCGCCTTCTACACTCTTGAAGTCATTAACGACCGCGATTCCTAATCCGGCTAAACTATAAAATAAGGTAAGAACCACTATTGTCCAATTGAGTTCTCCAAATAACGCATGACCCGCCCACCACGGGAGAGCAATGTAACTAGAACCTAGGGCGTAGTTCCCTAACCAACCGTTCTGTTTTAGTTTTAAGGGGGGAGCAGAATAAATGTAAGCCAGGAACCCACCGCCTAGGGTTAAACAAGTCATAATCGGAAATTCATGACCTGCCCAGATATCTAAACCATAGGCAACCCCAATACCCGCTAATAATAATACCAGGATTTGAGTGAGCACTTGGGAGATAGAAATAGCACCAGAAGGAATCGGGCGATAGGGTTCGTTGATAGCGTCAATTTCCCGATCATAGAAATCATTTAAGGTTTGAGTATAACCTGCCATCAAAGGACCCGATAGTAACATACAGGTTGCTACTTTCAGAATATCTTCAACAGTCCAGCTATATCCACCCGACGATGCCGCACCGCAGACAACACCCCAAATGAGTGGAATCCAGGTAATAGGTTTCATAAGCTGGAGGCGAATTTTCCAGATTGATTTTTCACCAGGGGCAGCCCCTTTCATGCCTAGCAATTGCCTAGTTTTGGAACTGCGTTCAGTTGGGTTGGATTGAGGAGAATTAGACATAGGTTTGAATGAGAGATTATGTATGATGAACTCTAGACAAATTTTAGGTTATTTATTCTAATTATATAATCATTTGATCGGAGAACTTGCTGCGGCTAATTTAATCAGTTTTTCAGGCCGATCTTGTTTATAGACTCTTAATCGAGGGATTCGGTAAGGATCACTCCACCAACCTAACCTGAGAGTTTCGTTATTGTATAGATAGCCAGACAAATAATATTGAGCGGCATACTTTCTCACTCTTCTATTCACTTTATTGTAAGCATAAGCCAGGTGAGACATTACGGTTTCCGTATTATTTAGACCGATTAGACAGTTCTTGACAAAATCTTTTCCTTGAGAAAGTTCAGCCTTTAAGTCATCTATCCCTAAAGTGGTCAATTTTTTATGACTGAATCCATGACCTTGAATATCAAAATAACCCTTTTCAAAGCCTTCCTTGATATCGCTGCAATTGATATATTTTTTTGATCTATGGGGTGGCTTACCTGTTTCCGCTACCTTAACGGAATTGGGATTCACAAACAAGACAATTTTAACTTTCTTATTCGTTCTCGCTTCTATTTTTTCCAAGGTTGGTAAAACATACGTTTTCATACTTTTCCAACCATCATCAAAGGTAATCATCACAGGTTTTTGACCCCTATGTTCAGCGGGAATTGGCTGAGATTTCGTCAAAAAATAGCGATAGAGGCTATCGGCATCTAAAAACCAGTAATTCCCTTCAACCAGAGGGTTCAAAAATTTTTCTAGATCGGATTGTGTATAGTCGAGATAAGATTCTTTTCCACCTCGACCTGCAATAATATTATGAAATCCGAAAATTGGGACTTTAAAAAGCCACTGATCAATCAATGACCCAGCACCCAGCATGACTAACGCCACTAGCAATAAACCAATTAAAACCTTCTTGGCTTTCTTTAACCTTCTTAACATCCTTTTCCTAGAACGAGATCGTTAAATATCGATCTTGGAACTTTGCTCCTTTAACAGATTGACCACTCAATTGAGCAGGCAGTAAAATATTACGTCGCTGATCGCCCGCTTCAATCGTCACTTCTGGCCCGTATTGAGTGAGTTTGACTTGCTTTTTGTCGAAACCGGGTAAGAATAATCGGACTTGACGAGTAGCAAGGTCAATGGTAAGGGGTTGAGGAGCTTGTGCAGCCTGTTTAAAATTCGGTAGGGCATCAATTAGCGGTTGCCAGTCATCAAACGATGACAAATGAGGCAGGGCACTAATACTGAGAGGGGCAAATTCACTCGTCAAGGCTTCAGTTGCCTGGGTTTGGTTGAATAGTACACCACCAACAGTCAGGTTAACTTGTTGGGCACTTCCCCAAAAATATTTAGCCGTAGCCACCGCAAGGGCATCCTGAGTAGTGACGAGGTAAGCTGCTACACGGTTGGGATCGCCGACAGCAGCTTTCCCTTGGTCAAGGATTTGGTTAGCTTGATTGGTAGGTTGTTGGGCAAAGTCATCAGGAGTCCAAGACACATTGAGGATGGCGCTAGTAACAGGTTGGATAAACGGAGAAATCGCTTTACCGAGGTCGGAATCAGTAAAAACCTTGCGAAATCGGCGAAAATACCAACTCAGGAGTTCTGGCATCCCCAGCATTCTCAGCGTAGCTTGGTCGCCACTGCCATCGTAAATAATGACATCATACTGACCGCTGGTATCATACTCTCGGATAGCATTTAGGGCTAAAGCGCTATCCATCCCCGGTAAAACACTGAGTTCTTGACCGAAGACGTTTTTTAAGGTAGGCGATCGCAAATATTGCGCCTCTAATTGTTTGACCTCTTCCCAGCTACGTTCCAGGAGGACTGTACTCTGGAGTTGGACAGCTTTCAGGTTCGCCCCAACATCCAGGGGATCACAACCAACCGATGCACCCAGCAGCAGTCCAAACGCAGGGGTTGGATCTTGTCCAACCAGCAATACTCGCTGACCCAAGCTAGAGAGTTGTTTGGCGGCGGCGATCGCCACAGTGGTACGACCCGTACCGCCTTTGCCCAAAAACGTTAAAATCAAGGCCATTGTTTTTCTCGACGCTGCTTACTCGTATCTCTAATTCGTGACTTGGAGTTCGTCTTCAAAAAACCAAGTACTAGAGTTGTCTTCAAACTGTACGACGACACCCACACCGCTGCCATCTGTCATTTTGAAGTCTTTGATAGTGCCAACCTTCCCTAATTTGCTGATAATACCGGGAGAAACCCGATCTCTGAGACGACAGACTTTTACTTTTTGACCGATCTCCATTATTGCTTCCTATAGCATTAACCATTCCAAAGTGTAGCGGAATATGGGGCTGAGGGTGAGAGTGGTTGGTTGTTTGTTGTTGGT
>DNGI01000534.1 GCA_003486645.1 Cyanobacteria bacterium UBA11370 | reverse complement strand
TCCCCACTCCCCACTCCCTAAAATCTAGAAATTTGTACCTCATGAGTATGAGAACCGTTATATTTTGGTGAAGGTGCGTAAATCTTCGGTATAAGACGATAGGGCTTAATACTATTCGTTAGTTGTAAGTTCCTCGACCCCCTGGTTGACCATTGCGAATCTCTCCGGTGTAGCGTCGAGAGGAAGATCCTTGTACGTTTGTGCAAGTTCCTTTACCATCCAGGTTGCTATTGTAAAATGTCCCTTCGCAACGCATACCATTAGGGAGTATCACTTCTCCTTGACCATTAACCTGACCCAAATAAAAGTCTCCGATATAGCGTTGCCCATCGGCAAAGGTGAAGCTACCTCTACCATGGGGCTGCCCATTAAAGAAGTTTCCTTGGTAGCGATCGCGATTAGCAAAGGTGAAGATACCATTACCGCTAGGCTGACCATTATAAAGATTGCCCTCGTAGCGATCGCCATTGGCAAATAAGAACATTCCTACACCATGGGGCAAACTATTACGAAATTGACCTTCATAGCGATCGCGATTGCCATAAACTAGTACCCCTCTGCCGTTTGGCTGACCGTTAAGAATTTCTCCTCTGTAGTAGTCATAAGGCTGACCAGAAGGGTCTTCTGAATAGACGCATAGCCCTCTACCATTGCGTCCTTTAAACTCTCCTTCGCACCGGGTTCCATCTGAGAGTGTGATGACTTCTGCTATTGATGGTTGGGGGTTAATGACATCATTGATAATATTGAAGCTAGAAGCCACTAAAATTGCTATTCCTAGTCGTTGAAATAAGGAAGACATAAGGTTGAGTAAAGATAAACTGCTACCTATTACTCAGGGTTAGTTTCTACCTTTTACTCAGGATGTTGATTTTCGTAAAATTTCTTTACATATCGATGTAGATCTATCCTCTAGCGGTTTTTGTTGAGCAGAGTGGAAAATTTAAAACCCAACTTTTAGACATCCTTTATACTTCCAGTTGGGGAACTATCAACTTTAACGCTATCCTTATTCAAATTAGGTCTAAGCAACAAACTAACCCCAATAGCCCACGCTACAGAAACCATCCAACCTGCAAGAATATCACTGGGATAGTGAACCCCCAAATAAAGTCGCGTCCAACCAATTACTAAAACGAATAAGCTGCCAAAAATTACAACTAGCCAACGCCAACGAGTATTCCAAGCTAGAATAACTAAGACTGCAACTAACGTCATACTTGACATTGCATGTCCACTCGGAAATCCATAGTCAAATTCGGGAGTAGGTGACTCCCAAAGATGAGGACGCACTCGATGCAATAAAACTTTTGCGGTGCGATTAATAATAATACTTCCCAACAAAGTTGTAATCAAATAGGTTAGCGATCGCCACCGCCGTTTGACTAACAACGCCAGTGCGATCGCCGTTGCTACAGGAAACACACCCCAAAATACCCCCAACCTAGTTAGGAGTGTAGCAAAAATGTTCAGTTGGGGTGAGGCTGTTCTATGAATGGCTAATAGAATCGGTACATCCCAGGGGAAACCCCCTTCGTTCTCCCAAACTTCTTCGGCTAGTTCTCCAAAAACCTGTAAAGGTAAATAAACTCCTATTAATAGAAGTATGAGCGATCGCCAATGGTTACTTAGGCGTTGCTGGAGAAATTTGAGAAAGGACTGGAAAAGTTTCCACAGATTGGAGTTCAACATTCATTTCATCATTTTTGACTTGAATGTCTACTACATATCTTATTCCTTATCGTTATAGCAATTCGCCAAGAGGATGAATTTTCTTTTTCATCCCTCATTTCTTTCCATATACCCTTCTAGGTCGCTTTTGGAGGTAATTGATGACATCTAGTCAGAAAAGCTTCTAGCTTTTTTTGGAAATCCTTCCAATCTCCTAGAAAGATATCCTGATCTGACTCATCTAACCATCCCTCAGCTTCCCATTTACCTAACAACGCATCTGCTTCCCGATCATTTGACCACATTTGAGCATCCCACTCATCTAACCAAATATCTGTTAATACTCTCATGATTAATTTTCCTATAGTTCTTGGTTAACTAAGATGTCGTAATTAGCCCTTTCATCGTTACCTACGATTCAGAAAGCCTGTGTAATTGAATTGGAAAAAAAAAGTGATAGTTATCAGAACAAAGAGTGAGGTATTAACGAATAATAGGTGATCTCAATAAACATTATTTGTGATGCCTGTCACAGTTAGTAAAACGTCTTGAACAATTTTGTAGTTTAAGTTAACAGTGCGTTACAAAACTTGACCTTATTCCTAGGTAGATTTCCCTATTTGAAATGTGACCTCAGTAAAACTAAATAGTATAAAGTGGGGAAAGGTTAAAGGTTAAAGGGAAAGGGTTAAAAGCTTTTCAATATCTTTATTTCTGCTCTTTTGTGTTATATTCATCAAGAATTTCCATAACTTTAACCTTCACTTGTCCCTCGCCAAGCTGAATTTGTAACTCATCGCCCACAAGTAAACGATTAGCTGAACGGGTAATTGTTCCATCTGGCGATCGCACCACTGCATACCCCCGTTTCAAAACACTATTGGGGTCAAGTGTTGCTAATTTTTGGTGTAATAATTCACAATGTTGAGTCGCTTGATTTAATCGTTGTGATGTTAGTTGAATTAATTGCTGACGCTTCCAATCGAGGATTTGTTGTTCCTTTTGTAATTGTTGGTTAATGGGTAGTCGTCGTAATCGCTCTTTGAGTTGTTGTAGTTGATTGTGAGAACCTTTTAACGTTTGGGAGATTGCCTCTTGAAGAGCATATTTTCGCTGTTGATATTCAGCTATCAAACTATTTAATTCTGGTACGGCTAATTCTGCCGCCGCTGTGGGAGTATGGGCACAAACATCCGCTACTAAATCTGCTAAAGACTCATCCCGTTGATGACCAATACCTGTTAAAACTGGAATCGAACAATTAGCGATCGCCCTAACAACTCGTTCATCATTAAAGCAAATTAAATCTTCAGATGCGCCACCTCCTCGTGATAAGATTAATAGCTGCGCTCGACCATCCTGATCAACACGTTCAATCGCTGCAACAATGGAATCTGGTGCTAATTCTCCCTGTACTTGTGCCGGGGATAATAATACTTGTAAACCTGGATATCGATGTTTGAGAGTGCGTTGAATATCACCCCAAGCCGCCGCTTGTGGGGAAGTAACAACAGCAATAATTTGAGGATGAATAGGTAAGGGACGCTTACGTTCTGGATCGAATAATCCTTCTGCTTCTAGTCGGTTGCGAAGTTGGCGATCGCGCAATGCTTGCAACCCCTCCCCTCCTGGTAATACTTGCCACACTGTTAACTGATACTGTCCCCGTTGCGGATAAATCCGAATACTACCTAAAACAATTAGCTGTTCTCCTGATTTAGGTTGTTGTATTAATTTACTTAGCTGGGAGTTCCAAACGACACATTGAATGGATGCCTTACCCTCTGGATCTTGGAGGGTGAAAAACATTCCACTGCGATGAGAATTAGCACTAGAAACTTCCCCAGTTACCCAAACCTGTCGAAGTTGGTGATCTTGTTCTAATAATTCTTGAATGTAGTCAGTTAATCCAGCGACAGAGAGGACGGTTTCTGGTATTACTGAATTGAGATCATATGAAGTCATTCGAGTGTGAGTTGTTGGTTGTTGGTTGTTGGTTGTTGGTTGTTAGTTATTAGTTGTTGGTTGTTTGTTGTTTGTTGCTGGTGATTTGTTTTTAACTAATTCACCCAATTACTAACACTCCACCCATTCCCCACTCCCCACTTAA
>DNGI01000128.1 GCA_003486645.1 Cyanobacteria bacterium UBA11370 | reverse complement strand
ATAAACATTCTGCAAAAGGGATTGAGTACGGTAGGGCATACCGAAACTCACGCTTGGGGAGATTTGCCCTCTAGTTTAGTTGGAGAAATCCTGCTAGGTTATGGCGAGTTGTTGAACCAAGAATCCCCGCAGTTTTAGGGCGGGGAGTGTCAAGATGAAAGCGGTTCAAAAAATCTCGAATTGGTTCTATTTTCTGATGCTGCTACCCCTAACACTGGGCATTTGTGGATGGCAGGGTTGGGCGTGGTGGAGTTGGGCACAATCCCCCCCTGTTCTAGCGCAGTCCACAACTCCAGACGCAGCAACAGATATCCAAATTCAGATTCCTACCGGAACTGGGGCACAGCAGATTGGGCACGACTTGCAAGCGGCAGGTGTAATTCGTTCAGCCCATGCTTGGAGATTATGGACCTATTGGTTAAGCTTATCGGATCGTGAGGGGGGGTATAAAGCCGGAACCTACAAACTATCCCCAACTCAACCGCTATCCGTTATTGCTGATAAAATTTGGGCAGGTGAGGTGATGCAGTTGTCCTTCACGATTCCTGAAGGGTGGTCACTTCAACAAATGGCAACTTATTTTGAATCCCTAGGCTATTTTAAAGCGCAAGATTTTATTACGGCGGCTAGTCAAATTCCTCAAGCTCAATTCCCCTGGCTACCTACGGATTTACCTCATCTTGAAGGCTATTTATATCCCGATACTTATCAGTTACCGAGCGATCGCGTTACACCCCAACAAATCATTCAACAAATGCTCAAACGATTTGAGCAGGTTGGTCTGCCAATTTATCAACAAGGACAACAGCAAACCAGGCTAACTCTTGACCAGTGGGTCACTTTAGCGAGTCTGGTTGAAAAAGAAGCGGTCGTTCCTCAAGAACGTCCTCTCATTGCTGGGGTATTTGCTGCCCGCTTGAACCGTGGGATGAAACTGGAAAGTGATCCAACTGTTGAGTATGGTTTGGGTTTTCGACAAACGGCTGACCAACCTCTAACCTACGATCAGGTCAAGACTCCTTCTCCTTACAATACCTATGTTAATCCTGGACTACCACCTACCCCAATTGCTAGTCCGGGTGTAGAAAGTTTGAAAGCGGCTCTCTATCCTGAAAATACGGATTATCTGTTTTTTGTGGCTCGGTATGATGGGACTCACTTCTTTAGTAAAACGATAGAAGCTCACGAAGCGGCAAGAGATGCTATTCGTAAACAACGGGAAGCTCAAAAACGATAACAAAAGTTGTTGGTTGTTGGTTGTTGGTTGTTGGTTGCAACGGACAACGAACAACAGACAACGAACAACGAACAACAGACAACAAACCAGTATTGGCAATTGCGATCGCTCTGACTGCTACGCTAGATAAAGGGAGAACTGTTGAGGCTAAATGTCTCACATGACACAATAGACCTCTTGCAAAAGTGTCTTTAGTCGAAAGTGGCAAAAAGGTTAAAGGTTAAAGGTTTTTCAACACCTTTACCCCTTCCCCTTTCCTCTTTGCACCGAATAACGCAAGAAGTCTAATACCAGCCGCATATAAATGAGTGCTTATGTCTTGGGCATTAAACTTACAACCTGACTTAGTTCTAGGCGGGCCAATCTTGAGTCTGACCCAGGATATCCTACAGCAATATCAGCTTAAAGGTCTAGTCTTAGATGTTGATGAAACGTTAGTGCCTCTTAAATCAAGTCAGGCATCAGCGGAACTTATGGAGTGGGTGGAACAAATCCGACCTGTGGCATCGATATGGCTGGTGAGTAATAATCTGAGTGAAAATCGGATTGGAACGATTGCCAAATCGCTCAATTTGCCGTATATGCTGGGCGCGGTGAAACCCTCTCGGCGCAAATTGAAAAAAGCGGCTGAGGCGATGAATTTACCTGTGGAACACGTCGCTATGGTTGGCGATCGCTTATTTACCGATGTCTTAGCGGGTAATCGCTTGGGAATGTTCACTATTCTAGTCGAACCCATGGTTGATGCCGCCGTAACCGTAGCATCCCACCCCATTCGGGACTTTGAAGTCTGGCTCTCTCAAGTTTTAGGGGTTTCAATTCACGGAAAGCAACAAAACTTCATCAAACATGACAAATCAAGATAAACTGAAATATAAAGAAAACATTACGAAACTCATCAATTACAAAAATTCATGAGACATTAATAATAGTTCAAATGGGGTCAGCCAATATAAAGACCCTAACCATATAAAACCTGTCATCATTTCCTTGAGAGCGCCAAGCTTCCCAATTCGGGACTGGCGCTTTATCATTTTTGAAGTAGAGACGTTGCATTGCAACATCTCTCTACTGGATGCCGACAACTGCGATTAAAGGAGTATCTGATCCGAATTTGGTATGAGGGTGAATTAGTGTAGTTCATTAAGCTGCAAACTGGTGTAATTAATTCGGTTATAAAAAATGCTCTTGGAATTAAATCGATTGACAGTGCCAGCAGGACAGCGAGTTCTACTCTCTGGTGTAAATTGGCAGGAATTTGAAACCATTTTGGACGAGTTAGGGGAACACCGGGCGGCTCGAATTGCCTATGATAATGGAATACTAGAAATTATGACCCCACTACCAGAGCATGAGGACAATAAAGAAATTATTAGCGATCTACTCAAAGCCCTGCTGGAAGAACTGGATATTGAATTTAGAAGCTTAGGATCGACGACATTTAAAAACGAAGGAATGACTAAAGGAATAGAGCCTGATCAATGTTTTTATATTCAAAATGAAGCCGCCATTCGAGGAAAGAAGCGGATTGATTTAACAGTAGACCCTCCTCCGGATTTAGCCCTGGAAATTGATATCACCTCCCGTACCCATCCTAGTATTTATGAAGCGTTAGGAGTTCGTGAACTTTGGCGGTTTGAGCAAGGAAAGTTACAAATTAATCTTCTACAAAACGGCAAATATATTGAATCAAAAACAAGTCATAACTTCCCTAATTTACCGCTCCGTGAAGGTATTATTCACTATCTAAAACAGAGTCAAACTCTAGGGAGAAATAAAACAATGAAAGCGTTTCGGGCTTGGGTGAGAGAGCTACTAAAAACCTCAAGTCAGTGAAAATCGTTATAATTTCTCATACCCCATGCCTAATCAAACTATTGTTGTTAAAGTTGGTACCTCTAGCTTAACTCAAGCTGCTACAGGCCAGTTAGCCCTGTCAACCATTGCTATGTTAGTTGAAACGCTTACAAAGTTGCGTGCTTCGGGTCATGGCGTTGTGTTGGTAACATCGGGTGCGGTGGGGATTGGTTGTGCCCGGTTAGGGTTAAAATTAAGACCGCAAACCTTAGCACTCAAACAAGCTATAGCGGCGGTGGGACAAGGACGGTTGATGCGAGTATATGATGATTTTTTTACCAGTCTTCAGCAACCGATCGCTCAAGTTCTTTTAAGTCGTCATGATTTTATGCAGCGCAGTTGTTATGTTAATGCGTATGCTACATTTCGAGAACTGTTACAGTTAGGCATAATTCCGGTGGTGAATGAAAATGACACCGTTGCTGTTGAGGAATTGAAGTTTGGCGATAACGATACTTTAAGTGCTTTAGTTGCCAGTTTAATTGAAGCGGATTGGTTATTTTTATTAACGGATGTTGATCGGCTATACTCGGCAGATCCCCGCGAAGTCCCTGATGCACAACCGATTACTTTAGTCAACCGAATTGAGGAGTTAGAAGAACTTCAAGTACAAACGGGAGAATCAGGATCTCAGTGGGGAACGGGTGGAATGGTGACTAAAATTGCAGCGGCAAGAATTGCTACGAGTGCAGGCGTGAGGACAGTTATTACTGAAGGACGACACCCAGAAACGATAGAAAAAATTTTACAGGGAGAACTGTTAGGAACTCAATTTGAACCCCAACCCCGAACCGATAATGCCCGCAAGCGTTGGATTGCTCACAGTTTAGTTCCTGCTGGCAAAATCTATTTGGATAAGGGTGCAGTTGCGGCTATTTCTCAAGGGGGGAAGTCGTTATTAGCCGCAGGAATTACGGCGATTGAAGGAGATTTTCGCTTATCTGATGCGGTACAGTTATGCGATACCAAGGGGACAGAAATTGCGAGAGGGCTGGTTAATTATAGTAGTCATGAACTCCAAAAAATTCGGGGACGTAAATCGGAAGAAATTGTTGGGATTTTAGGCTATTCAGGAGCGGAAACTGTAGTGCATCGTGATAATTTAGTGTTGATGAGCTAGTGATACCATTTTGGAGGCAATGATTTTACATTCTGACTCCTTAGAACTGACTCAGAAACTGTATATTGAGGGTGGGCACTGCCATCCTACTTGTAAAATTATGTGGTGCATTTCGTTTTTTAAATGGTATGATACCAAATCCGGTTAATATAGAGTACCAATGATTATGAGCGCACCTTTTTAAGTTGAAATCAAATCTTAATACTAAGTTTCTTGTCTAAATGAGAATACCTGAGTTCAAATCGAATAGAACATAGCAAGGCAACCTTAAATAAAGAGTATGGGAGAACACAAACGCATCGGAATTCTTACAAGTGGTGGAGATTGTGCTGGGTTAAACGCGGCAATTCGGGCAGTTGTTCACCGAGCAGTAGGAACCTACAATTGGGAAGTTATGGGGATTTTTCGGTCAACTCAGGGTTTAATGAGTCGTCCTCCTCATGCTATGCTACTGGATCGCAACCAGGTCGATACAACGCTGACGTTAGCAGGTACGATGCTGGGCACAACCAACCGAGGGAATCCGTTTGCATTTCCCCTACCGGATGGGACATTTAGCGATCGCTCCTCGGAAATTATTGAGGGGTATCATCAGTTAGGACTTGATGCCCTGATTGGCATTGGTGGTGATGGCAGTTTGGCAATTCTCCGCAAATTGGCAGCACAAGGCGGGATCAATTTAGTGGGAATTCCCAAAACCATTGATAATGATGTGGGGATTACAGAGCGTTCCATTGGATTTGATACAGCCGTCAACATTGCTACGGAAGCCTTAGATCGGTTACAATTCACCGCTGCTAGTCATGATCGCGTCATGATTCTGGAAGTTATGGGACGGGATGCGGGTCATATTGCGATTAGTGCGGGGATCGCTGGCGGGGCAGAGATTATCTTGATTCCAGAAATTCCTTATACGATTGAGAATATCTGCCGCAAAATTAAAGAACGTCAGGATCAGGGCAAGAATTATAGTGTTGTGATCGTGTCAGAGGCGGTTCGCACGGAAACGGGTGAGGTGGTGGAAAGTAGCGTCAGCTTCGGGGAACGTCGATATGGCGGGATTGGTCATTATCTGGCGGAACGTATTTGTGCTTGTAGTGGCGCAGAAACGCGAGTTACCGTTTTGGGTCATACCCAGCGCGGTGGTACTCCATCACCCCTAGATCGCTTAACCGCCTCAGCGTTTGGTGTAGCGGCTGTTGATTTAATCGCGGAGGGACACTACGACCAAATGGTGACATGGCAAAATCGCCAAATCGTAACTGTACCGATTACAGAAGCGATCGGCAAGTATCAGGCTGTAGACCTCAATGGCACCTTAGTTAAAACGGCTAGAGGCTTGGGTATCTGTCTGGGAGATTAGTTGTTGGTTGCTTGTTGTTGGTTAGTTGTCTATTGTCTGTTGTCCGTTATCCGTAGTTTATGGCTACTCATCAATAGACCTCTTGCATAAATGGGAAATCGGACTCCTCAATGTATTAGTTTTGCGTTGCCAAAATCGACTTTCGCAAGAGGTCTAATGACAACTAATAACTAATAACTAACAACTAACAACTAACAACCAACAACCAACAACTAAACTTAAGACCAACTCTTACTAGCTTTAGTACTACGCTTTACTCCAGTACGATTGTTCTCTTCACGGGGTCTGGCTTTATTCACTCTGAGTTGCCGTCCCATCCACTCAGCACCGTCCAATTCGGATATAGCTGAGGCTTCTTGATCATCTTCTGTCATTTCTACAAAAGCAAACCCGCGTAGCCGCCCTGTTTCTCTGTCTGTGGGTAATACGACTCGTTTAACGGTGCCGTAATCAGCGAAAACTGTTCTCAAGTCTTCTTCGGTGGCTTGGTAAGACAGGTTTCCGATATAAATGGTCATGTGGATCGATAAGGCTGAACGAAGAACCAAAGTTCAGAGCCACAGACGAGAAGTAGAAGATGCAAGTTGCTCAACGTCTTGTCTGATCGACCATTGGTAAGCTTTCCAGACTGAGCAACCACAAACGCAGCCGTTCAACTAAAAACCTGACCAAGGGTATAACTGAACTTGTAGATATGGTGTATATGATAGCTTACTTGTTGAATTCTGGGTGGTGATCTAGTTTACATTTTGTAAGGTGGACATTACCACCCTACTTTGATAAATAAGCTTGAATCGGGTTTAAAATAATTCCTAAAATCTGATCAACTTCCTTAATATAGTATTCAACTAAATCAATACAAACCAGGTTGCCATTCAGCGTCAAAAACCGCCAAGCTGTACCACTCGTTACCACCCCATAAATCACGGGAATATTAAGTCCTTGGCGTTGATTAAAAATTTGAGCTGCCACCATTTCTGCTACACATTGCCCTAGCCCGCCAATAATATTTTCATTTTTCGCCTCAACCACGATAATCACAGGAGCGCTAATAAAAAACTGTTCTCTAGACGCACTGATTAAAAAGTCACAATATCCGCTCAAACCTTTCTCAATATCTACATTAAAATCCGTCCCCGAAAACAAGCTAATTTGATAATTTAATTGTCGTCTAACCTCAGTTAAAATTGGTGCAATCAAAAATTCAGAACGTGCTTTTTCTGTGCCAATTGCTGTTGCTAAATAAATGTATTCTTGTAAAGTAACGCTGAGAATATCCGAGGGATTAACGGCTGGTACATCGGCAAATAGATTTTGAGTTTCATCCACCGTTAACCCAAACTCTTCCTTGACTTTAGGTAGGGTAAAATTGCTATATACCATTTCTCAAATAGGTGAGATACAGTTAATTTTCTTCCCCACTCCCCACTCCCCACTCCCCACTCCCCAAAACTTAAGAATTTGTACATCATGACCATGAGAACTGCTATATGCCATCAGTAAATCTTCTTTTTGTCTGGGGTAAGGTAGGCATTGCCCACCCTACTGATCATTCCCACTGGAAAGGCACACTGCGATCGCAATGCACCTGTAGCGATAGTTTTATTCAATTGAAATGGATTGAGGCCCACTAGTTTTGCCATTATCACTACTCATGGGACTAGTGTAGGCAGTAGAACCTGTTTGGCGATCAAGCCAACTTTTTACAGGATCATCGGAAAGGTTGAGTCGAAATACGCCAGAGCAAAATCCACCGACGAAAGCGAGAGGTTGCTGGATTAGTTCTTTTAAAATTGGGCTGAGTTCATCAAGGAACATTTTTCGGTTCTCCTGGTATTGCTAATGAGGGGTTCCTTTGGCATGGTAGCGAGGAGCATCCCCTTTTGGCAAATATACAGCAGCTTCCGGTGATCAGCAGCTATTCACAGCTTGCTCCCTCTAGCAAGAGGAACTCAATTTTGTATTTCATTCACCTGCAATAGGCTGTAAAAACTTAAAGGCAACTAGAGCGAAAATCACTTTTATTAGCGTAAGTTGTTACTAATAAACTAAGGAATTGCTCATTGCTCATTGCTACTGGCTCAGGACTTACGCAAGTGTCACATTTAAATCAACTTGTAGGGTGCGTCAGACCAAGATATTTATCGAGATAATCAGGGTTTGATGGTCTGACGCACCCTACTATATGTGCCAGTTGCGTAAGTCCT
>DNGI01000538.1:12406-19367 GCA_003486645.1 Cyanobacteria bacterium UBA11370 | reverse complement strand
CCCCCTGCCCCCTGCCCCCCTGCCTTTTTGAAACCTCACCAAAAAACTTATTCAGCAAGCCCTAGGTAATTACCTGAACAGGATATAGGGGTTTTCCGAAGGAGGGAATCTCGACATTTGCAAGGGGTTTATTCATAACGACTATTTATAAACGTTGTCTCCCCCTCCCCCCATAGGTGTTTGATCGTAATTGTCTGTAACATAATCAACAGGACATTACAGTTGGCATGGGCGGCAAAACCGATCATGATTTGGGATGTTGACCAGCTACAAGCGCTACGGAATTGTTGTCGGGATGAGGTGGCTTTTGCACAACTGCAAACCCTCTTAGCCCAAATTAGCGCTGATACGACTAACTTTAGTGAAATAGTCAAGAGTCTGACTCCACCTGAACCTCAACCCTCTAAGCCGCCAACTAACTTACTTCAAGGGGTGGCTCAAGCGACTCAAGCGTTATTAACTCACAGTAATGCACCAACAGGAGTTAATCAAGCGTTAGAGATTTTGGGGAAAGTCACAGGGGTTTCCCGCGTGTATATTTTTGAGCATCACCGCCATCCAGAAACCGATGAACCTGCGATGAGTCAGCGGTTTGAATGGTCTGCTCCTCATGTTAGCGCTCAAATTGACAATCCCCTACTCCAAAATCTGAGCTACAGGGCGGCTGGGATGACGGGGTGGTATGATCGTCTTTCTTCCGGATACTCGGCGAGTTCCCTAGTCCGAAACTTATCTACCGTTGAACGAGAACTGTTGGAACCTCAAGGGATTCTATCAATTTTACTTGTACCGATTCCGGTGAATGGTAAAATTTGGGGCTTTATTGGGTTTGATGATTGTCAAACTGAGCGACAGTGGTCAACGGATGAGGAAGCGGTTTTAATGACAATGGCAGCAACTTTAGGGAGTTTTATCGCTCACCGTCAAGCTTTAGAGCGCACGGCACAGTTACAAACTGAATATACGGCTTGTTTGCACCAAATTACGGCTAACGTTCCGGGTTTAATTTATCAATTATTGCGTCGTCAAGATGGTTCCTTTGGCATCACGTTTGCGAGTTCTGGGTGTTGGGAGTTGTTTGAAGTTGAACCGGAAGCCGTCATGACTGATTTTAGTTTACTGACAAACTTGTTGCATCCGGATGACCGTTTAGGATTTTTCGCGGCGGTGGAAACGTCGGCAATCGCGCTACAACCTTGGAGGTGGCAGGGACGATTCACAACCCCATCGGGTAAACTGAAATGGGTAGAAGGCATCTCTCGCCCAGAGCGATCGCATTCCCAAGCTGCGGTGAATGAGGGAGAAATTCTCTGGAATGGGGTGCTGATCGATATTACCGAACGCAAGCAAACAGAAGCGGCACTGCGGGAGTCGGAGGAGAAGTTTGCAAAGGCATTTTGTTCGAGTCCCGATGCCATGGCAATCACGTCTGTAATGGATGGACGGTTGATTGATGTGAATGATAGTTTCTTGCGGGTTGCGGGCTATGAGCGGGAGGAAGTTATTGGTCGTACTGTCTTTGATTTGAATCTATGGGTCAATTTAGCAGACCGCGCTACCCTGATGCAACTCTTACAAGAAAGGGGAGAGGTTCGTAACCTGGAATTTGAGTTTCGTCGTAAGTCTGGGGCGATCGCGGTGGGTTTGTTTTCAGCAGAAATGATTCACCTAATGGGAGAGCCTTATATTCTCTCCGTTACTAACGATATCACAGAGCGGAAGCGGACGGAAGAGCAATTGTTGTTAGCGGTGGAACGCGATCGCTTGTTGGGGGAAATTGCTCTGCGGATTCGCAAATCGTTGGATTTGAATACTATTCTGAATACTACAGTAACGGAAGTGCGGCAGTTTCTAGCTTGTGATCGGGTTTTTATTGCTTATGTGAATGCAACCTATCGAGGGCAAGTGGTGGCAGAATCGGTTACTTCTAATTGTAAATCGTTGCTGGGTTCGGTTCCGGATGAGAATTTTTTGGAGGAAATTAAAGCCATCTTTGAACAAGGTGAGGTTCAAATTATAGATGATGTGAGTCAGGCTCAACTTTCGTCATTACGAACTGAAGTCTGTACTCGTGAACAGATCCAAGCCATTTTGGGAGTACCGATTATGGTTAATGAGCAATTTTTTGGAGTTTTAGTTGCTCATCAATGTACAGCACCTCGACATTGGCATCGGTTTGAAATTGATTTGCTGAAACAATTAGCCATTCAGGTAGCGATCGCCATTCAACAAGCCGAACTTTATCAACAAGTTCAACTTCTCAATACTAGTTTAGAAAGTCAAGTCGAAAAACGCACGCACCAGTTACAGCAAAAAATGCAGGAATTGCAAGAACTTTATCAACTTAAAGATGTGTTCTTACACGCATTTTCTCATGATTTACGTACCCCAATTATGGGAATGTCACTGGTGTTGCAAAATTTATTAAATCAGCCGGAAGAAACTCTTTCTCTCTCTCGCTCTATTTTAGAACGGATGGTAGAGAGTAGCGATCGCCAACTGCATCTGATTAACTCCTTACTCGAAGCGCATTCAACCGAAGTACAAGGTATTCTTCTCCACTGTGAACCTGTAAATCTGAGTCAGCTTATGCAAACGATTATTGAAGATTTAAATCCACTGTTAAACCAACATCAAGCGACTCTGATTAATAAAATATCTCCTAATTTACCCTTACTGAATGCCGATCCAATTCAGCTACGACGGGTCTATGAAAATTTAGTCACGAATGCTCTTAAATATAATCTACCTGGATTGACTCTAACGTTCAACGCTACAGTTGAGAATGATTGGATTCGCTGCACAGTTGAGGATAATGGGATAGGGATGACTCAAGAATTGTGCGATCGCTTGTTTGAACTTTACTATCGAGGCGGCAATACCCGCCACTATACTGGCATTGGTTTAGGTTTGTATCTTTGTCGGCAAATTATTACCGCTCATGGAGGTGAAATTGGCGCAATCAGTTCTCCTGGAAATGGATCGATCTTTTGGTTTATTTTACCTTGTTTGGGGCGTGAGGAGTGGAGAAGGGACAATCAGACGTGATATTATTCATTGTCTTGGTTTTTCTTCTGTTAGTCTTTGGGTATATAGCCTTTCTCAAATGGGTGAGGCACAGTTACAACAGAATTCAGCAGTCAGTATTCAGGAGTCAGATTCTCCGCTTCCCCCAACTCTCCACTTCCCACGAATTGCAACTACCTGGTCAGTCAATTTGAGGAATTAGAACTATGTCACAACGCCAGGACTTAGATGTAATTCTAACAGAAATATTGGTTGAAATTCTTCAGTCGTTTAAAAAGATTCTGGGAGTAGATCGGGCGACTATTTTTTTATTAGATCGGGATGATCATGAACATTGCTTAATTCTTAGCAGTGAGAGTGAGCATTTTATTGAAGTCAGAGTTCCGATCTATATTGGCATGGGTGGTGTTGCTAACTTAAGAAAGTTTGTTGCTGTTCCTTTTAGCGATCGCAAGGGTTCAACGTTAGGTTCTACGCCAACATCTGATCGGCACTCTTCTTATACAACCTATAACTTACTAGCCTTACCTCTTGTTAATTCAGAAGGGAATATTATTGCTTTCGTACAATTAATCAACAAATTAAATTCAGACTCTGATCCTGAACAACCTTTATATCAAAAAATTGATACCCAAGGCTTTACTAAAAAAGATAAAAAACGATTTATTCAGGCAAGTGCTTGGATTCAAGCGACGGCTGAACGCTGTCAGTCCCTTTATGCAGAAATAAAAAAACAACGAATTATTGTCTCTTTTATTAAAGCGATTCACACTATTACTCAAGGGAGTTTAGATTTAGATACCACTCTCAAGTTAATCGTCACTGAAGCCAAAGAGTTGATGAATGCGGATCGTACTACCTTATGGTTAGTCAACTCTGAACGCGAGGAACGGTGGACAATGATTCAGAGTTCAGATACTTCTATAAAAAAAGTATGCTTACCCATTGGATCTGAATTAATTGCTAAAGTCGCTGCATCGAGACAACCGATTAATATCCCATTTGACTTGTATATTCATCCCGGTTCCGAGTCAATCAAACAGCGCGATCGCCAAACCAATTATCGCACATGCAGCTTACTTTGTATGCCCATCTTTAATCCGGATGGTCAATTATTGGCTGTGATTGAATTAGTCAACAGAAAGAAAGGGGGAAATTTTTCTAACTATAACCCAGAGGATTGGCCAATGCCACCGGAAGGTTTCAAAGCAAGTTTTAGTGAAGCGGATCGAAAATTAATGGCAGCATTTAACGTACAAATAGGTATCGTTTTACAAAATGCTAAACAATTCGCCACCCTCAAGCAACAAGAACAAATTCAGCGGTATATTTTTTCGAGTTTGGATAAGGGTGTCATTTACACTGATTCCGAGGGGCAGATTGTTACCTTAAATGAACAAGCAAAGCAAATTTTAAAGATTACTGATATTCAAACTATAGAACGTCTAAAAATTAGAGAACTACTCCAAATTAAAGAAGCTAAATTGGATCAGTGGATTCAAGACGCTTTAGAGGGAAATCACCAACAATATTACCCAAATCAAACGTTAATTACTGGAGTAGCGGAACAGAAAATTGATTTATCGATCAATGCAATGACTGATACCAATAACGGCAATAATCTTTATGGTCTGTTGGTGGTGATACAGGAGTTTAGTGGAGATAAACCCTCCACTATTATCCCCTCCTGCCAAATTACTAAAGAATTAGCTCAAGACTGGTTAAAAGAGCGTAATGGTCACTCATCCATCCAAGAAGATGTTTCAATTTTATGCTCCGATGTTCGAGGCTATACGAGCTGGCTTGGAGCGATAGACACTGAAGAAGTGGTTGACTCAATTAACCAGTATTTTGAATGGATGGTTGATGCAGTATTCAAGCATCAAGGAAGATTGGATCAATATATTGGTGATGCGTTAATTGCTATTTTTGGTATGTCTTTGCCCTTAAAGGAGCGAGCATGGTATGCGGTAAAAACAGCAATTGAAATGCAGCAACGATTGGCAGAATTTAACCACAATCATTTTATAAAAAATCAGCAGCCGCTCCGAATTGGAATTGGTATTCATTCTGGACATATGAATCTTAATTCTAAAAGTTTTCATCGGAATTCTCCTAACGATGCCATTAATTTTACCTCCTTGTTAGAACGTAGCAGTCAACACTATAACTGTGATATTATTATTAGTGAAACAACCTATCGATATTGTAGCGATCGCATTTGGGTTAGGGAACTTGACCATATTCAGGTCAAAAACAAAAAGCCACCCTTGGCCATCTATGAATTAGTGGGATTGCGTTCCGAACCCATTTCAGAACAACGGCAACAAATTGTCGAGCATTACCATAAAGGGCGTGAGTATTATCTACAACGACAGTTTGCCCTAGCGATGAGTGAGTTTTCTCAAGTTCTAGCTATTGATAACAGCGATATTGCCGCCATATTACAGATTCAACGATGCCTGCACTGGCTAAAATCTCCTCCACCCGCAGATTGGAATGGGGGTTGGAAGGTTACAGAAAATTGATAAAGTAGTTATTAGTCATTGGTTATTCGTTTTGTGAAAGTAAGCGAAACCACTAATGGCTCTGCAAAGTAGTTGAATACACTGTAGTACATTCAAATTTCAAATCTAGATATTAACTGAAGTTATTAAATGAGGCGAGAAGGTGAGATCCTCAGCTTTGAATAACCCTAAAAAAAGAGTGAGGGGAAGAGAGGGAGTTAGCGCAGCGGAACGCAGTTCGGGGGAGTTAGCGTAGCGGAACGTAGTTCGGGGGAGCAATTTTACTAAATATGCGTCAAAGTATTTGTCCAGTTAGCAACTCATATCCTTTAGATTGAAAATTTTTAAACACTTGATTCTTGTAATTCCCTACTGGCAAAGGTTTTACAATCCAAAGTCTAACATTTCAACTCCAAAAGGGTATCAGGTGATCGAGTTTGTACGATTCAAGCGTACAAGGTGACTTAAATGTACTAAGGTGAAGGAGATGTGTATGGAAATGCGAAGGTTTGTGTTAGCCGTTACCAACTCCCTATCGGTTGTCAGCCTAGCGATAGTCCTATGTCTAGAACTATTTATTGCTCCTGGATTCTCAACCCAAAGACAGATGCGATCGCCCCAGTCTTCTCTACTTGTTAGCAATACTGATAGTAATGGGTGGAAAGATAGGGGGATGGGAACAAGAGAGAATAGCCTCGATCAAAATGAATTGGGTGAACCACTAGATTTAAGGATAACAAGGAGTTGGAAATTAGCTCAAACGTTCCGCCCTCCTGATAGAGGCGCACCTCCACAAACGGAGGATTTAGGAACTCGTAATATTACTTCATTATCTAATCAAAAGTTGATCACGGCTTTGATGCCAAACCTCAAATCTGAAGCAACTAATTTTGGATTAACTGTATCAGAATATCCTACATTCTTTGGCTATATTCCCGAAACGACTGCCCAAAAAGGGGAATTTATTCTGATCGATGAGGACGAACATATCGTCTACTGGACTGATTTTTCAATGCCGAAACAACCGGGTATTGTAAGTGTTACTCTCCCCCCGAATACCTCACTTCCTCTAGAAGTTGGTAAATGGTATCGGTGGTATTTTATTGCCGTAAATAATCCTGATGATTGGATTAATAATGGAAACAGCAATACGGGTTGGATTCAGCGAATTGAACCGACAGAAATTCTTAAAGAACAGCTCAAGAATGCTACTCCTAACCAACTCCCAGCATTCTATGCTGAATCAGGGATTTGGCATGATGCTGTAGCTAGTTTACTTTCTTTACGCCGTTCTGAACCTGATAATCTTACCCTAATTGCTGACTGGCAACAACTGTTTACTTCCGCCGGACTCGAACTGTTTAGTCAAGATCCGTTGGTGGATTGCTGTCAGAAATAAAATTAGTAATTTGTTGTTTGTTGTTTGT
>DNGI01000538.1:6563-12102 GCA_003486645.1 Cyanobacteria bacterium UBA11370 | reverse complement strand
CTAACAACCAATGACTAATGACTAATGACTAATGACTAATGACTAATGACTAGTGACCAATACTCAACAGATGAAATTGAAAAAGCTGCTTTGGGAATGGCGGGGAGTATGGATTACAGCCCCTAGTATTACTGGGTTATTAATTGCTGTGCGCTTGGCTGGATTGTTGCAATCTTTTGAGTGGGCAGCCCTCGATCAATTGTTTCGTCTGCGCCCTGAAAAACCAGCCGATCCACGCATTGTCATTGTGGGATTGACAGAATCAGATATTCAAAAAATCGGTCAATCTACTTTATCTGATGCCAAGATAGCCGAGTTACTTGAAAAAGTCAAACAGCAACAACCAAAAGCCATTGGTTTAGATATTTATCGAGATTTACCGGAAGAACCGGGACACAAAAGTCTAGTTCAAATTTTTAAATCTACACCAAATTTAATTGGCATCCAAAAAGTCATTGGAAATAATGAAGACTCACCCATTAATCCACCCCCTGTACTCAAAGAATTAGGTCAAGTTGCGGCGAATGATGCCCTTCTTGATGCAGATAGTAAGTTGCGTCGAACGTTTCTGTATCTGACTGCTAAAGATGGGGAAATAGTCTCTAGTTTGGGACTGAGATTAGCCGAAATTTATCTCAAAAGTAAAGGTATTCTACCGCAACCGTCAGCGGCAAATCCAAATAATTTACAATTAGGTCAAGCCATATTTGTTCCCTTTGAAAAAAATGATGGTGGCTATATCCGTACTAATGCTGAAGGCTATCAGATCCTCTTAAATTATAGAGGACGACCAAAAAGCTTTCGTACTGTATCAGTGAGTCAAGTTTTAGAGGATAAAATACCGTCACAATTGTTTAGCGATCGCCTTGTTTTGATTGGGGCAACGGCTCAAAGTAAAAAAGATTTATTTCTAATCCCTTATAGTAGCAAACTAATCGGTATTCCCGATAAAATGGCAGGGGTGGAAATTCAAGCGAATCTCACCAGCCACATCATTAGTTCAGCCCTAGGAGAACAGCCTGTAATTAAAACGTGGTTCGATCCGTTAGAGTGGATATGGATTTTTTTCTGGTCATTAATAGGCGCGACGTTAAGCTGGAAATGGCGATATGCGCGAGGAATTACTAAGTTTTCTCTGAGATCGACGGTTGGTATTTTGTTAGCGATTAGCAGTCTCTATGGCATCTGTTATTTAGCATTTTTAGGAGGGTGGTGGATTCCCCTTGTGCCACCGCTATTGGGTATAGTTGGTTCAGTGATTGCGATCGCCACTTACCTCGGCCATACTGCCGATACTATTCGCCAGATTTTCAGCCGTTATGTTACTGATGAAGTTGTCGCTACGTTACTCGAAACTCCTCAAGGATTGAAGTTAGGAGGAGAACGGCGAAAGGTAACAATTTTGATGTCGGATTTAAGAGGTTTTTCTGCTATCTCTGAACGCTTGCAACCCGAAATAATTGTTGAGTTATTAAACATCTATTTGGCTGAAATGACTGAAGTCATTACTCAGTATGGAGGAACCATTGATGAGTTTATTGGTGATACCATTTTAGTCCTGTTTGGTGCACCTACACAAAAAGAGGATGATCCTCAACGCGCAGTAGCTTGTGCGGTTGCGATGCAGTTAGCAATGTCTTCCGTTAACGAACAATTGAAACGGTTAGGATTGCCGCAAATTCAAATGGGAATTGGGATTAACACAGGGGATGTTGTAGTCGGTAATATCGGTTCCCAAAAACGCGCTAAATATGCTGTAGTTGGGGCGAATATTAATCTCACATCTCGGATTGAATCTTATACAGTAGGGGGACAAATTTTTATCTCAGAGACAACGTTAGAAGAAGTGGCAGCTATTGTTCAAATTCAACAGCAAAAGTTAGTAAAACCCAAGGGATTTGACGAGGCAATTGCTATTTTTCAAGTCCGAGGAATCGGTGGAAGCTATAATTTATTTTTGGATAGTCAAGAAGATACGTTGCTTAAACTAAATCAAGATATACCCATCCTGTGTACGGTTGTGCATGGTAAACATATTGGCGAAACTGTATTTCAAGGAAGAATTGTAAAACTCTCTCTAACAAACGCTGAGGTACGCGCCGAGTATAGTTTAGAACCTTTGAGTAATATCAAAATTAATTTCTTAATTCCTGGCGATCGCGCCGATCAAATGGGAACCTTATACGCCAAGGTAACGGGCAAATTACCTCATGATAATCAGGGTTTTTACATCCATTTTACTTCCGTACCTCCGGATGTAGCAGCAATGCTATCGGATCGGATTTGTCAATTAGGAGATAATGGGGAATAAGTTGCAAATTGATGGGAATTCAGCAGCAACTAGTAAACAGTTCCTCCTAACTGATTGCATAATCTCCCTCTAGATAGATGAAACTCTAGAAAAAATATTCAACCATACTATTAACTCGTTAATCTCTAATCCCTAACTATGAAATTTAAACTTGGATCTAAATTAAATTACAATATTCCTGATTCTACTACTTTTATTTTTAACATCAGTGTTGTAAAAAACAGTGACCAGAACGTTCTAGACGAAGACCTTCAAATTGAACCATCTCTCGATTTTGAAGAATATGTCTCTCCCTTTGTTGAAAATCGATATATTCGCATTATCGCACCCCCTGGAACTCTACAACTTTCGTACTACGCAACAGTCGAGTTATTGAAAGATAACCAAAATCTTGACTCAATTCCCGAAATTTCCCCCGCTAAATTCCCCCTAGAAACTCTCTATTACCTATTTCCAAGCCGCTACTGTCAGTCAGATCGATTAATGCGGTTAGCACAACATGAATTTGGTCAATTAAAACCGGGATATTCCAGAGTGACGGCTATCTGTAACTGGATTTACGACAACGTTACCTATTTATCAGGTAGCACAAATGCCCATACTTCAGCTTACGATACAGCAACAGAACGAGCAGGAGTTTGTCGAGATTTTGCTCATTTAGGAATTGCATTTTGTCGGGCATTAAACATTCCAGCACGGTTTGTTTCTGCTTACGCGTATCGTTTAGAACCCCCCGATTTTCATGCTTGTTTTGAAGCTTATTTAGGCGATCGCTGGTATTTATTTGATGCTACTCGACTGGTTCCTCTTGATGGATTGATTCGGATTGGTACAGGACGAGATGCTGCCGATGTTTCTTTTGCTACAATTTTTGGTTCTGCCCAAATGGAAACTATGAAAATTTTTGTTGAAAAATTATAGGAAAAATTATAGGAGTTAGTAGTCACTAGTCAGCAGTCAGAAGTAAGAAGTAAGATAATTGATACCCGTGAATTCATTCACAGGATTCTCTCTCTTTCCTAATTAGACATCTCCTTTCAAAGAATGTAGAGACGTTTCATTGAAGGTCTTTACAAGGATTTGAGATCACACAATATCCCAATTTGTTGTAGAAATAAATAGCATGATTTCCCCACTCAACGGACAACAAACCGACCAAGAAGAAGCTAATACTCCACTGGATAAATTGAAGGATCGGATTGGTGAACTTAATTCTCAAGTGGATATCTATACTACTATTGAACAAACTGAACATATCACCCTAGTTTCAGGTTTATCCCAGGTTTTAGAAGATACTTATAGTATTTACTTAAAAACGCATAACTGTAGATGGAAAGTTACTGAACCGTTGTCTGATTCTTTAGATGAACTGTTAGAAAAACAGTACACTGAAATGACAACGGCGGTGGAACAGATTACAGAGCGCATTAAGGCTCTAGGAATTCCAACACCCGATCCTCATACTGAGTTCCTGCGCCTGTCTTCTATGGCAGAAACAGCAGAAGTTCCTACTCTACAAGATATGATTCCGCTATTAATTGAAAGCAATGAATCAGTCAGTCGTAAGGCTCTATTTGTTAGTGAACAAGCTCAAATGGCTGATTATTCTCTAACAGCGGAATTACTAACTGAGCGAATAAAAGTTCACCAACAAAATGCTTCTCTACTTCGCAAGTATCTAAGAATCTAACTAATTCCTATCGATCAGGTTCGTGGAACTATCAAACTTTCCATCGTTTGTTGCAAATCTTGAGTAAGATCAGCAACCGCTTGTCTAGCACCTTGACGATTGGTTTGATAAACTGAATAGCGCTCTGAAACTGATAGAGGTTGTCCTATTGTCATTTTCACTCGTTTCTTACCCAACTGAGGACGATTGAAAGGATTATCCCCCTTAATTCGAGTCACCATATCCCATAAAAGTAAGGTGGTTTCAGCAAATCTCTCTACCGTTGGTTTTTCAATCACATATCGACCTGTTACAGCCACAAACGTTTCCACTAACCGCATATGCCACATTCGTAAATTCGCTTCTTCGGCAATGCGATCGCCTAATCCCCGTTCTACAGCAGAAACTGTTTTAAGACTCTTGAAATCTTCTCGATAAATCGAATCCCATCCCGCTTGTTCTAACCGACGACAGCGGTCAATTAAACTTCCTTTGGCTGGTAGATCAAAATACTCCTCTGCTACCTGGAGTGCAACATTTAATAAAGCCTGAAGGCGAGCCGTTAACACTTCATTTGCACTCACGCCTGACCCGGATTTTACAGAAACTTGACCTTCTATAACTGTGGGTAAAGTTTGATGATAAAACCGCGTATAAAACTCCTCCATTAACCCTAATAAATGCTCACTCAAACGATAAAGCCGTCGATAAAGTAATTTTTGACTTTTAAGGGTTGAGTCTTGACTGTGGTTAATCGAATGTGTTTGAGTTGAATCATCTAACTCTGACTCCTCATGAGGAAATTCAGAATGCTCTTGCTCCACAGATAAACCGCTATCGGTTTCCAATTCACTCAACAGTTTTTCTAGTGAGTTCCACGGAGATTCTACATAATAATATTTAATCCCTACAGGTACAATTAAAACCTGCTCTGATCGCCCAGCTTTCAGCAAATCTTCAGCACACCAAAATCCTAATTGAGCAATACCTGGTTCTAGAGGGCTAATAATCTCATTATGACCATTTGTTGCTCCTTCTGGAGCCGCCGCCATGGGTAATTGACCATTAACAAACAAGTCGCGGGCTGATCGCAACCCCCTCCAATCTGATTTACCCCGATGGATTGGAGTACCACCCAAGCGAGAATACAGCCATCCCATTTGTTCTCCAGCCCATAAAGGAATGCCGCGATCATAGATAAAATGGGCATGAATGGGGTGTTGTAGAGATATTCCCTGTTGTTGTGCGACTTTAGGAACTAACCGCGACAGTAAGTAAGCCATACACAAAGGGTCATCAACATTGGGATGGCGAAATGCCATTAAGAATCGAATTTTATGCTCCTGAAATTGGCGATACAAATCGACTAAACTCTCAACATTATCAGCTTCAATTTGAGCGATTGGAGTTGAAAAACGTAGTTTTAACGGCAATACCTGCTGAACAATTTGTAGAACTAAGGGATTGAGCGCAGGTGGGATAAATTCTAGGGGAGGTTGAGCTTGTTTCATTTCATTAGTCATTGGTCATCGGTTAGCTAAAAAACAACAAACAACAAA
>DNGI01000538.1:0-6354 GCA_003486645.1 Cyanobacteria bacterium UBA11370 | reverse complement strand
ACAAACAACAAACAACAAACAATAAACAACAAACAACTAATGACCAAGTTTCATATCGCTGAAAAATTGCTCAGTCATTCGTTCACAATGCTGGCATAAATTATCTAATTTCAGAACATAATCAACAATTGGATGCCTTAAAGGTGGTTTAATACAATTACCGATGTAAGCATAGGCAGTTGCATCTAACGTTGTCGGTTTATCCCCCATAAAAAACGGTTTATCGCCTAGGAAATCTGACAGTGCTTGGAAATCAGCGGTGATAAGTTGAGAGATTTCCTGATCATTATGACGACCCATTCCGTGATTGTACATCTGAGTTTGAGCCGTTTGGAGAATCGACTCGATCATCGGCTCATTTTCTGGTACTGGAGTCTCCATTGAGAGCATAGTTCCTAACACGTCCCGATAGACTCGCCAGTTTTTTTCTATGTTGTAACGAATGTGGACTAATCCCCAGTAAATATTTTCTTTAATCATCCGGCGAAAAGCCAGGGAGATGGCTCGTTCAGTAGGGGTTAATTCTTGATCGAGATCGATCCCTTCTTTTTGTTTAAACATCTCAATAATTAGGGTAGAATCGCCAATCAATTTTCCTTTATACTCAATAAAAGGAATCTTGCCTTTGGGGGCTAAGGTCATATTAAATTCTGTATCAATTTTGTAAAGAACCTTTGCCATCCGCAGCCAGGTTTCGAGCTTCATACAAGCAGGGGTAAGACTCGGTAGACCCCATAGAGGCGGTGTGGTGTATAAGGTAATCATTAACGTTAATCGTGCTAAGTGTATGTAGAGATTTTTTATGTTTGGTTGAGCGATCGCAACCACAACTTCAGCTTGATTTGAGAATTTGAGCAACAGAACGCTTTATACCAAATCCAGTTTATATACCCCCTTTAATCAGAGTTGCCAAAACCCTGTAGATACGGTGATTTCAACGTCTCTACCATGGGTCGTAAAAAAGGGGTTTTCCAATCGGATTGAGTATAATACATTTATTGCGTGAATGGGTCTCAGAGATGGTCAAACTTTACACCTTAATAGCTATAACAGTTTTCGCCCTAATCGTCTTACTTTACCCCTCTCCATCCCCTAGTCAAGTTCAGTG
The DNA here is from genome assembly GCA_003486645.1 of Cyanobacteria bacterium UBA11370. Classification (GTDB taxonomy): domain Bacteria; phylum Cyanobacteriota; class Cyanobacteriia; order Cyanobacteriales; family Coleofasciculaceae; genus UBA11370. Next base: position 5,246 of record DNGI01000538.1, on the reverse strand, counting down.
CGATCGCGCTTACCCAGGTGTCTGTATTCCCTCACCCCCACCGGATCTGGATTGCAAGGATATTCAGTACCGAAATTTTACTGTACTACCACCAGACCCGCATAACTTTGATGGGGGCGGAGATGGTATTGGTTGTGAGCAGCATTGATTCAATATCTAATACTAAGTTGCTTTTTACATAATACTTTCTTTCCCCCTTTTCCTCCTTGTCCCCCTTATCTTCCGTTATCTACTAATATGAGTGAGCTGCAACTTAGTATAATTCATAGAGGTTGAGGTATTTTTGACGCTCTTAATTGTCCACAAGCTGCATCTTTTTCCAAACCACGAGAACGGCGTACAGTTACAGCAATATGATGGTTTTCTAAAGCCTCAACAAAGGCTTGAATCTGATGGAAACTGGGGCGCTGATAATCGACTTCACTAATCGGATTGTAGGGAATTAAGTTAACATGACTTTGGAACCCTCGCAGGTGTCCAGCTAATTCAATGGCGTGTTCGGGTAAGTCATTCAATCCCGCTAAAAGAATATATTCAAAGGTTACGCGACGACCCGTTATGTTTACGTACTCCCGACACTCATCTAATAACGCCTCTAGGGGATATCGTTTCGCCGTAGGAATGAGTTTTTCTCGTAATTTCTGATTAGAAGCATGAAGACTAACAGCAAAGGTCAGTTGTAAATTATGTTGGGCAAGTTGACGGATGCGACCTGGAATACCGACAGTTGAAATAGTGAGCGATCGCATTCCAATTCCGACATCTTGATTAATGGATTTCACGGCACTTAGAACGGCATCTAAATTCAGCAGTGGTTCTCCCATTCCCATAAATACTACATTACTAACTCGTTGCCCGAAGTCTTCCTGAACCGTTAATACTTGATCCACTATTTCATGGGGCGCTAAATTGCGGATGAATCCTCCTTTTCCTGTGGCACAGAAGTCACAAGCCATGGGACAACCGACTTGAGAAGATACACAAACGGTGAGGCGTTCTTTCGACTTTAGCAACGGATTTTGTAGCGGATGTAGCGGATGGGTTATGTGTTGTTTTTGTGTTTTTTTTGTATCAAATGTGGGAATTCCGACGGTTTCGATGATGTGACTGTCTGCTAATTGAAGCAGGTATTTTACTGTACCATCTGGAGCTTCGGAGCGGTAATGTAAGGTTGAGCGACCGATGGGGATATCGGCTAAAGTATTACGCCAGGACTTGGGAAATACGGAAATGTCAGAGAGCGATCGCGCCCCTTTTTTATAAATCCATTGATGAAGTTGATGTCCTCGATAGGCGGGTTGTCCTTGTTGTTTGACCCATTGGGTTAACTCGTCTAATGAAGCACCTAAAAGGGGAGGAATTGAGGGGGTCAAGGGTTGAGTTGTTAGGATAGGATCGTTAGGGATTGTGGTGTCTTGTGAGTTACGTTTAGTAACAGGAGGCGTAATAGACATAAGGATTTAGGATTTATCTTGGATTGATAGAGTAGAACGTAATTGTATTGAGTTTAGTTAACGGTGGTCAAGCATTTAGGAGTCAGGTGTCAGAATTAATTTCATGCCTAGTTGACAGAAAGGTTAAAGATTAATGGAAAACGAGGTTTTTCGTGGTCTTTCCCTCTTCCCATTGAGTCGAGTACTATTGGATTAATTCTCAGCTTGAAACTTATCCAATTTCATCTTTGTGAGGAGCAAACAAGGCCTTGATTTATCCCCGAGTCTCACGAATTTTATTCTCAATTATAGGGGTTCTGATTTATACTTAATTTGTTGACAAATTGAGTTACAATTAGATGAGATATTGAGACTATTCTAATATAGCAGAATTGACTACAAAAGTTGAATTAAACCTTCTCTCATTTTACTGCTGAATATGACCACGAAGCCACATAAGATTACACTTGCTAAATGCCCAACTGGAATTGAAGGACTGGACGAAATCACCAAGGGAGGATTACCCAAAGGTCGTCCCACACTAGTTTGCGGTAAAGCGGGTTGTGGGAAAACTCTCATGGCAATGGAATTTTTAATGCGGGGCGCACTTCAGTATAATGAACCAGGCGTTTTCATCTCCTTTGAAGAATCCCCTCAAGACTTGGTGCAAAATGTGGCTTCCTTTGGCTGGGATTTAGAGGGATTAATTGCCCAGAAGAAGCTGGCGCTTAATTACATTCATATTGATCGCAATCAAATTCAGGAAACTGGAGAATACGATCTCGAAGCGTTATTTATTCGATTGGGTTACGCGATTGATTCAATTAAAGCAAAGCGAATCATATTAGATACCCTTGAGGTATTGTTTGGAGGGTTGGAAAATAGTGCGATCGTGCGTTCCGAATTGCGGCGATTGTTCCTCTGGCTAAAAGATAAAGGAGTAACGGCAATCATTACGAGTGAAAGGGGAGAGAATCAACTTACTCGTCATGGCTTAGAAGAGTATGTTTCTGATTGTGTTATTCTCCTCGATCAGCGGATTGATAATGAACTTTCAACGCGACGATTGCAGATTATTAAGTATCGGGGTTCAAGCCACGGAAGTAATGAATATCCGTTTATTATTGAGGAAAATGGACTTTCTGTTTTACCGCTTACGTCTGTTGAATTAGATTATGAAGTATCCACAGAACGGATATCAACGGGTATTGATCGCCTTGACAATATGCTCGGAGGTAAGGGATACTTTCGCGGAAGTAGTATTTTAATTTCTGGCACAGCTGGAACTGGAAAAAGTTCACTTTGCGCTCATTTTGCTAATACTACTTGTCAGCGGGGAGAACGATGTCTCTATATTGCGTTTGAAGAATCTCCGAATCAGATTGTTCGTAATATGCGATCCATTGGCATTAACTTGGCGGAATGGATTGACAAAGGGTTCTTGACGTTCAAATCCCTCCGTCCAACTTTCTATGGGTTAGAAATGCACCTCGTAAAAATCCATCAGTTAGTTAATGAATTTAACCCTAATGCTGTGATCATTGACCCCATATCTAGCTTAGACCATGCCGGGAACACTACACAAGTTCAATCCTTTCTAATGCGTCTCGTTGATTTCCTAAAAACCAAGCAAATTACTACTGTATTGACTAATTTAACATCAGGAAACAGCCTGATTGAACAAACTAATGTCGGTATTTCGTCGTTAATGGATACGTGGCTGCTGTTGCGAGATCAAGAAAATAACGGCGAACGCAATCGTTTACTTTATCTTCTCAAATCTCGTGGGATGAAACACTCTAATCAAGTCCGGGAATTTCATTTAACGGATTCCGGAATTAAATTAATTGATGTCTATCTTGGAGCAAGTGGTGTAGTAGCGGGAACAGCCCGAACCGTACAAGAGGCACAAGAAAAAGCAGCTACCTTAGCCCGTCAACAAGAAATTGAACAAAAACAGCGGGAAATTGAACGCAAGCGTCTCATAATGGAAGTACAGATTAAAGCGTTACAAGCTGAATTTGAGGCAGCGAAAGATGAGATGGAACAAATGATCCAACAAGAGGAACTCCGAAAGAAAGCTCTACTTCAGGAGCGAATCGTAAGGGCACACCTTCGTCAGGCGGATGTAATTGATGAAACACCTGACTAATAAGAGAGATAACTCAACAATAAGGAAAGATAGTTATGAGTCATGCAGTAGAAGGGAAAGATAACTCAAACGAGTCATTCAAAAACTCTCAAGAAATCTTTGAGCCAATTGTAAGTCTAGAGTTAGAAAAATACGTTTTTCGTTTATATGTTGCTAAAAATAGTCCGAAATCCGTCCGTGCGGTTCAGAAGGTTAAAAAACTCTGTGAAGAATACCTAAAAGGGCGTTATGAACTCGAAGTAATTGATATTCATCAGAATCCTGAACTCTTAGAAGAAGAACAAATTTTTGCTGTTCCCACATTGGTTAAAAAGCTTCCACCTCCTTTACAACGATTAATTGGTGATATGACAAATACCGAGAAAGTAATCCTTTCTTTGGATCTGGGATAGTGAAAAGTTTGGAGTTGGGAGTTGGGAGTTTTGAGCTTTGAGTGTTGAGTGTTGAGTTTTTATGACATCCTCCCAAGAGAGGTTTTGTCCAGTTAGGCTACGACAGATCCCAATTGTGCCCTTGCGACCTAAAATTAAACAGAAACTGCTCACTGATTCAATTGTCCTATTTTTAACTGTTCAATGCTCCAAGCAATATCTCCTCTTCCCTTAGCATTTCAATTTGCTTCTCCAGGCCCAATTCTGATTGAACTTGGCCCCCTAGCAATTCGCTGGTATGGTCTATTAATTGCCTCAGCCGTATTGATTGGAGTCAGTTTTTCCCAATACTTGGCGAAGCACCGTAACGTTAACCCGGAACTCATCGGCGACCTAGTGATTTGGCTGGTTATTGCGGCAATTCCCGCTGCTAGACTCTACTACGTCCTATTTGAATGGGAACAATATGCCCAGCATCCAGAGGATATTATCGCAATTTGGAAAGGCGGGATTGCCATTCATGGTGCTATTTTGGGCGGCATCTTAGCCGCCGTCATTTTTGCCCGAATTCAGAAAGTATCAGTCTGGTTATTGATAGACCTCGTGGTTCCTTCCCTAATTTTAGGTCAAGCGATTGGACGGTGGGGTAATTTCTTCAATTCTGAAGCGTTTGGACGACCTACAAATTTACCCTGGAAACTCTATATTCCTCCCCAAAATCGCCCCTCAGACTACATGAATATTCAATACTTTCATCCGACTTTCCTTTACGAGTCGTTATGGAATTTATTAGTATTTGGGTTACTAATAACCTTGTTTTTTCGAGATTTAAAACGACAACCCCATTTAAAAGTTGGGACATTAGGGTTGATTTACATGGTAGGCTATAGTACGGGTCGAGTGTGGATTGAAGCATTGCGGACAGATAGCCTAATGGTTGGTCCACTCCGCATGGCTCAACTGGTTAGTTTGGGAGCGATCGCTCTAGGACTTGCAGGTTTAGCATGGCTATATTGGTTCGGTCGTCCCCTACCCGATGTTGTCCCATCAGAAAATCAGCAGTGGGATAATGTTTCTGAAGAGGGATGAAAGTTGTTATTAGTCATTTGTCATTCGTCATTTGTCATTTATCATTTGGCTGGGTGAAAAAGTCCATTGCCGCAGATCCGGAACAATTCTAAAAAAGAACAAAAGCCCTAGAGTGGAAACTCTAGAGCTGAACCAGGGTGCATCTACCATTTCTTTATTTCTTTTCATTTAGAATCAATCCGGAACAATTCTAAAAAAGAA
>DNGI01000076.1 GCA_003486645.1 Cyanobacteria bacterium UBA11370 | reverse complement strand
GTATGAATGCAACTTGGTATTACTGACTCACTACAGCCGTGGGCTAGGATAATTGATCTTTATCAAGCCTCTAGAAATTTTGTTACTAATTTTACTTTGTGATCGTCATCACTAAGTAGTCATAATTTTATCACATTTGATTTTAATTATCATCACTGTAAAAACCAAATTTTAATTATTAAATATTCTTTTGCTACTACCTAATATTATATGTAGGGTATTTTTTTAAAGTGGCAAAGGTTAGATAGTAGAAACGGTTGACTATTATCTAAAAAATCAAATTTAGAATACTTCGTTGCGCTTTCAAAACATTTATTGAATATGCCCGAAAAATCTATCTGAGACAGTTGAGGTAATTCCCAGGAAAGAAAAACGGCTGAAACCTCGAAACTCAAGGGGGAACTAGCCATCTTTAAGCGGGATGCCAAAACTTAGAGGAATACGCATTCTTGTTTTTCTCTAACTAGAGCAAAATATCTAGAGTGAATGGTAATTCAGTACCGATAGCCGTCAAATTTTTCATTGGAATGAAGGAGAAAGAGCGAGCCGACAAAATAGCAGAATCCAATGAGCGAGCCTTATCAACGCTAGCTCGAGCGATTACTCTATCTGAAGGACAATTTGCACTAATTTTAGTGCGCTGCAACTATCAAAACAGCAAGCAACAAATGTGGCAGCGTTTGCAAGAACTGACTGGAGTTCCCCTGCGGCAGTTAGTTTTGCCAGAGTCGATCGCCACTCTCTATACTATTATTCTTTCCGCTATTTCTGTTGAGCCGACATCTGCTCTGATTGTATTCGGTTTAGAGTCGGTGACAGCCATTGACCAAGTATTAATTTCAACCAATCAGGTGCGAGATGAATTTCCCAAAAGCTTGAAATTTCCTCTCGTTTTGTGGGTAACCGATGAAGTGCTACACAAATTGGCACGGTTTGCGCCAGATTTCAAAAGTTGGGCGGTTACATCAATTAAGTTTGAACTTGCCACTGAAGAGTTGCTCACTTTATGGCAGCAAACAACGAATGAATTGTTCACCACACTTTTAGCGAGTGATGGAGGACAATTTTTACCCAATAACCAACTCAATTTAGCATCCGGTTGTCGCCAACGCCAAGAATTAGAGTCAGCATTGCGGGACTTAAGACTGCGAGGTGTCAGCTTCGAGCCTGTACAACAAGCCACCTGGCAATTTATTTTAGGACGAGATGCTTTTAGTCACGATGAAATTGATATTGCCTTAGATCACTATCAACAAAGTCTGGAATTTTGGCAGCAAGGTGTGAGGAGAGGGGAAGATGGGGAGAGTGGGAGAGGGAGAGATGGGGAGAGGGGGAGAATTTCCAATCAGAATCTAGAACAACGTGACAACTCAATCATCCCCTCATTTCTAGACTGTACTGGAGTATTACTCCATCACATCGGTTGGTGTTACTGTCGCCAAGCACAGTTGCAACCGAACCATAAGTATCGAAGCTGGGAACAGGCTAGAGAGGCTTTTAGTGCCAGTATAGAGGCATTTAGCGCTGCTGAACGCTGGGATTGGATGGCGCAGCTAACCATTCAGTTAGGGGAAGTCCTGCAAAACCTACAAAGCTGGACAGATTTACAGGCGTTAGCACTCCGTTCTTTAGCACAACTTCAAAGTGCGAACAGTTCAGCTCAAATCCCTCAAGCTTATGGATTTTTAGCGGCGGTGGCGCTACAACAGGCTAATTGGGAGGATGCCAAAATCTTAGCCCAAACTGCCTTGGATCTGCTGGAGCAATCACCATCACCTAGACCCCAGCATCAGGGATGGTATCTACTAATTTCGGGTAAAGCTGAACGGCAATTAGGAAATTTAGGTGTTGCGATCGCATCCTTAGAACAAGCTTTAACCGTAGAAGGATTATTGCCCAAGTCTCCAGAGCAACATCCCCAACTTTATATTGATATTTTAGAAGAATTGCGATCGCTCTATCGAGAAAAGAAGCACTATTGGCGAGCCTTTGAACTCAAACAACAACAACGTTTTATCGAGCAACAGTATGGTTTTTTTACCTTTCTAGGAGCCGCTCCTTTACAACACTTTACGCGCCAAGGGAAAAGACTATCCCCTCTAGAAATTGCTGCTGCGGGTCGTTTACCTGATGTTAATCGCCTGATCGAACGCTTGAGCCGCAATGATCACAAATTAACTGTAATACATGGTTCTTCTGGAGTTGGGAAAAGTTCGCTGATTAATGCAGGTTTAGTCCCCGCTCTAGAAAGCCGCACACTTGGTGCTAGAGAAGTGATACCTGTTGTACAAAAAGTTTATCGGGATTGGGTGAATGAATTAACCAGATTATTAGATAGCGCGTTAATTACCATTAGTCCTATCCAACTAGAAACAAACACAACCTCTACATCATCCGGAGTAACTCAAGACAAACAACAAACAACAAACGACCAACAACTCACCAAACTACAAGCTATTCTAGGAAAACTCCGATTAGCTGCTGCCCATAACTTATTAACCGTTTTAATTTTTGATCAATTTGAAGAATTTTTTTTCGTTTGTACAAATTTAGAACAACGATGTCAATTTTATCAGTTTTTGGAGCAATGTCTTAATCTTCCATTTGTCAAAGTTATTTTATCTCTCCGCGAAGATTATTTGCATTATTTATTAGAGTGTGAACGTCATAGTAATCTTAATGCAATTAACAATAATATTCTGGATCGACAGCTACGATATCCGTTAGGCGATCTATCCGCAGCCGATGCTAAAAATGTAATTTCTACGTTGGTTGCAGGCTCCCAGTTTCAATTAGAACCCTCTTTAATTGAAGCACTCGTCAATGATTTAGCCTCCCCTATAGGACGAGTACGTTTGATTGAATTGCAAGTGGTTGGTGCCCAACTGCAAGCCGAAAAAATTACCACTCTAACCCAATATCAATCGATGGGTGTAGAGCCAAAAACAACATTAGTAGAGCGCTGGCTTTTGAGTGCGATCGCTGACTGTGGAGTAGAAAACGAAGATACAGTCTGGCACGTTTTATTTACCTTAACCGATAACAAAGGTATCCGACTCTTAAAAACAAAAACCGAGTTAGCTATTAGTCATCAATCATGGGTCATTAGTCAAGATCCAAAACAACAAACAACCAACAACAAACAACAAACAACAAACCCAATCAACTTAATTTTAAAAATATTGGTTGGTTCAGGTTTATTATTTAGAATTCCCGATGAACCCGAAGATCGGTATCAGATTGTTCACGATTATTTAGTCGAACCCATTCGTCACTATTACAAACAGCGTTCGCAATTAAATATTGTTAAAAAACTCGAAAAAAGTGAAAAGACACTATTGCGTGTTCGTAAACAACGACTCGGAGCGATCGCTGTCGGTACACTAATGGCAATTCTAGCTATTACTGCCGCTGGCTTGGGGTGGCGAGCCGAAGTTCAACGAAAACGAGCAGCAGAACTCTCTTTTAATGATCGCTTAAGTGCCTTAAGTGCCTCTTCCGAAGCTCTTTTTATCTCTAATAATTATTTTGACGCACTTTTAGAAGGATTAAGAGCAGCAAAACGTCTGAAGCAGGTAGAACCTCCAGAGGGAGTGGGGAGTGGGGAGTGGGGAGTGGGGAGGAGAAAAGTCTTCTTTCCTAGTCATCGTTCTTCCCATTTACAAGTAGAACCAGATACTCGCCTACAAGTCATTGCAGCACTCTCACAAGCGGTTTATTCTGTTTTAGAACGCAATCGTTTAGAGGGACATACGGATATCGTATCTGATGTTACCTTTTCTCCCGATGGTCAACTGATTGCTTCAGCTAGCCGCGATCGCACGGTGAAACTTTGGTATCCTAATGGTGCTTTAGTTACTACACTTAACGGTCATGAGGATAGCGTGACGAGTGTATCATTTAGTCCGGATAGCCAATTTATTGCCTCTGGAAGCTGGGATAGTACGGTTAAGATATGGAGCCGGGATGGTACGCTTAAAACTACACTGCGGGGTCATAGCGGTCGGATTTATAGTGTTAGTTTTAGTCCGAATGGGCAAGTTATTGCTTCGGCAGGTGAGGATAGTATAATTCGACTTTGGACAATTAGTGGTAAATTGATCCGAACGCTTCCCGGTCACACGGGAGAAATACAATGGGTTAGTTTTAGTCCAACTGGGGATAAAATTGCTTCAGCGGGAGCAGATCGAACTATTAAATTGTGGAGTATAGATGGCAAATTATTGCAAACTTTTAAAGGACACAACGGTAAAGTAAACTGTGTAGAATTTAGTCCGGATGGACAGTTGCTTGTTTCCGCAAGTGACGATCGCACCTTAAAACTTTGGAATCTCAATGGTAAACTTCTCAAAACGTTCCAAGGACACGAACAATGGATATTTCGAGTAACCTTCAGTGGGGATAGTCAACTTATTGCTTCCGCCAGTGCTGACCATACTGTAAAGTTATGGAACCGCAACGGGACTTTACTCAAAACCTTTAAAGGACACAGTGACAGCGTTACCAGCGTCAGCTTTACTCCCACTACCACCCCAGGAAGGATGTGGTCAAAATTAGTTGGTGTTGAAGAGGACAAGGGAGATAAGGAGGACAAGGGAGATAAGGGAGACAAGGAAGACAAGGAAGA
>DNGI01000075.1 GCA_003486645.1 Cyanobacteria bacterium UBA11370 | reverse complement strand
GATGGGGGGAGGGGGAGATGGGGGGAATGTTATTTTTTGGACAAACCTTGCTATGAAACAATCAGTTTATAGAATTTCCAAAATCCAAAATCCAAAATCCAAAATCCTATTACCCATGTCTTCCAAATCTAAAACTTCTAACAGTACTATCCAACCCAGCGATTGGTTGATCGAGGAACTTCCTGGACTCAGTGAACACGATTCTTCTAAATTAAGAGAACGGGGCATTACCACAACTGGAAAATTAATTAAAATTGCTAATAATCTCCAATCCAAACAACTACTAGCCAATCAACTCCAAATCAAGCTTCAATATGTTAACAAATGGGTAGCACTAGCCGATTTAGCTCGCATACCGGGTATTGGTTGTCAGTATTGTGGGTTATTATTACACGCGGGTATATCTTCAGTAAATCAACTGGCTCAAACTCCTCCTCATCGATTGCACCAACAAATTTTACGATTTCACGTTGCCACAATGCAACGTCGAGATTTATGTCCTCATGTCGATCAAATTACGGCATGGATTAAACAAGCACAAGAGTTAGTTGTTCAGCAATTTTAAAAAGGCGATCGCATCTGAGCATAATGTAGGAACTTGAAGTAGCTGAGTTAACTTTAGTAAAGTTCAGCTAATAGCCAGATTCTTGTATTATTCTGAGTTCTGATTGCTAAATTCTCATCATAATGCAGCCCCTGCTTTTTGAGAGTTGAGCCAGTTTTGATATGCCTCCTTATCTCCACCAAAAGACTCAATCGTTACGGGAGTGCGCTGTATTGGATATAGGGAAGTTTCAATTGGATCGTATTGGCAATAACAAACGACAATGGTATTAAAATCTGCACCAGAGGTTTTTGACTCGTATTCTTCAACCCGGACTACTTTCCAATCACCGACTCTGCTGTGGGTGTAGCTGTCAGGAAAACACGGATCTATAGACTCTTCAACTCTAACAAATTGAATCGGTCTGTAACCTGGTTCTGGGTAAGGTTTGCCAGAGGAATCAAAGTATTCTGCTAAGATGTCTGTGAGTCCTCCAGTATGAGAGAGTTTCCGCTCATCAACACCATAGGTTTCCCGCCAGTCGGCGCGAAAGATAATGTATTTTCTCTGTTTAGTCATCGTCGCTGTTCTCCATGTAATTAGGAAAGTAAGTTTCCCCTTCAAAAATACAGTCGTAGGGGAGATCTTTACTGCCGTTTGGCTTAATTTCTATCAGTGTCCAACCGTATTTTTCCTCCATCGCTTGACATCTCCACTTTTCAGTTACAGCATGGTTAGAGGTGATAGGTTGGTTGTGAGCGCTTGGTGTCCCTGGTATCTAATTCATCCTTACGTTTATACTTAATAGCGCCAGGTTTGTTGTACCCCTTGAGCATTGCCATTTGCTCATTTTTTCGTCCTTCTCTCTTCAATTAGCCATTAGAAATTAGCCTTCTTTGTAGATTGTTCTTCAAAACTGCGCTAATTTTTCACGAGTACTCCATTCAGGAAAATATCAGCCAGTCCTTCTGCCATTTCTTGCATTTCCTTCAGAGACGCTCCGGGTTCCATAATGGTATCGTGACTAAAACCTGCTACTGCAAACATTCCTAAAAATACCTGAGCAACAATTTTAGGGTTCATACGGCGATAAATTCCCTGTGCCATTGCCGTTTCAAAGAACGCTTCTGCGACATCCGTCATTTTGGCAATCACTTCTGACTGAATGCGATCGCGTAACTCTGGGTGAAATTGGGCTTCCATAAAGCAGACTTTCATCATATCGGCATTCTCATGTATCCGCATCATCCGCCGCCGCATTACCTGCGCTACCGCTTTATAGCTTCCCATTTCACTCAGTTCTGTTAGCAAATCCGTCAGAATGTCTACCCAACCTTGGGTTGCTAACTCCACTAAAATTGCCTTTTTATTCTCAAAATGGCGAAATATTGTCCCTTCGGCAACTCCAGCTTCCGCAGCTAAGTCGCGGGTTGTTGTACCGTTATACCCCCGACAGGCAAACAAATGTTGCGCCGCTTGTAGGATGCGGTGTTTTGTCTCCGTTTCTGATTGAGAAGGACGATTTACGATTCGCATTGAGGTAAAAACCAAAGTTGTAGAGTTATTGTGCAATAATTTACCCCAAAATTTGCAAATGCTTTATATTTTCTCACAATGTCTCTTCCCCACTCCCGGTCTCCCCACTCCCCACTCCCCATTTTCAAGACACACCTATTAATTAATATCATTGGGACGCTGAGAGGATTCTTTAGATATTGGCATAACCAGTACTTTATCAACCCGATTTCCATCCATATCCATGACTTCAAAACTTAAACCACTCCATTCAAACCGATCCGCTGCGGTGGGAATGCGTCCCAAGTGAGTAATAACAAATCCGCCTAACGTATGATAATTTCCCCGTTGTTCTCCAGGTAATTCTTCAATATCAAAAAGTTGGCGAAACTCTTCCACAGGCAACATCCCATCCACTAACCAAGATCCATCCTCTCGTTGCACGGCTTGGGCTTCATCGGTATCATCAACAGACGGAATATCCCCAATAATCGCTTCGAGAATATCATTAAGCGTGACTAATCCCTGAATGATACCGTATTCATCAACAACAAGAGCAAGATGAGGTCCAGATTGTTTGAACAACTCCAAAACTTTTAAAACTCGCGTGCTTTCGGGTACAAATACAGGCGATCGCAATGATGAAGTCAAATCTAATCCTTGTCCAGCCAAACATTGAGCCAGCAATGTATTAACTTGTAAAACCCCCAGTACATTATCAATTTCTCCCTGACAAACGGGAAAACGAGTATGAGAACAATTAATCATCTTATAGCGGTTTACATCGGATGAATCCTCCAAATCCAACCAAACAATATCTGGACGGGGTGTCATCAACGCACTGACTCGGCGATCGCCCAAACGAAATACTCGATTGAGCATATCTTGTTCTGCTTCTTCAAAGGTTCCAGCTTCAGTGCCTTGCTCAATTAAAATTTTAATTTCTTCTTCCGTAATTTCAGGTTCCGTCGATGGGCCAATTCCTAATAGGCGCAATACAATATCGGTTGAATAGCTTAACAAATGCACAGCAGGAGCAGTAATCCTTGCCAACACCTGCATTGGCGAAGCCATCCCGATGGCAATTTGTTCTGGGTTGTTTAACGCCAGTCGCTTGGGAACCAATTCACCAACAACCAAGGAAAGGTAGCTAATCGTCAAAACAACCAGAAAAAGTGCGATCGCATCCGAGTTAACCGAAAAAAAGGCAATTGGAACCCGTTTTAACTCAATGGCTAGTTTTTCTGCCAGAGTCGCACCCCCAAATGCACCCGCGAGAGTCCCGATCAGCGTGATACCAATCTGAACAGTCGAGAGAAACTGATTTGGCGAATCCGCTAATTTTAACGCTCTGCGGGCTTTAATATTTCCCTGATTAGCAAACTGTTGTAGACGGACCTTCCGGGCTGATACAATTGCCATCTCTGACATGGCAAAGATCCCGTTCAACAGGATGAGCAAAAGAATAAAGAAAATTTCGCGCGTGACAGAGGACATTGATTTAATTGTAGGTAGTGAGGGAAAAACACCCTTAATGTTCTAGTATCGAACTTCTAGAATGAGATAGACAGCTTCCATCAGCTTTGGTCGTAACTTTCTTAAGGTTAGCGGTGAATCCATGGCATTCTCTTCCATCATTCGGACTCTAGAGCGATCGCCCCTCACAAGTGAACTGCTTCTCAAACTGAATCGTCAGCTATCAGTTCATCTCAATGGCGTTCCTCGCCTACCGAAAGGGTTAGTCGTATCGGCATTAGCCAAAGCCGCAGGATGCAATTTGTTTGTTGTCTGTGCCACCTTAGAAGAAGCGAGTCGCTGGGCGGCACAATTGGAAGCGATGGCGTGGGATACGATTCATCTATACCCCACCTCGGAAGCATCCCCCTACGAACCCTTTGATCCTGAATCGGAAATGACGTGGGGACAAATGCAAGTATTAGCGGATTTAGTCCTTAGTCAACCACCAAGCATGACTGACAAACCAACCAAGGGGATGGGGAGTGGGGAAGAACACGCGGGGAGAACCAACAACCAACAACCAACCACCAACAACCAACAACTAACAACCAACAACTAACAACCAACAACAAACATACAAAACACGAATTAAATTGGATAGGCGATCGCCTGCTTCCCGCCTTACGACAAACGAACCAGGAATTAACTCAACTTTTGCGCGGATTAGATGGGCGATATGTTCCCAGTGGTGCATCCGGCGCACCAACAAGGGGACGGCCGGAAGTCCTGCCTACAGGTCGGAATTTTTACTCGGTTGATATTCGTGCGATTCCTACAGAAACGGCTTGGGATGTGGGACGTAAGGCGGCAGAAGTATTAATTGAACGTTATACCCAGGAAAACGGCGAATATCCTAAAACGATTGGTATTTCAGTTTGGGGAACTTCAACGATGCGGACGGGTGGAGATGATCTCTCGGAGGCGCTGGCGTTGTTGGGTGTGCAACCGATTTGGGATGGGTTATCGCGTCGGGTTGTAGACTTTGAAGTGCTTACCCTCTCAGCGTTAGGTCGTCCTCGTGTGGATGTGACGCTCCGCATCTCAGGCTTTTTTCGTGACTCTTTCCCCAATTTAATAGACTTATTCTATAATGCCGTGGTTGCCGTGTCAAGCTTGGATGAACCGTTAGAGCAAAATCCCTTAGCCGCGCAAGTGCAGCAGGAGACGGAGTTTTGGTTGAAGGCTGGGTTAAGTCAGGAGGAAGCCCAGGAGCGAGCGCGTTATCGTATTTTTGGCTCTAAACCGGGGGCGTATGGGGCTGGGTTGCAAGGGTTAATTGAGGCTCAAAATTGGCAGGATGAGCAAGATCTGGCTCGTGCTTATATGAATTGGAGTAGTTATGTTTATACGGGCAATTCTGCGATTGGGAAGGATGGAGTTGCTATTCCTGAAGCCTTTGAGCAGCGTCTGAAGCAAATACAGATTGTTTTACAAAATCAGGATAATCGGGAACACGATTTGTTGGATTCGGATGATTATTATCAGTTTCAGGGCGGTTTAACGGTAGCAGTACGGGCGTTGACAGGGAAGAATCCACAAACCTATTTTGGCGATAATTCTATCCCTGAGAACCCCAAAGTAAGACACCTAAGAGAAGAAATTGCACGAGTGTATCGTTCTCGTGTGGTTAATCCCAAGTGGATTGCGGGAGTGATGCGTCACGGGTATAAGGGTGCGTTTGAAATGGCGGCGACGGTGGATTATTTGTTTGCTTATGATGCAACGGCAAATTGTGTACACGATTATATGTATCAGGGGGTAGCAGAAGCATATCTTTTTGATCCAACGGTGCAAGAGTTTATCCAACAAAAGAATCCTTGGGCATTGCGGGATATGGCGGAACGATTACTGGAAGCGCACAAACGGGATTTATGGCAATCCGTACAACCGGAGATATTAGAGGAATTGAGAGCGATCGCACTACAAGCGGAGGCGGTGATTGAAGGGACGGGTTGTTTTCCTCAAGATTAAATTATTTTGAATCAGGGGTTGAACCATACTCTTTTGAGATGTGACAGTTCAAAGAGTGGAATGTGGTTGACAACAAGGGGTATTAATTTCGTTAGAATTTAAACAGGATTAGAAAACTCAATTTCTAGGGCGTTGCTGAAGTGAACTATACATCTGCAACGCTTTTTGTATCTAAAGTTACCAAATTATTAATTTATATCCTACCTATACAGAAAGCACCCTACTCGATTACTGTATAGAGACGTTGCAATGCAACGTCTCTACAATGGGTGTCTTCAAACGGATTTGATATTAATTATTAACCTTGGGTTGCTTGAAGCAGAAATGATGCCATATGACAACCTTCTCAACGTTGGGAGTTTGATAGTTGGGTAAGGTTTTCTCTAGCATAAAGTAAATCTTGAAGTTATCCAGTTGCTTCGATCCTTGATGCTGAGTGTTCCAGTTGCGACATAAATATTGCCCATAATAAAGGCGATAAGCTTCATTATCCCTCGACCAGAGATTCATCATATACTTACTCCAATGCTGGTTGGGATACGTTGCTGAGACAAGCTTGGGTTTTTTCCAACTTACCGGTTTACCCTTATTGAACAGATCAACCTGAGTCCCATCCTTTAAATTTCCTGGAATCACATACCAACCATCATCTTTTGCTGGAAAGGGAGCAAACATACCCCATCGTTGATCTAATCTCAATACTAAACTAGTCCAGTTCAAAACGCCTGGTACATTAAAGGTAGAAGGAACAAGGGTATGAATATTCCATACAGAAATGCAAATCAGCAAAAAGATGGTAATGATATTTGTCACCCAAGAAACGCGGACTTCAAGAGGACGAAAGGTTAGATGAGTTGTCAGTTTAGAAGCGCGGCGGCGATTGTTGGCAATGAGTTCATAGCCTTTTGTACCGAGAGATATCACTGAACGTGATTTCAACAAGCGAGACAGAGGACTAACTATAGGAGAGAGGCGGACGATGTAGGCGATCGCTTCAAATTTAAAATGTTTATACTCTTGCCAATCCACAACAACCCAGGAATTTTGCGTTTTCATATCAGCGAAAATTTCTGGATCATCTTGTGCGGGTACTAGAGGGGTTTCTGGTAATAGTAAAAAGGTGCGGAGTAAATGAACTCCCTTTTTACAAAACCGACAATCACCATCATAATAAATTCTAAGTCCCTGGCGTTGTCGAGTCTTTAACCGTTGAGAAAGACTATTCCAAAACTCACTAGGAAGAAAAACTAACCAAGCAACACCGCAAATAAATGGAAAAAGACCAAGTAACAATCCCAGTCTAAAACCTGTATGTAACAAGATAAAAGTGACAACGGCACAGCAGCGGAAAAACGGAGTCCGAAATGGAATAAATAGTAAGAATGGACCCAGTAATTCAACCCACAGTGTACTAAAGTTAAAAAATACTAATATTGGCGAGGGTAAATGGAGTAAGAAATGACCAAAACGAGTGACTAGTTGATCGATGCTTAACGCATAATAAACAGCACTCCCTTCTTTCCACCAAATCGGATGGTTTTTGAGAATTGCGGTAAACCAGTAAACAAAACAAATTTGCAGAGTTAAGGCTAAAGTTGCTCCAGAAAGGATGCGTTGCGGTAAAGGTTTTGGCGATGAATTGAGGGCGCTATCAACGGAGTAAGAGGCTCCTAACGGCAAAAATATTGCCCAAAATAGTAATAATCGAAGTAAAACATCTCCCGCATTAAGTACCATGGGATTCCGCGTTTGAAGAGATATTAGGAGTGCCCATGATAGGATGGTAACTAATCTTGTTCGATAACCAATTAGTAGTAGTAAAGCAATTAATCCAGCAATTACAAATAGAATACCCTGAAATAAAGCTTGACCACTAAAAACATGAACTGACCAAAACCAAGGATTTAAAAATTTCTCGATTAACGGCGCTCGTGGTAAGATGCCAAAATCTGTATAATGAGCGTTTAGATCGCGGGAACGGTCGATTAAATCGATAATGAGGAGTAAGCCTAAACCAATGCGAAAGACAGCAAGCGATCGCAAATCCAATCCAAACAGTTCTTCTAGCGCTAAGGCAAAGCTCTTACTCAGCGATTGTTGGCTTGAACCCATAAAATTATCTTACTAAATTACTACATCTTAATCTTGGGGAGCCTTGAAACAATTATGCTTCCAAATCATAACCTTCTTCACCTCTGGCGGTTGATAATTCGGTAGCGTTTTCTCTAACATAAAGTAAATTTTAAAGGTTTTGAGCTGCTTTGACCCTTTGTGCTTACTATTCCAGTTGCGGCAGAGATAGCGTCCGTAATAAAGACGGTGTTTCTCATTTTTCTTAGACCAAAGATTCATCATATACTTACGCCAGCGCTCATTGGGGTAAGTTGCAGACACAAGACTGGGTTTCTGCCAAGTTACGGGTTTACCATTTTTAAAGACATCAATTTCTGTGCCATCCTTTAACTCCCCTGGAATGACATACCAACCATCCTCTTTGCTGGGAAAAGGTGCAAACATACTCCATCTTTGGTCTAATCTTAAGACCCAACTGACCCAGTAAACAGGCTTTGGTATCTTAAATGTAGATGGCGCGATACTCCTCAGATTCCAAAACAATACGCAAATTAACAATAGCAAAGTGACGATATTCATTCCCCACGAAGTCCGCACCTGAACGGGACGGAACTTTAGAGGTGCTGCAAGTTGAGATGCAGTACGGGGATTTTTAATAATGCTTTGATAAGTCTTTTCAGCTAAAGATATCAGGGGATGGCATGTGAACAAAAATGCTAAGGGACGAAATAAAGGGGATTGGCGGAACAGATAGGCGATCGCTCTCCCGTTAAAATAGGTTTGTCCTTGCCAATCAACAACCATAATTCCGGAATTTTGCGCTTTCATTTCTGCTAAATTTTCCGGTTCATCTTGGGCAATTAGTAGCGGTGTTTGGGGTAATACCAAAAAAGTGCGAAGCAAATATATTGTTTTCTTGGATAAAGTAGAATCTTGATCATAATAGATTTGAAGTCCTTGACGTTGGTTCGTTTGTAACCGTTTAGCAATCCCATTCCAAAATCCGCTAGGAAGAAAAACGAGCCAAGCAACCGAACTAACAAACGGAAAAATACCAATATTGAGTGCTGCTCCAAAATTTATATGTAAAAGAATAAAAGTAATTACAGTACAGACACGAAAAAAGTCAGTACGGAAAGGTACAAACAAAAAGAATGGCCCAACTAGCTCAATCCATAATGTAGTAAACGTGAAAAACACTAATACAAAAGCAGGAAACTTTAAAAGTAAATGAGCAACTGGGGTTGCCATGCTATCAAGATTCAAGGCATAGTAAACAGCAGTACCTTCTTTCCACCAAATGGGATGGTCTTTAAGAATCGCTGTAAACCAGTAGATAAAGCAGATTTGGAGGGTAAGTGCTAGGGTTGCTCCCGATAGAATACGTTCAGGTAATCGTTTGGGAGATGAATTCAAGGCACTATCTACGGAATAACACGCTCCTAATGGTAAAAACATTCCCCAAAACATTAACAAGCGGAGTTCCATATCTCCAGCATTGAGGATGATTGAATTCCGGTTTTGCAGGGAGAGGAGAAGTGCCCATGATAAAATTGTGACCCATCGAGTTTTGTAACCGATGAGTAGGGATAGAGCTAATAATCCAGCTAATACGAATAAAATGCCCTGAAAGAAAGATTCTCCACTCAAAAAATGGAGTGACCAAAACCAGCGATTTGAGAATTGTTCAATCAGTGGCCCACGGGGTAGGATACCCAAATCGGTATAGTGGGCGTTGAGATATTGAGAACGTTTGATTAGATCAGCAAGGATCAGCAGTGCTAAACCTATGCGAAGGACAGCTAGCGATCGCAAATCGAACCCAAACAGTTCGTCTAGTTTTGCCACAACGTTCTTTTTTAATGTTAGCTCTCTGGAAATCATAAAACCTATAGACCTCCCCAATCCAGATATCTAAATTATTCACAAAAATTGGGTTAGAAGCATAACTCAACTTCTAACCCTAATTATCTAAGCTATGACCCGTTCAAAGCTGAATCCTTTAGTTAGCTTTACGACGGCGGGATACTAACAGTCCACCGAACATTAAGGCTAAACCTGCGACAGTGCTGGGTTCTGGGACGGAGACTGAACCGTCATCATCGCCACCGACTTCATCATC
>DNGI01000073.1 GCA_003486645.1 Cyanobacteria bacterium UBA11370 | reverse complement strand
GCAAATACGGGATGCTCCCGTTATCAACTGAGGTATGGCTAATGGCTAATTATTATAGTGGTTATTTCACTCCCCTTAATCCTTAAGCCTTAATCTTTAACCCTTAGCTATTAAAAAATCATGCGTAAGACAGGTTCATACCGAACAAAATCTCTACCATTAGTATCGCGCCTATTTCTCTCCCATTTATTAGTTATGATTGTAGGCGTAAGTTCCTTCGTAATCATTAGTAAGCTATCTTCGCCTCGCTTTTTTGTGCTGCATTTGCAACAATTAGAGGGCAGAGGATTCAGTTTAGTTTATGCCCGTCCTTATTTAGTAAAAGGCTTTGAAACGGCCTGGAATCGCAGTACCTTTTGGTCAGTTATTGTTGGTGCTACGGCGGCGGGTGGATTGAGTTATTGGGTGTCTCGGCGCATTGTGCAACCGCTAACTCAAATTGAAAAAGTGACCCAGAAATTTGCCGCTGGACATTTAGATGAACGATTACCTCCGAGTGAAATTCCGGAAATTAATCAACTGGCTACTAGTTTTAATCGCATGGCGGTGAGTTTAGAAGATGTAGAACACCGTCGGCGAGAATTGGTTAGTGATCTCACTCATGAATTGCGAACTCCTCTAACTGTATTGCGCGGTTATTTAGAAGAATTAGCAGCGAGTCGGATTGAAGCAACACCCGATGTTTATCAGCGACTAGCGAAAGAAACCCGACGATTAGAACGATTAATTAACGATTTACAAGAACTTTCTAAAGCTGAAGCAGGGTATTTACCGATAAACCTTCAACCTGTAAATTTGCGTCCTTTATTAGAATCATTAGTCCAAAAATTTGCCGATCAGTTACTGGATGATGGGCCTCAATTACGTTTAGATTGTCCTCCCCAATTACCTTTAGTATTAGCAGATATTGACCGAGTGGAACAAGTGTTAGTTAACCTTTTAGGGAATGCGATTACTTATACAAAAGAGGGTTCAATTACGGTTCGGGTGTGGACAGCATCAGAAACAGGAAAGGCGATCGCACCCCGACTCTGGATTGCTATCACTGATACAGGTATCGGAATTTCACCTCAAGATTTACCTCAAGTGTTTGAAAGGTTCTGGCGTGCAGAAAAGTCTCGCAATCAGCATACGGGAGGAACGGGTATTGGGTTAGCGATTTCTCAACGATTGGTTGAATTGCAAGGGGGTGAAATTGAAGTGGAAAGTCAAGTGGGGGTTGGGAGTACGTTTCGGTTTTATTTGCCGTTAGCTTAGGAATTGATAAGCTGATGTGCATTTAAATTGCATCATCCTCTCCCCCTGCTTCTCCTACTGTCTTAAAAAAGAAGTATTCAACCCGGATTTGATATGAGTAAACTAAGTATTTGACAAATTAAAACTATTCATGATAATGTGATCGAGTTTAATTAAAAATAACCAAATTATCATGCAAGTTCAGAAAAAATCCACCCTAACAGCAACGGGTTCAGCCTTATTCCAGCTATTGGCAGACATGGCAAAATACCCAGAAAAGTTCGAGTTGTATATGGACAACCCTGATGCCCTGACGGCTGACTATGACTTGACGGAAGAGCAGAAAAATCTGATCCGGGTTGGCGGAACTGAAAACTATATTAAGTTAATGGTCGCCGAACGCGCCAAAATGTTCGGGGATGTTTGCTTATAAGGCGTGTTTTCAAACCCGGAGATCCTCGTGCCATCTCCTTTAAAAAGGGGGCGAAAGACGAAGTTCTGTCTGTGAAGCTAGAATCCCACGGTTTTATCTGTTCCTCACCGTGGGAGTGTCAAAAATAACTGACCAGGGTGTTAAGCGTGGAAAAAGATATAATTTTTGAACCGCTGGCATTTCGCAACCTAACCATCAAAAACCGGATCTTTCGCTCGAATACCTACGGAAATTTTGACAATCCTGATGGTTCGGGTACGCCAGCACGTATCCGGTGGGAAAAAAAGTTTGCTTCTGGGGGTGTGGGGGCAATTCTCTCTGCGGTTGCGCCTATTCACAGCCAAGGACGCATGGCTCCTCAGTCTGCCACAATTGAGAGCGATGAGCAAATTTCCTTCTGGCGAGAAGTGGCTGAAACCGTCCATGCTTATGACTGCAAATACATTCTGCAAATCAGCTATGGTGGCAGTCATCTGGGTTCCTTTTGCCAGACAATGACTCTTGAACTGATCCGGAAAACGGTACAGATGTACGCTGATGCGGCGAGACGGGCGCGAGAAGCTGGATTGGATGGAGTGGAAGTCGATGCGACGGCTGGGGGTACGGGGCGGTTATTGTACGATTTAGAACAGGGGGAAACACAACCTCCAGTGAATCTCATCGCTCAGTTTCTCAGCGCTAAGGTCAATCAGCGCCAGGATGAGTATGGGGGATCTTTAGCAGGGCGATCGCAATTTCTGCTGGATGCGATCGCAGCTATTCGCCAGGAGGTGGGTGACGATTTTCACGTCCAGGTTAAATTGGGCGTTTTGGATACCCTAGAGAATTGCATTCAACTGTGCCAGTGGCTAGAAGCAGCAGGGGTTGATGCCATTCATATCGGCAGTAAGATTCCCTATATCCAAACAGGGAACGAAGATTTTCCCTTAGATATTAAGGGAAACCATATTGATAATGCTCAAGCCATTAAACGGTCAGTTCATATCCCCGTTTTATGTACAGGTGGGTTTCAAACTGCTACCTATATCCGTCACGTTATTAACGAGGGGTTTTGCGATGCTGTCACCTTAGCCCGTGCCTTGATTGCCAACAGTGATCTCGTCCACATATTTATCCGAGGACAAGATAGTCCAGATCAACCCTGTACCTATTGCGAGAAGTGTCGCCTTAACTTGGTGGAAAACCCCTTGGGTTGCTACGACTTGTCGCGCTATGACGGGGATTATGGCAAGATGAGCCGAGAGATTATGTCAGTATATTTGGGAACTTAGATTCTCAAAAGATGGTATATTTACTCATACCTTTGCTTAACTCATCCAAAGTCAGGCAAAGCTATTGAAAAACCAATTACACCACCACAAAGGAAATTATTACAATGTCATCCCCTTTGTTTAATTTATTAGCTGATTTAGCGAAAGACTCCGAAAAGCTGCAAGCCCTTGCTAGCGATCCCGATTCCTTGCTCAGTCAATATGAATTAACCGACGAACAGAAAGAGTTGATCAAACAAGGCGGCGAAGAGAACTTTATTCGCTTACTGGTAGAGGAACGAGCAAGGCGCTTTCAGGGCGGTGAAGAACTTGTGGCTTGTATCTAGTATTTGGCAGTAGTTCAGCCCAATTGACCGAACAATTGGGATACAACCCCCTGGCATCCCCCTAAAAAGCAGCAAGGCTGTATAGGGGAGCAGGGGGATTTTTCATAATATAGTGCTACAAGTTCATTTTAGGACTTATTGATCCCCCCTCTCCCCCCCTTATTAAGCAGGGCTGTTTCATTTTCGGTTGGAAAATTGGGGAGCAG
>DNGI01000190.1:16558-16723 GCA_003486645.1 Cyanobacteria bacterium UBA11370 | reverse complement strand
GGAGGGGGAGAGAGGGGGAGTGGGGGAGTAGGGGAGCAATGGGGATTAGGAATTGAATATCTACTGTTGGAATACTTGCAATATCTCAAATGAGGTGATAAGGCTTGATTACTTTATTGGCAAAAAACCAGTTTAACACAAGTACTCTGCCAAAACTAGACTTTT
>DNGI01000190.1:0-16247 GCA_003486645.1 Cyanobacteria bacterium UBA11370 | reverse complement strand
ATAAAAAGTCTCCCCCTCTCCCCGTCTCCCCATCCCCCCATCCTCCCCACTTCCCCACTTCCCAGTAAACTTTACAATTCCTTCATAAATCAGGCTCTAAACTTTATCAAGACTTCATATAATTAGGGAGATTTAACTTAAATAATGCCTGAAGGTCTATCAAAAGTAGGATATCCTGTAAATATACAAGATTGATTCGGAAGACTTGCCAAACCAACGCGGCATTCGGCGGTGCGTTTCCCAGAAAATCGAGTCTATGTGAGCCGGGTGCTTCAAACCAACAAAAGCTTGAGTCCCAGCAAGGACGACGCCCCATCAGTGATGATGAATGAGCTACTGTCTAAACTCTGACTGTCCTCAGCCTAAAAATCCAATGCACGTCGATACCTGTCAGGCGTGTGGTTCCAAACTTTTACTGCGCGATCGCTATCGCGTACTCAGGATGCTGGGTCAAGGTGGATTTGGAGCCACATTTTTAGCTCAAAATGAATCTCTCCCCGGTCATCCATGTTGTGTAATCAAACAACTGCGTCCGGCGACAACGACATCACAGGTTCTGGAAATGGCACAGAAGCTGTTTGAGCGAGAAGCGAGAACCCTGGGGAAAATTGGCAATCATCCCCAAGTGCCACAGCTATTGGATTATTTCCAAGATAATCAGCAATTTTATTTGGTGCAAGAGTATATTAGCGGCTTGACCTTGCAGCAGGAGATTAAGGAGTCTGGCCCCCAATCAGAAGCTGGGGTGAAGCAATTTTTGAGCGAACTCCTACCTCTGATTAAGTATATTCACAGCCATGAGGTGATTCATCGGGATATTAAACCCGCTAATTTAATTCGTCGAGAGCAAGATCGAAAATTAGTTCTGATTGACTTTGGCGCGGTGAAAGATGAAGTCAGTCAAGCCTCGGTGACGAGTACATCCGATCAGACAGCGCTGACTAATTTTGCGATCGGGACTCCAGGGTTTGCCCCGCCAGAACAAATGGCGTTACGACCCGTTTATGCTAGTGATATTTATGCAGTTGGGGTTACTTGTATTTATTTATTAACAGGGAAATCACCAAAAGATTTGGATTACAATCCCTCAACGGGTGAAATGGTCTGGCGGAAATACGTCCATGTGAGTGACCATTTTGCTGATGTTTTGAAAAAAATGTTAGAAGCCTCTGTTAAACATCGCTATCAGTCGGCAGATGAAATAATGAAGGTGCTTGATCTGGAGCCTTATCTTGATAGTTTAAAAAAGAATTTAGTAACTCCTCTTAAGAATTCATCCAGTACTAATGGCAACTCGTTGTACCCTGATGATTTAGGACCACCGAGTAATCCGTCCTCCCCTTCATCAGCGACTAAAAAACTAGCAGAAAGAATTCGCAAGCAGCGGGAACGACGAGAACGCAGCAGTTCAGGTTCTCCCTCAATGGGAATGCCTAGCGGTCGAGGTTTGATTAGCCCTGGAATTTCTACGAATTTGCCAGTTAGCCAAAATTTCACCGTAGGTAAGCCGAAAAAGCTAGATGCTAACGGTGTGGTAACGTCTTATATGAAAGGACGTAGAGACTTCGCGTCTCAGGATTTAATTGGGCTAGAACTGCCAAAAGTTGACTTATCAGAAGGCATTTTTCATCAATCAAAGTTAGCAAGAACGAATTTTCAAGGGGCGGATTTATCCCATGCTGATTTTGGGAAAGCTAGCCTGAATCGGGCGAATTTACGAGATGCAAATTTAGGTCGTGCTTATTTTAGTAATGCGGATTTAGAAGCGGCGGATTTGCGCGGGGCGGATCTCAGCTATGCCTATTTGAATAATGCCAATTTGAAAGGAGCAAATCTTTGTGGTGCGAATCTTTATAATGCCAAAATTACTAAGGAACAGTTAGCGTTAGCGAAGACGAATTGGGCGACAATTTTTCCGAATGGGAAGCGGGGGGCTTGGTGATTTGGTTGTTTGTTTTTAGTTGTTAGTTGTTGGTTGTCGTTTAGCTAAGAAGGCTGACAGGGAAAATGTTAGTTTTAATCAGTATATTGTGTCTTTGTTGAGTAAGGGCGGAACTTGGTTTCGGATATCGTTGGTTCAACTAAAGAGCGATCGCTCCCCTTAACCATCAACCTGATTCGATTCTGGTAGGAATTCAGAATTCATAACTTGTTCAGGATTATAAGGACATTCTTCAGGAAAAAGGTCTTCACCCAACTGAGTCTCTCGAATTGCTAACGCTAAACCGAGTTCGTAAGCAGCAAAAAAAACCTCTTCTAGATAGGGTTTTAAACTAGGGCTATCCTGTAAAAGTAACCTAATCTGAACTCGTTGTTCTCGAATTGTACCTAACCAGCTATTACTACGTTTATCAGGTTGAAATTGCCACTTCAGGAGATGTCCTAATAATACTCCCAATTGATTCCTCAACTCTTGTCGTTCTTTCCTACCCAATGCTTCAATTTCCTCAATTAAGTTAACCGTATCCACTTGATTCCAATCCTGAGTCTTGAGCCAATTAATCTGCTGTTGAGTCCAGCTATAAAAATCGGTTTCATAGAGGTGAAATGTGTGCATTTTTATCACTAGTTGTAAATTTATATCAGACTTAGGGTCGCTCAACTAACAACCAACAACTAATACTTGAACGAGTTCGCCGGATGGAATGAAGGTTTGACCCACAGGTACAACCGCTAACCCCGTAGTTTGTGCTAAATTAATTAAGTTGCCAGAACTATGACTTCCGCCAGATAGATGGAATTCATAACTACCCTCAACTAAACGTAACTGACCCCACAGATAACTTTCCCGCCGTCCATCAGATTTTAGGTTATGACGTGCGATCGCCTGCACAAACTTGGGTTGCCAAACCTCTTGGGGTAAACCCGAAAGCTTCTTCAAAGCAGGTTGTACAAATCGCCAACAACTTACTAACGCTGATACTGGATTTCCAGGTAAACCAAAATATAAAACTTGATGTCCTGATTCTCGTGGAAAAGTAGCAACCCTTAGCGGTTTACCGGGTTTAACGGCAACTGAACGAATGTGAATTTGGGCACCGAGTTCTTCTAAGATGCGATCGACATAATCATAATCTCCCACCGAAACGCCACCTGTAGAAAGAACAATATCGGCTGAGGCAATAGCGGAGGCGATCGCTTTCTCCAGTGCTTCAGGTTCATCGGGTACAATTCCTAGTGGTAGAGGCACTGCACCCGAAAGGGTGACAAAGGCAGTAAGAGCATATTGATTAGAGTCTACAATCTGACCGGGTTGCAAGGGTTGATCGGGGGTAACAAGTTCATCGCCTGTCGATAAAATAGCAACTTTTGGACGGCGATAAACAGTAAGTTGAGTACATTGTGCAGCAGCTAATACGGCAATTTCTGGCGCAGTCAGTTGAATTCCTGGATACAACAGAGGCATTCCTGCCTGATAATAGGATGCACGATGACGGACAAAGGCTTGGGGTTTGGGCGCTTGTAAAATTAAAACTTGGTTCCCCTCGCGCTTGGTATGTTCTTGCATCACTACCGTATCAGCACCCCCAGGCATACAAGCACCTGTTAAAATACGAGCAGCTTGCCCGGATTGAATCGTTTTTTGGGGTTGATAGCCAGCCGGAATTTCTTCAATAATGTCTAAAATGGCAGGTTGTTCTTCGCTACAAGCCTGAACATCCGTATATAAGACAGCATAGCCATCCATCGCCGAATTATCCCAGTGAGGAAAATCCAATTGACTGGTGACAGGAGCAGCCAGAATACGACCTGTGGCAGATAATAAGTCTATAACCTCAATGTCTAACTCTTTATCCAAAGGTTGAGCGAGATCTAAAATAATTGATTCAGCTTGTTGAACTGGCAGCATTACCGTTGATTTCTCCTTTGCTAATTGCTAATTGCTAATTGCTAATTGCTAATTGTTCATTGTCCAAAAGCCATGAGTGATATCATGTCCGGTTAATTAGCCGCAATAAAACCTCTCCCCATCTCCCCATCTCCCCATCCCCCTATCTATTTGAATTATGGGTATTCAGCCGAAGATGATATGATGACCTGTCGATTCACGATAACTAGCAACTTAGGTTATTAGGTTATTACTTTATATAAAAGGATAGATTGGGAGATTTAAGTATGTACGTACCTGTTTGGCCTGGTAAACCCTATCCCCTAGGGGCAAGCTGGGATGGTAAAGGCACAAACTTCGCCCTGTTCAGTGAAAATGCGACGGCGGTTGAACTTTGTTTGTTTGATAAACAGGATCGGGAAATACGCTTACCTTTAACAGAAGTTAACAACTTCGTTTGGCATGGGTATTTACCCGGAGTCGGAGTTGGTCAACGCTACGGTTTCCGAGTTCATGGCCCTTATACTCCCCAAGAAGGCCATCGCTTTAACCCGAATAAACTCCTAATTGATCCTTATGCTAAAGCGCTGGATGGCGATATTCAGTACGGTGCAGAAATTTATGGTTATTCTAGCGATGATCCAGACCTAGACTTGAGTTTCTCAGATTTGGATGATGCCCTTCTGATTCCGAAAGCGGTTGTGATCGATGAGTCCTTTGACTGGGGTGATGACCAACTGTTACGCACTCCCGCCCACGAAACTATTATCTACGAAACTCATGTCAAGGGCTTTACCAAACTTCATCCCGATATCCCCGAATCCTTGCGTGGTACTTATGCGGGACTAGCGCATCCGGCGGCGATCGCTTATCTTCAATCTCTGGGTATCACTGCTGTAGAATTACTGCCTGTCCATCACTTCCTCACCTGTCCCGGTCATTTAGTAAAAACAGGCTTGACAAATTACTGGGGTTATGATTCCCTTGCCTATTTAGCGCCTCATGCCAGCTATAGCGCCAGTGGCACTCAAGGGCAACAAGTGACTGAATTCAAGCAGATGGTTAAGGCGCTTCATGCTGCTGGGATTGAGGTGGTTCTAGATGTAGTGTACAACCATACGGGAGAGGGGAATCACCTTGGCCCCACGATTTCGTTACGCGGTATTGATAATTGTGCTTATTACCGATTAGTTGAAGATAACCCTCGCTATTACATGGACTTTACGGGTTGTGGCAATTCTCTTAATGTGCGCCATCCCCAAGTTTTAAAGTTAATTATGGATAGTTTGCGGTATTGGGTGTTAGAGATGCACGTTGATGGGTTTCGCTTCGATTTGGCATCCGCACTGGCAAGAGAATTGTATGAAGTGGATAGTTTAGCGGCGTTTTTTGATATTATTCATCAAGACCCAGTGATATCGGATGTGAAACTGATTGCTGAACCTTGGGATGTAGGACAAGGAGGCTATCAAGTCGGAAAATTCCCCCTATTGTGGTCAGAATGGAATGGGAAATATCGAGATACAATTCGGGATTTATGGCGGGGCGCAGATAGTACTTTAGCCGAATTTGCCTATCGATTTACAGGCAGTTCAGACCTCTATGAACTCAACGGACGACGACCCCATGCCAGTATTAATTTTATCACCGCTCATGATGGTTTTCCCCTCAATGATTTAGTGAGTTATAACGAAAAACATAATGAAGAGAATGGAGAAGATAACCGAGATGGGGAAAGTTATAACCGTTCCTGGAATTGTGGGGTAGAAGGGCCAACTGATGATCCAGAGATATTGGAATTACGGAATCGTCAGCGACGGAATTTTTTAGTAACTTTGATGCTATCCCAAGGTGTGCCGATGATTTTGGGTGGGGATGAACTGGGGCGATCGCAACAGGGTAATAATAATCCCTATTGTCAAGATAATGAAATTTCTTGGTTTGATTGGGATTTAGCCGAGGGAAATGCTGCCCTATTAAACTTTACCCGTCAATTGATTTATTTCCGTCGTCAGCATCCCATTTTTCAACAGCGTAAGTGGTTTCAAGGTCGAGCAATTCATGGTTCTGGCGTGCATGATATCGCTTGGTTTAACCCTGATGGCGGTGAGATGACTGAAGCACAATGGCATGATGGATTTACTAAGGCTATTGGTATCTTTTTGAATGGTGAAGAAATTGCCACGCGAGGAGAACGGGGAGAACGGATTATGGATGATAGTTTTCTCCTGTTTTTTAATGCTCATCATGATCCGGTTGAGTTTTTAATTCCGTCTGGATTACAACATCGAGAGTGGCGGGTTGTCATTGATACGAATCAGCCTCGTTTTGTGGAAGTAGAGATTTGTTATAAAGGCGATAAACCCATACCTGTAGAGGCGCGATCAGTTGTGGTATTGCAGAGGCGGTGAAAGTGTTAGGGATCAAAAGTCAGGATTTTCTTTCCCCTGCACCCCATACCCCCGACCTGACTTTCAAGGCAGATCTCAGTTTGAGGGCTTTTGTAATATTTTTTGAAGTTTTTTTGACAATTGGGTTGTGGTACTCTAGGGTAATTTTAATGTCTGAAGTTAATAAAAGCCAGGAGAGATACTGGTTAGTGTTTCATACCCCTCAGTTAAGAATAATCGTAGGTTAGGTAGACGGTAGCGAAATTCAAACATCTACCTGATATAACCTTAAATTTCATCCCCTCAATCTATATCAAATTTCGCCTTTCTACTATGTTTATTGAAGGAATTATTATAAATAATGTATAAAAACCTAAAAAGTCTTGGAACGATATTTATAGCAGTATCCCTAGTTTTTGGCTTGTTAATTCGAGTATTTGTTGTCTTATATTTTACTAACTTTAGTGGCGATCAGATCAATGATGCCTATAGAGTAATGGGAACATGGGAAGGTTCACCCCCTACCCTGGGACCAGGACCCGCAGCGTGGTCGGGACTGAGTGGAGAAATCTATTTACCGCCACTCTACTATTATTTAGTCTTTCCTTTTACTGTCTTTACACATGACTTATCTTCTCAAGCTATACCCAATGCTTTTTTTACGTTTCTATCCATTCCTCTATTGAGTATTGTTGTCTATAAATTAATCGAAAATATCAACTCACAAAAACGATATATCATAGCAGCGTTGGCAGGAATTTGGTATAGTTTTTTATTTAGGAATATTGTCTTTAGTACAGGAGATAGTTTGGCTGGGAATCCAGTATCTATCCCATTTTTTATGCTTTGTTTTATCTTACTTTACACTTATCAGTTAGAAGGGAAGCTATCTCCTCGTGTGGAAATTTTATCCTGGATAGCTTATGGGATATGTTTAGCTATTCTAGTAAGCTTACACTTCTCAGCATTGTTTGTGATGCCAGTAATTTTTATTTGCACTCTCGTATTCTATATTTGTAGAAATCCTAAACGAATAAAAAGATGGTTCTTATCTGGTGTCGCAATAGTTTCAGCACTCTTAGTTCTTACACCCTATTGGATAGGTGAAGTGGGGCGATCTTGGATAAATACTAGAACGATTATTTCTTTGGTCATTGATGCGAGTTCCAAAAAAGGTCATGCTGTAACGTTTTTACAACGGCTTGATCAAGCATCAAGGGGGTATTTAGATTTAGGAAAAGATGTTTATTTTATAAGTTATTCGTCCCTAATTATCGCTGTTTCTATCGCTTTTTTATTTATTGTATTAGTTCTAGGGCTGATTAAATTTAAAGGAAATAAGACTATTTTAGGATTATTCCTCGCAACGTGGATAGTATTTTTATATGCTTATTCTTCAACCAATCTAGATATAACTTACAATCCTGTTTTTTATAAAGTTTTAATTTATCTCGCTCCAATCGTTTTGACTAGTTGTAGTTTAGCTTATCTAAATTTTGCTAAAAAATTAGATAAAGTCTTCATCGGTTTAATTTTATTGGGCATTATCCTCTCAATGTTAATAAATATTAAGTACCACTATAATTATGTAAGTGCTAGGTCAGGTATGCCTAGACTTGCTAACACATCGGATATAGCTCATATGCTCAATCAAGTACCAGAGAAATCTATAATCTGCGATCCAATTGCAAGATATCGCAATATCAGAATTTATGAATATACGGATCGATACATTACTAAAAAACAATTTAAATTCGTTCCTGAATGTAAACCCGGTAGTTACTTGTTCTATAAAAAGTACGAATCGCTCGGTAACTTTACTAAGCGTTCAACGAAATCTTTCTCGGAAGCGTTTAAGGAATTCGACAAAAAATATAGTTTGTTTAAAGACACTCCTTTCTATTACATCTATCGTTTAGATGATTAGACTGAGTTTTCCAGGGAATTTATGTCCAGCAAATTGTTGAACTATTGAACTTGGAAGAATGGAGCGATGACGACACTGAATCAGAAGAACAAGCAGATTGAGAAGCAGA
This sequence comes from Cyanobacteria bacterium UBA11370, assembly GCA_003486645.1. Classification (GTDB taxonomy): domain Bacteria; phylum Cyanobacteriota; class Cyanobacteriia; order Cyanobacteriales; family Coleofasciculaceae; genus UBA11370. Next base: position 7,992 of record DNGI01000190.1, on the reverse strand, counting down.
GCCATTGGACTATTATTTGAATCTTCAGTATCCAGTAACACTTTACCCTGATTCCGAGGGGGGATATGTGGCTCAGATTAAAGATTTGCCTGGATGTCTGACTCAAGGTGAAACGTTGGATGAAGCGATCGCAAACATTCAGGAGGCGCGGGAGTTGTGGATTGAGACAGCTTATGAAGCTGGAGATGAGATTCCTTTACCCAGTACTGATGATACCTACAGCGGTAAGCTACTCTTGCGGATGCCTAAATCTTTACATCGTCGTTTAGCTGAAAAGATAGAATTGAGTCAATCGGAGCAAGAAGAATGAGCGATTGGAGCGATGAAGACGCTAGCCAAATGGTCTGTGGATGACTATCACCGCATGATCGAAGCGGGGATTTTGCGCGATCGCCGTGTAGAGTTACTAGCGGGTGAGATTGTTGAAATGAGTCCAGAAACGCCGATTCATTACAATACGGCAAAGCGAGGCGCGAGATACCTGGAGGAGTTGCTGGCGGGAAAAGCTGATGTTCGTTTCAATGGACCGATTACTCTACCTGACTCCGAACCCGAACCGGATATCGCCATTGTTCGACTGCCAGAGTCTGCATACAACGATCGCCATCCTGGACGTGATGATATCTTTTGGGTTGTAGAGGTGGCTAAGACCAGCCTGAAAAAAGACTTAGACCTGAAAACCTCTATCTACGCATCTCCTGAAATTCAAGAGTATTGGATATTGGATTTATCTGCTAGGCGAATGATTGTCTTGCGAGAACCTCAGAATGGTCAGTACGCTACACAACAGGTTATTCGAGAAGGAGCAATTGTGCCGTTAGCATTTCCAGATATTCAGGTATCAGTCGAGAGACTTTTGGCTTGAGTTGGTTTTGAAGAGAAAAGGTCTAAAGGTAGCCACCATAGTTTTAGAGATTCGCAAGGTAGAAAAATCACGATACCCAAAAAAGGTGGACAGAAAGTTAAGGGAATTTATGTCCAGCAAATTGTTGAACTATTGAACTTGGAAGAATGGAGCGATGATGACACTGAATCAGAAGAACAAGCAGATTGAGAAGCAACCACTGGACTATTACTTGAATCTTCAGTATCCAGTAACACTTTATCCCGATCCAGAGGGAGGATATGTGGCTCAGATTAAAGATTTGCCTGGATGTCTGACTCAAGGTGAAACGTTGGATGAAGCGATCGCAAACATTCAGGAGGCGCGGGAGTTGTGGATTGAGACAGCTTATGAAGCTGGAGATGAGATTCCTTTACCTAGCACCGAGGATACCTACAGTGGTAAGTTACTCCTGCGGATGCCAAAATCTTTGCATCGTCGTTTAGCCCAGGATGCTGACAGGGAAAATGTGAGTCTCAATCAGTATATTGTGTCTCTGTTGAGTAGGGGATTATTATGACAGATGCAGTCAAGTTGTTAGATGTCGTTGCTCCTACAGTAAATTTGCCTGAATTCAATCTGTGGCGTGGGCAAGTGGGTACAGTTGTTGAAATCCTTGCCGATGGTAGAGTAAGGCGCTACAAGTAAGAGTTTGTTGGTAGTTGTGGTTGTGACTAAGAGCAGCAGTCAGCAGTTATGATAATGTAATAGCTTAAAAACAAGTATCAACCATATTATTGTATAGAGAATCTTCTTCTTTTTCTATCAGTCATCAATTAATGATTTATGCATATTAATAAATTACATATTCAAAACTTTAGATGTTTTAAAAAAATTGATTTTAATTTTACCAGCGATAATATAGTTGTATTAGTTGGGGTTAATGGAGCTGGTAAATCATCTGTTTTGGATTGTATTGCTAGCCTTTTGATTCAACTCGAAACACAAATAATTAAAATTGAACCATTTGAATATTCTGAAACTGATAATATCAATATTAATCAAAAAATAAAGAATTTTTTGACAGTAGATGATATTAACGATAAAGCTAAACAAGTTAATGTATCCATTGAAATTTCAACCCAATTTCATGACAGCATATCTTGGAATTCCACAATAAGTTTAATTGAGAAAGGCATTGAAGGAGACTACAAGCAATTAAATCGTTATATTGAGTATCTACGTCAAGAATTAGAGTCAAATCCAAACTTTAATTTGCCTTTAATGATATATTATAGGACTCGTAGAATAATATTAGATACTAAATTAATTGATTTGGAGAATTTAGATAGTAAAATTGACCAATTCAAAATTAATCAATTGAGTGCTTACAGTGGAGCGTTCAATCCAGAAGTTAATAATTTTCAAAGATTTTTTACTTGGTTCAGACAAGAGGAAGATTACGAAAATGAAATTCGGTTAAGAGAAGATAATAAGTATAGAAATCCAAATCTAGAGGTTATAAGAAAAGCATTAGGAAGATTTCTAGAGGGATTTCCAAGCAGCCATTTTTATAATCTGCGGGTAGTTAGGACAACATCCCAAAGAAACCTGAATTTTACTCATAGTCCGATTCCCTCTTTTTTAACAATTACCAAGAATAATCAGGACTTTAAGTTAGAGCAACTCTCTGAGGGAGAAAAGATGCTTTTAATGTTGGTTACTGATTTGGCGAGGCGTTTGTCAATTGCTAACCCAGGTTTGGGAGTTGAGGCTTTGCATGGTAAAGGCATAGTTTTGATTGATGAAATAGATCTACATTTACATCCTCAGTGGCAAAGAATGGTGATTCCTAGCTTGACGCGAACTTTTCCTAATTGTCAGTTTATAGTTACTACTCACTCTCCTCAAGTTCTGAGCAAGGTTAAAAAAGAAAATGTATTTATTTTAGAAGATTATAAGCTAGTAGAGGTAACGCCTTATACTTACGGCAAAGATAGCAATTCAATTTTATATGAATTAATGGATGTGAATGCACGACCAAAGGAAGTTCAAGATAAAATCGATGCTTGTTTTGATTTGATAAATGAAGAAAAATTAGAAAAAGCAAAAATTAAACTGCAAGAACTAGCAGATTTACTGGGTGAATACGATTCCGAAATCGTTAGAGCTAAAACACTAATCAATTTTTTAACCGAGTAAAGTGAAGCATATTGTCAAAGGTAAGGAACCTCAATCATTACTGGAACATCGCTTAAAGTCTCATGCCGATTACGACAACTATTCTGAAAAAGATGATCTGCGACAATCATTGCTGACTGAGCAGGGATACATTTGTTGCTATTGTATGGAACGCATTGCCAAAAACAAGATGAAAATTGAGCATTGGCGACCCCAAAGTAGTTATCAGAATTTACAATTAGATTACCAAAATCTGCTTGGTGCTTGCCAAGGCAATCAAGGTCAACCTCAACATTTACAACATTGTGATACAAGAAAGGGTGAAATCGAAATTACGATTAATCCTACTGACGCTAGTAGAAAATGTGAGAATTTAATCAAATATCGCGGCAATGGTCAAATCTACTCTGATGATGTAACTATTAATCGCGAATTAAACGAAGTTTTGAACCTCAATCTAGAAACTTTGACTAAAAATCGTAAAGCAGTTCTGGATGCTGTTATTCTCGGCTTGCAGAAAAAATATCCATCTAAGTCCTGGACAGTAGCCATTTTAAGCAAAGAAATTGCCAGATATAGTAATATAAATGAGAAGTCTCAATATGAACCGTACTGTCAATTCATCATTTTTTGGTTGAACAAAAGGTTGTCGGCAGAATCAAAGCCAAAGTAAAGGTTAAAAGCCCAAATCGTTAGTGCATAGTGCTACTTCGGCAAGCTATAACCCAGTTTCAACAGAGCATTGCGGAACTTGGTTTCAGATGCCATTGGCACGACAAAAGAGCGATCGCCATTCCTCGTATTTGCGTAAACAGAGGTATAGACTATAGGAGTAAAAGTTTGATGTAGTCTTGTTAGCGTAGGTACAAGTGTCTAGTCTACTTGACAGAATTACAGTCAATCCCAAGCAGTGTGGTGGTCGTCCTTGCATTCGTGGGATGAGAATCAGGGTGTCGGATGTATTAGATTTACTAGCTGCTAGTTTAAGTTTCGAGCAAATCTTAGAAGAAATGCCAGACCTTGAGATGGACGATCTTAAGGCGGCTTTACTCTACGCAGCACGCAAACTCGATCATCCAGTGCTTACAGCATGACTATCTGGCTCAATGCTCAACTACCGCCTGCTATTGCTGCTTGGATGACTGCTACCTTCGGTATCACAACCATAGCTGTACGCGATCTTGGGTTGAGAGATGCAGAAGATCGTGAGATTTTTGAGGCGGCGAAGACTCAGGGGGTAGTTGTGATGACCAAAGATAGAGATTTTGCCGATTTAGTTGAACGATATGGTTCACCTCCCCAGGTGATTTGGCTGACTTGTGGCAATACGTCTAATGCACGGCTCAAAGAAATCCTCACTGCCACTTTGCCAGATGCTCTCGAACTTTTGCGATCAGGCGAAAGGCTGGTAGAAATCACTGGCAATTAGATATATTGCCTTTGCGGAACTTACTTTCCGATGTCATTGACACAACCAAAGAGCGATCGCTTTTCGTGCTGCTTCAACTTTGAGGGAGTGAACTTCGAGGAGGATGGTGCGATCACAATTCCTTCTCGACATAACACTCAAGGCTTACTCAAATTTTGGCGGATGTTTGCCCACTTTAACCCGCATCTGACGCACGCGAATTAACTGAGGACGATTCATTTTGAGGGCAGCAAGTGCAGAGTATATCTGGCTCTTTTACTATCTGATAAACTTAATATATAAAGGCTAGCGGCACGTTCTATTTTAACTTTTAATATGTCAATCGAATTAGCTAATATAACTACTGATCAGCTAAATCATATCCTTCAGTCTCCAGAAAGTCACTTTCTTGAGCTAAAATCGATAGATATACAACCTGCGAAATTAAGCAAATTCATTTCTGGCTTCGCTAATGCTGATGGTGGAGAAATCTACATTGGTATTGATGAAGTTAATATGGTAGATATCAAAACAAGATCTTGGAGAGGATTCCCCGATCAAGAGGCGGCAAATGGTCATCTTCAATTATTTGAACAGCTTTTCCCCCTTGGAGACTACTATTCCTACATATTTCTCACTTCTCATGTAGCTTTGGGACTAGTTCTACAAGTGATTATTCACAAGTCACGAGAGATTGTAACAGCTTCTGATGGAACTCCTTATATAAGACGTGGCGCACAGACTTTACCTGTTAAAAACGAGCAAGCTTTAGAGAGATTAAAACTTGACAAAGGTATTGAATCATTCGAGCGAAAGACTATTGATGTAGATCTAGAGTTACTTACCAATTCAATAGCGATGACAAAATTTATCAGTGCTACAATTCCCACTGCGGAAGCAGAAACGTGGCTCAAAAAGCAACAACTGCTTCAACGAAATAAACCCACAGTTGCGGGTGTGTTACTGTTTGCTGATGAACCTCAAGCTATTCTTCCAAAGCGGTGTGGGGTTAAAATCTATCGATATAAAACAAAAGATAGCGAAGGAACTAGGGATACTCTTGCCTTTAATCCGATAACAATTGAAGGCTGTCTGTACGAGCAAATTGAACAAACAGTAGCTAAAACGATACAGATAGTCGAAGAAATACCTAAAGTGGGTGCATCAGGTCTCGAATCAATTAATTATCCAGAAGAAGCTATTCACGAGATTATAACAAATGCTGTACTACACAGAGACTACAGTATACTGTCCGATGTCCATATTCGTATTTTTGATGACAGGCTTGAGATTGAAAGCCCAGGTAGATTACCTGGTCATGTGACTGTGCGGAACATTTTGAAAGAACAATATGCGCGAAACGGGGCTATTGTTCGTATAATTAACAAATTTCCAAACCCTCCTAATAAAGATGTAGGAGAAGGACTTAATACCGCCTTCCAAGCAATGGCTAAGTTAAGGTTAAAGCCACCTGAAATTCATGAAACTGAGACTTCAGTAGTTATACATATTAAGCATGAACCTCTCGCTTCCATAGAAGCAACAATAATAGAGTATTTAGATACTCATGACAGGATTACTAATAAAATTGCACGACAGCAGACTGGAATTCGTTCGGAAGGAACAATTAAGGTAGCATTTTGTAAGCTGAGAGATAGGGGGCTTATTGAGCCTGTACCTGGAAGAGCGAAAAGCCAAGCAGCATGGCGTAAAGTTAAAGACACAAACGACCAAGAAGAGAGTTTGTCTAAGATATATGATTTATATCCACAGTATGAGCAAGTAGTGATGGAGTATTTGGCAAACCATGAACAAATAACTAATGAAATTGGACGGCAAATCACTGGAATCGGCTCAGGCGCAACTATGAAGACTATCTTTTATAGGTTGAAAAGGAAGGGCTTAATTGAAACCGTACCTGGCAGGTCACGTATGATGGCTGCATGGCGTAAAGTAAAGTAGTGAAGCAAGGAAGGAGCGATCGCACATAGTAGAGAATTGGGAAGGCTTCGCATACCATTGGCACGACAAAAGAGCGATCGCTTCCTTGAAGCATCTAGTTCGGTAGGCTATAACCCAACTTTAACAGAGCATTGCGGAATAGAGTTTCCGATACGTTGGCACGACCAAAGAGCGATCGCATACTTCGTAACCTGCTCCTACGCACCCTCCGATCAGGTAAGATTTAAATCCGGGATGCTGAGAAACCTGTGGAGGCTGTAGGTTAGTGGACATTAACCAGCAAAAAGAGCAGTTTAGTTATGCGTACATCTATGCAGTTGCTTCAACTGCTAGCTATGCCTTCCAAATTGCAGCCAAACCAATGGATTTTGATGGCATTGATATCATTCTTGCGGGTGGCAGTGGGGAAGGCATCATTCGATATCCCCGCCTAGAACTTCAGGTGAAATGCACCGCTCTAGATTTGGCAAGCAATGGCATAATCAGATATCCTCTCCCCTTAAAAAACTACAATGATTTGAGAGTAGAGAACGTTCAGGCTCCTCGTCTCTTAGTCGTTGTGGTCGTACCCGACGAGCCAAGCAACTGGCTAACTCAGTCTCCACAAGAACTTTGCCTAAAATATTGTGGCTACTGGATTTCTCTACGAGGTCAACCCGCTACCCAGAACCAAACCACCATTACTATTTCCGTACCCCAGCAAAATATCTTTAATGTAGAGGCACTTCATACCCTAATGCAGCGAATCGAGGCAGGCGAAACCCTATGATAGTCACCGTGCGAGACCCTGAAATTTTGAAGTGCCTAGAGCCAGAGAGAGTGCGTACCTATCTCCAGCAGCATCATTGGCAAAAGGTGCGACAGATTGAAGACAAAGCTTCTATCTGGATTCGTAAGAGTGAAACAGGAGAAGAGACAGAAATTCTCTTACCCTTAAAATCAGAATTTTTGGACTTTCCCCGTCGGATGGCAGAAGTTTTGCAAACCTTGGAAGTTGTCCAACAGACTTCTCAACTAGAAATCCTCAGCGAACTCGTTACCTGCGCTCCAAACATCACCATTCAAGGCATTGTTATTAACCTGCAAGAAGGAGCCACAGCCGGGAAATTGACTCTCATGGGCGTTATTTTAGATAAGCTGCGCCGAATTCAACTCGAACTCGCCGAACCTGTCTACGAACTTGCCGTCAAAGCCTATCAAGCTAGGATTCCGGTTGTTTGTCAAGGTGATTTACTCAAACAAGGTCGCTCCTTTGTGCTGCAAAACCCCCATCACTTCACGTTGGATTTAGATGCATGGGTGGGTTGAGTAGAACCAGCAACTCTCGGAACTTGCGCCTCTATTTCAGTAAGCTTTAACCTAGCTTCAATGAGCATTGCAGCCCACATTCCGCAGATGTGATCTGGGTTTTTTAGAATTAGTGGAGAATGAAACCCAAAACCTCACACTTCTCAGGATCAGTTGCTCTATGCCGTGAGATGTTTGTATCTGGGTCGTAGCGAGGAGTGATGCTCAGGGAGCATCCCAATTTTGCCAAAATACCTGTTGAAAAGGAAATCGCGGCTACACAAACAAAGCCTGCCTCCGCAGGCTCAATTGAGTCCGCGCAGGCGGACGA
>DNGI01000052.1:3310-5622 GCA_003486645.1 Cyanobacteria bacterium UBA11370 | reverse complement strand
CCCACACCCCACACCCCAACTCCCCCAATCGAAAGTCCCCATAGCGGGCAATCCTGTACTACGGCAGTTACTGAATACCCAACAACCCGTCGTCCTCAACGACTTAAAAGCCCATCCAGAAATGAGCGGCTTTGACTTACCCCTACGCCGCAACGCCCGTGCCCTATTAGTTGTGCCCTTACTCGTTGATGGCAAAATTATTGGCAGTATTACCCTACGGCAAATCGATAAACCTCGCCATTGGTTGTCCTCAGAAATAGACTTAGCTCAAGCGGTAGCCTCTCAAGCGGCAATTGCGGTTCAACAAGCCCGACTTTATCAAAAAACCAGACAACAAGCCGAGCGGTTGATGGAGTTAGATCGACAAAAAACCGAATTTTTCCAAAATATTTCCCACGAATTTCGGACACCCTTAACCTTAATGATTGGGCCATTAGAATCAGCCGTCAGTCAACAGGAAGGATTGGTGTATGAACAGAGTGCGATCGCGTTGCGGAATTCTCGGCGCTTATTGCGATTAGTCAATCAATTGTTGGATTTACAACGACTCGATGCAGGTCGAATGCAAGCCAGTTTTCGTCCTTGCGATTTAGTCGAATTTGTAACTCAAATTGTCGAAACCTTTAGACCCTATTGCCAGAAAAAAAATATCGAAATTTCGGCTCAACTGGTTCGTTGTGAGCCGATCTATTTAGATTTGGAAAAATTTGACAAGGTACTTTATAATCTCTTGTCCAATGCAATGAAATTTACCAATCCTGGGGGAGATATTACCGTTACAGTAGAACCCGCAGGCGATCATGTGCGGATGCGAGTGATGGATACAGGAATTGGCATTCGTAAAGAACAAATTCCCCATTTATTTGAGCGATTTCGACAGGCAGAAGGGTCAGTGAATCGTAGTTATGAAGGGAGCGGTTTGGGGCTGGCTTTAGCCAAAGAACTCGTCGAACTTCACGGCGGACAAATTGCGGTGGAATCCTTACCGGGAGAAGGGACAACATTTACCGTTTGGTTGCAAACAGGTACTGCTCACTTACCAACGGATCAGGTGTTACAAGTTCCTACTGAAATTCAAGCAAGTCGGGCGGCTGTAGAATTAGCAGATTTGGAACTTGAAGCGTTTTGGGACGATGAGGAGGAAGAGGATCAAGAAATACAGGGACACGGAGATGCAGAGAGTGCAGAATTATCCTCCAAATCAAGTTCAGCGGGGATTTTAGTGGTTGATGATAATTCAGATTTACGGGGCTATGTATCGGGTATTTTACGACAGGAAGGATATCATGTTTGGACAGCACGGAATGGGGCAGAGGGTTGGAAACTCACTCAACAGAAACATCCTCACTTAATTGTGACGGATTTAATGATGCCTGAAGTATCGGGTTTGGATCTGATTCGTTTAATTCGCCAGTCTGAAGCTTTGAAAGGAACGCCGATTATTTTACTCACAGCAAAAGCCGATGAAGCGAGTCGAATTGAAGGGACAGAAAAGGGGGCAGATGCCTATCTTTCTAAGCCGTTTAATGACCGGGAATTGTTAGCCGAGGTACGAAATTTACTAGCGTTAAAAGAAAATGAACAACGAGTTTTAGAGTTAAATACGTATCTCACGGAATCCGTACTGAAACGCTTTTTGCCCCCAGCGATGGTACAAAAGGCAGCAAGGGGAGAATTGGCGTTAGATTTGCATCCAGAACCCCGGTTGATTACCAGCCTATTTAGCGATATTGTCGGCTTTACTGAGTTATCCAATACCTTGCGATCGCGCCGTATTGCTGAGTTACTCAATGAGTACTTAGCTGCGATGACTCGTGCGGTGTTTGATAATGGGGGTACCGTAGATAAGTTTATGGGAGATGGCATTTTAGCCATTTTTGGCGCACCGGAGGAACTGACACCCCAGGAACAAGTCAAACGGGCGATTGGGGCGGCACGGCAAATGCTAAAGTCATTGGAGCAACTCAATGAGCAATGGCAAGCGAAGGGTATTGTGGGAAATGGTGGCCCTCCTCCGGTAAGATTTCGTTGTGGGATTCACCAAGGCACAGCGGTTGTGGGAATGTTTGGTGGGAGCGAACGATCAGATTATACGGCGATCGGACCTTCGGTTAATATTGCGGCGCGGTTGCAAGAAGCGGCAGAACCGAATTCTATACTAGTATCAGCTTCGGTTGCTGATTGGTTGGATGATGATTCGCTGACGAAGTACCGCCCTTTGCAACTTAAAGGGGTAGATGAGACAGTTCTTACGTTTGCGCTGAAGCCAACGTGAAACGATGGATGTGGCAACGGATGTGGCAACGGATGGG
>DNGI01000052.1:0-3006 GCA_003486645.1 Cyanobacteria bacterium UBA11370 | reverse complement strand
GGATAAGTTATTGGTAAATCCTATAATCCTTGATACAACCAACGACCCATCCGCTACATCCGTTACCAAATCCGTTGCCAAATCTGTTGCCAAATCTGTTGCCAAATCACTAGGATGACTTGAGGGACAATTTAAGTTAACTCCACACCTCAGTTAAATCTACAATAAACCCCGGTAAAATATCTTCACCTGACAAAGTTCTCGGATGATCGAGGACTTCCACATCCTGATTTTTCCGATAAATTTCTACCTTTTTGTTTTTCCGATCAATTAACCAACCTAAACAAGTTCCATTTTCTATATATTCCCTCATTTTGGTTCGTAGGGGAGCCATATTGTCGCTTTCAGAACGCAATTCTATTACAAAGTCAGGACACAGCGGAACAAAGCTTTTTCGCTGTTCTGGGGTGAGTGCATCCCACCTTTCTTGACGTATCCAAGACGCATCAGGAGAACGATCTGCACCATTAGGGAGATGAAAACCCGTCGAAGAGTCAAACACTACACCTAGTTTAGTCTGACGGTTCCATAACCAAAGTTGCCCGTCGAGATCGGCGTTTCTCTTACCTGTATCGCCTCCAGTGGGTGGCATAACAATTAATTCTCCTGTAGCTGTTCGTTCTAATTGTAAATCTCGATTAGCGATCGCTAACTGCACTAATTGTTCATGAGTAACTGTCAGTGTTAGTGTCGGTGGGATATTAACTGCAATGGCTTGAGATACGTTGGCTTGTGTCATAGTTGTGTCCTAAAACTGGCGCTTTTAGCAGTGAGGTAAGCCTGTAGCTATTGTATTATCGCTGAGTGAATATCTTCATACCCTACACCCCACACCTCCCACCCTACTATTGAAGTTTTTTGTTACGGTTTGTAATAATTGATGGGAGCTAATTGGAGCGCTGCGCGTCTATTGTGAGATGTAAGACTTAGCAGAATTCGTTTAATCATGAAAAGTGTGCGATCGCTCTTGGTTGCTTTACTAACCGCAGCTTCTTGTCTCACCGTTGGGGTGTTTAATTCAACTCTGGCGGGGACGTTTGACAGCACGGAAGTTAATGGGGATAATTTTATTGCTGTGGCTGCTCCCTTTGGGGAAAATAGATATCAACTGCTAATTATTGAGCAGCTTTCTAATCAGCGGGCGTGTTGGCAAGAGAATGGGAATAATCCGGTAATTGTCGATCCGCTACTATTAAATTTTGATTTCACGGGTATTTGTGGGCGCAGTACTGATAGTAATGGCTATTCACTCCGCATGAGTGGTGAAGACTTGGGTTTAGACTATTTACTCAGAGTAGAACAGCGGAATGGTGAATTAGTTTTGGTGGGTACAAACCGAGTCAATCGCAATAGTCCGGACATTGAAATTGGTAGAACCAGAGGGATGAGTAATGGTGCTTTTCAAAAGATTTTTCTCGATCCGAATTGGCGATTGACCCGCAGAACTTATCAAGGCAGAGCATTAGGTCACATCTATCTTACAACTGATTCTACAGCTCCTCTTACTCCAGCCGTAACCACAACTCCTCAACCCCTACCCCCAGCAGCAACCCGTGAACCTTTACCAACGGAACCTGTGAGGGAGTTGATTTTTGTTAAACCAACGGAGGAACCAACAGTTCCATCAGTACAAGTTCCAACGATAGAAGTTCCAGCAACCAGTCCTCAAACTTTACCGCCACCGCCTACAGATCGAACAGTTCCTGTGTTTGGAAATTGAAGGTTTTTGTTATCGGGATAATGGCTAATAGTTAATAGCTTTGGTATCAATTAGCAATTAGCAATTAGCCATACTCCTTTAAAGTGGAATGCGATCGCCTATTTTGGTAAATAGTCAGGATTCAATACTTCAGCTAAATCAAAAGGGCAATCAACAGGAAACACTTCCACTGATAATCCCGTTTCATTCGCTGCATCTCTTCTAGCGATTTCATAACAGTCTTGCCAACTTTGTTCTAGCGAACCCTTTAAACTTGGACTATCGGCAAGTAACAATAATAAATCGCTGCGCTGCGTGACGATAGTGCTAATCCAACTATTCCCATAATAAGGACGGACTTGGGGCTGATACTGCCACTTTAACAAATGAGAGAGAATGAGCTTTAACCGACTCTTGAGTTCTCGTTTTTCACTCCGTCCCATACTCTCAATTTCTTCAACCAAATGAGCTAAATCTAATTCATCAAACCGTTTATCTTTGAGTAAATTGGCTGTAGTTTGCAACCACAAATAAAAATCCTGATCGTAGAGAACGCGATCGCTCATTTGTTATTCGCCTCCACTCATAGCAATCCTATTCAGATCCCCGACTTCTTGAAGAAGTCGGAGATCTTGGAAAATTCACCACCACCGCAGTTGTAAATAACCCCGTTCCGGTTGAGTTCGTTCCTCTTCAGTTAGCCATTCCACAGGTTTGTAAGTGCCAAAAACATGATCCCACCAATCAACAGCTAGACCAAAATTGTGATGCCACATCCCATATTTATGATGGACATAATGTACAGGCATCTTCATCCAAAAACACTTCGTCGGATTTTCGTGCTGTAACTGATGAGCATAAGCCGAAAAAGCCGCATAAACCAATCCACCCAAAAACCAACCTATTCCCGCAGACAAAGAGTAGAAAAACATTAAACACATGACAATCAGAGATCCCCGCACATAATCCCGGAACTCCCACAGCACTCCCTGTCCTTCATTTCGGCGGTGATGATCGCGGTGACGTTCGCCAATTCGGGGATTTACGTGCATTAAGCGATGGAGCCAGTATTCTACTAAACTAGCTAGGACAAATGCTACAACAAAGCAGCCCATAGCGATCGCACTGGTGGTTAAAGCACTCATCAACAGTCCTTCCCTCAAACGTTTGGAGACTATTTTCACATTTGCTGTAGCAATTCTCGCATTTTCCAGCCAGGTAAGTCCTTATAGTTAATCACAGACTGATAGAGGCAACTTATGGAAATGCGATCGCGTCTTGGAGGGGGAGTGGGGAGTGGGAAGTGG
>DNGI01000072.1:1038-15178 GCA_003486645.1 Cyanobacteria bacterium UBA11370 | reverse complement strand
AGGGGGAGAGGGGGAGAGGGGAGTTTAATAAGATTGGAATAAATTAATAATTTACACTAGATTGCAAGTGGATGAGGTATAAAACTGAGGAAAGAAAGTAACAGATACAGCCTGTTTTCGTCGTGAATTCCGACTTTTAAGTTCTGACTCTTAAATTTTGCTGTATAGGCGTGACTGGGATACATCTTCACCTCCTCCCCCCCTCACTCTTCCTTCTAGATTTCCTAATGCTGACGTTTACAAAACGCCTGACAGCTAATCTCAATATCCCAGTCAGCTTTACCCTCTCACTCACGGCAGAGGAACGCACTCGAACACGCCATCGCTTTGAAACTGCTGAGGGTCAAGGCTTGTATCTGCGCTTACCGAGAGGTACTGTATTAAATGACGGAGACTTACTGCAATCTGAGACAGGCGATATTGTTGTTCGGATTGTTGCTAAACCCGAACCCGTACTCACGGTTACGTCCCAACAACCTATTAATTTACTACGAGCGTCTTATCATTTAGGCAATCGTCATGTACCTTTAGAGGTTGCTCCGAACTATTTACGCTTGTCTCCCGATCCAGTTTTACAAACTATGTTGGAGAACTTAGGGGTAGAGGTAAAAGCAGAAGTTGTTCCCTTTCAACCAGAAATTGGCGCTTACGGACACCATCATTAATTAGTGATTAAAGGGATTTAAATCATGAAGCAATTAATTGGAATTTGCACTCGATTTGTAGGTTGGTTACTCGGATTAACAGCACTTTTTTATTTGATTGTGCTTCCTACTCAGTCCAGCCTCGCTATTCCTGTTCAAGTGGGATTATTAGCCCCAACTAGTCTAGCGCAGATCACTCAACCTGATCCTCTAAGTATGTGTGAGCTGTTACTTAAACGCTCTTTCTTAAAGGCGATTGAAGATGCCCAATACATACAAGAGTTAGAGGTCTATAAAGATCTCTGGACTATTGACTCACAAAATACCAGCTTAACATGGAGAGATGAGCAGGAAAACAAACAAGTTTTAGCGGTGACTTGGACATCATGGAATGGGTATGATGATAAGGTTGGTTTACCTGTAGAATTAAGTCGGGAAGTTTGGGTAACAGCCGTTCCCGAACTCCGAGAATTTGGTCGCACCTTAAACCTAGATTCGGAAAGTTTAACCCTCAGACTGGAACAATACTTAGGCTTACCACCTCACAATGGCAAAACCCGATTTGTCGAAATGTGGGTTAATCCTTCCGATCTATTTCGCCCTTGTCCTGACACAGAAATTAGTGATAATACTTGTGGGTTAGACTTTCCTCAAAATGTTGAGCTAACTCATAAAGATTGGTTCGATAAATTGAAGTTAGTGTCCTATGGTTCAACTGGCTATCCTTGGACAAGATTAGGCTATACCTATGATTGGGGTAGTCTGGATACCGAAAGGGGAGCAAGCGAATTTGTGATTAAAAAAGGTGCAAAGGTGATTGTTAAATCTGTCAAACCAACTGTGGAGTACTTTCAGTAAGTAGTCGCTCAAAAATAACTTACCTGCTTGGGCAAGGGAAAAGGTTGATACAAGTATTATTAACCCCTTGACATTGTAAGTAAACTGAAATTCTGTAGAGACCTTGCAATGCAACGTCTCTACAAGGGCTACATTCAAATCGATTTCATATAATTTATTTTTTCCTAATGTTCTCCGTTTCCTGTTCCCTTTGTTTATCTCTAAAGTTTCACATCTCGAAGGGAATTGCTAGATATGCCTAAAGATTCACACCAGAATAGCGATGGATTCCCCAATTGTCACTCCTCTCCTACATCTATTACAACTCGCTAGTCCAGCACTACCAGTAGGTTCTTATAGCTATTCGGAAGGTTTGGAAAATTTAGTAGATCGGGGTGTGATTAATAACCAGAATAGTTTAGGGCATTGGATCAAACAAGAATTACGTTATGGTGCAATTCGGTTGGAAGCGGCTGTAATGGTACGAGCCTATTATAGTGTTACCAATAATAATTTAGCAGCATTGAGCGGCTGGAATGCTTGGGCAAGTGCGGCAAAAGAAACAACAGAATTGCGATCGCAGAGTTGGCAAATGGGTAATTCTTTAATGCGACTCCTCTTAGATTTACAGCCTCAGATTGAGCCGATCGCCTCCGTGGTGGGAACACCCTGTAATTATGCGATCGCCTTTGGTCTTGCAGCGGCTTACTGGCAAATTGACCTCACTAACGCTGTACTGGGTTACTTATATAGTTGGGCTTCTAACATTATTAATGCTGGAGTAAAACTCATTCCTATCGGTCAAACCGCTGGTCAACAACTACTCCTTGAACTTAATTCTCAAGTCTATGTTAGCACAGAAGAAATTTTGCTTTTAGAGGATAATAACTTGAATAGTTGTAGTTGGGGTTTAGCGCTGGCAAGCATGGGTCATGAAACCCAATATACACGATTATTTCGTAGTTAATTCTTTATCAGCGTTTTGACAGAGACGACTTAAGCCATTATGCTGAGGTGACGTGCAGAAATGTTGAGCCACACTAGAAGGGATGAGTTAAACCTAAGCACAAAACGCAATACGGGTTAACTAAAAGTCCCTAAAAGCTAGTTCCCATTGATAGTGCTTGTCTCTATACTCACAATACCGAAAGTTACAAATCATTTCAAGATCCCAGGTGTATTTACTTAACGCAATATAGTAGGAAGAGCGGTAGGACGTGGGTGTATCTCTACAAAACATTAGTTGCGCGTCCGCTACTGTATTGGTAAAGGCATTTGTTGGCTACGGGTCATTTACTAAATTCTACAAAGCAAGGAATAAATGTGCAGAGTTAAGACTCAGTAATCAAGCTGTTGATAATACTTTGCTAAGTTCCTTATACCTGCCTCTTTATCAGGCTGAAATACACGCGCCTAGTCCCACTGACGGTTTGTAAATGGGGCAATTACAAACCTGTTAAATCGCCGCAAAATTATAACCACGATACTTATAGTTTCGTGACCAATCCGTTCAACTTGTTGTTCCAAGTCATTCAAAAAGTCATTATGAGCCATCAATTAGAACCCGCTTTAGGATATTCTCAAGAATGGTTGGAATGTATTAGCTCGATGAAACCTCCAATCACAACCTGTTTAATCGTTAACACTGACGAACTCGCCAAGCAAATTCTCGCTTGCACCAGCGAAAAATTTACAGGTCGGTGGGATTTTGAAGGGTCTGAAAACCAGAATCGAAGCTTATATTTTTCTGAGGGTTTAATTTGTGGTGGTAGCGGAATATATCCAATCCGGAGTTGGTATCGCCAGTTATCGCGGCACTGTCCACAATTGATGGTAAATACTACTCCGGATTCCCTGTTAACTGATCCTTGGACTTACGATATCTTAGCGCAAAAGGTAAAGGATAGAAAAATCTCCCATGAGCAGATGACCATAGTAGTAGAAAGCTACATTACAGAGATTTTATTTGATCTTATCCAAGAATTAGAACAACATCGCTATCCGTCAGGGTTGCGACTCAGCCAAAGTCGAATTCCCCAAGATATTATGAACTCTGCTTTGGTTGGAATACCCGCCGATCTAGCTTGGTCAGAAACGATCAAATTTTGGCAAGCTTGGCAAGAAGCAGGTCTGATAGACGTTTCTCCAAACCTAGGTGTTAGAATCTTAAAAGTTGAGGAATTAAAACAACAAACATCAGCATTAGTTTACGAAAATCTGATCGCTTTGGCAGATGGTAATCAAACATTCAGAGATTTAGCTGTAAAGTTGAATCGAAATCTTTTACTTCTCACTAAACCCATCTTGCCTTACATTCGTCAGGGATTAATCGGCTTAACTGAAATTGGGGATTTGAGCTTAACTTGTCCATCACCTGTAACACCTAAACCCAATGAGGAGAAAACTCAAGAAGTAACAGAGATAGGAAATACACCTCTCTCCCTCTCCTCTTCATCCTCTGCCTTAGTTGCTTGTATTGATGACAGCCCAGTCGATATTCTGATTATGAATCAAATTCTTACCCAAGCTGGGTATCGATTCATTAATATTCAGAACCAGGAGAATGCACTATTGACGCTGCTATCCCAAAAACCTGACCTGATTTTTTTAGATTTAATGATGCCAATTGCCAACGGGTACGAAATTTGCGCTCAAATTCGTCGCGTCCCATTTTTCAAAAATACCCCTGTTATTATTGTTACTGGGAAAGACGGTGTTGTTGATCGAGCGCGGGCAAAGATGGTTGGTTCATCAGGTTTTTTAACAAAGCCAATTGATCGAGAGAAAGTGATGAAAGTTTTACAGATGTATCTTTCTAGTTCAAAATCGAGCCAATCTGAGGAGGGAATAAAAAGCGATCGCCCACCCCAAAAAAAAGGGGATTCACTTCTCCAGAATCTGAAAAATCTGGATAGTAGTGAGTTAATCCAAGATGTTCTCAAGTCTTCAATTAAGCAAAAATACTCATGACTGATTGACCCAATGCTAAATATAGTGTTAAATACTACCCAAGTATTTAACTCATCAAAGCTTCCTTACAATCAGGTTGGTTAATTGAGTGATTGCACCAACGTTGAACGAAAAACAGATTGAGGAGACTTTCAACTTGTCAAATCAGCGTTTTGCAATCAACAAAAGTTAGAGCTTTTTGAGAAGCTGGTACGTTATTTTTGCCGATAGAGACTAGTCACTAAAATTCAGCTTTGTCGGCAATTCATCAGCTTTATTAGCAAAACTGGAACCTCTTCTAGTGTACTTGAAACAAAAACTGTTGTTTGCGCTTGTCGGCTCAGGGAAATACAGTACCTCATACCATTTTGGATTTTAGATTGCGCTAACGCCTTTGGCTACACTTCGTGAACGCGCCGCTGCGGTAATGGATGCAAGGATTCTGGAAGACTTGCTCTGTCCGAGTTTTCGTAACTCATGTGTCGCATTTCTTTTTTTAAATTGGTATCAAATGTTTTGGTGCGCGAGAGTAGGGTGCTACCTCAACAACAATCCTTCAGATTGATGCAACTCATGTTGCTCAGTTTTCGTTCCTTTTTTTAAAGGGTATGAATTGTCTAATTCAAGTCAAAAAAATCTGAAAAATGCTTGCTCCTTCATCTGTTAGCTCGAACACATTTCCAATTACAAAAAAAGAGATTGTATTTACTACCGAAGAACTCTTAAAGCACATTCAGGATTGCGCCAGAGAGCAATTTACAGGTCAGTTGGATGTCAATATTGCATCCTCCCAACTCCGACAGTGCAGTTTGTATTTTAGTTTGGGAAGTTTAATTGGTTGTGCCAGCGAAGTACATCCGATTCGCCGTTGGTATCGCCAACTCTCTATACACTGTCCAAAACTAACGATTAATGCGCCTACTGAAGGTTTAGACAAAGCTGAATGTTGGGATTATGATTCCTTGGCTACACTAGTCAGACAGGGAAAAGTTTTGTTAGGAGAAATGGCAGCAATTCTTGAAAGTTACTCGACAGAACTCCTGTTTGATATTATTCAATCTGGAGAAGAACTCAGGTATCGTTCAGGGTTGCAACTAATTTATAGGCAAATTCCCCAAGATGCTATAGATTTAGGATGGGTTACAAGTCGAGCAGACCAAGTTTGGCAACACGCTATTAACACTTGGCAGGAATGGCAAAAAGCCGGGTTAGCAGATATTTCACCGAACTTAGCTCCTACCATTTTATATGCTGAAAAATTGCGCCAGCAGACCTCACCTCCTGCCTATCGTAACTTGACAACTCTAGCGGATGGTACTCAAACTTTAAGAGATTTAGCTGTCAAGTTAAAACAAAATGCTTTACCTCTAACTCAATCCATTCTTCCCTATATTCGTAACGGATTAATTGGACTAATTGAAGTTGGAGACTTAAGTAAACCGATTCAATCGCCTGAGAAAAACAGAGGAGGAGAGAGGCAGACAGGGAGAGAGGGAGATGTTCATTCTATCCTCCCTTCATCTTCTCATCCCTTCACCCCTGGACTTCGTTCTGCTACGCTAACACCCCGTCCCCCCCTTTCCTCATCCTCTGCTGCTTTGATTGCCTATATCGATGACAGTCGAATTGATAGTCAAACAATGAACGACATTCTTTCTCAAGCTGGGTATCGGTTTATTAATATTCAAGATTCAGTCCAAGCTTTAGTTCAGTTACTCGAAAATAAACCCGATCTCATCTTCTTAGATTTAGTCATGCCCATTGCTAATGGTTATGAAATTTGTGCCCAAATTCGTCGAGTTTCACTATTTGAAAGTACACCCGTAATTATTCTGACGAGTAATGATGGAATTGTAGATCGGGTGCGAGCTAGGATGGTTGGCTCTTCAGGCTTTTTAGCCAAGCCAATCACTGAACAAAAAGTGTTGAGTGTTTTGCAGCGATATCTACCCAAAACTAAGTAGTTGTTTGTTTTTTATTTTTTGTATTAAGTTTTAACTAACAACCAACAACTAACAACCAACAACCAACAACCAACAACCAACAACCAATAACTTATGATGACAGTTCTTTTAGTGGAAGATAGTTTGACAGAAACTCAAGTATTGAGCAGTTATTTAAGACAGGCAGGGATGAGAGTAATTAGTGTTAGTAATGGTGAGGAGGCTCAACTCAAACTTAAATCACAGAAACCGGATTTAGTGATTCTTGATGTGATCTTACCGGGTCAAAGTGGTTTTGAGATTTGCCGAGAACTTAAGACTAATGCTACTACTCAAGGAATTCCAGTTGTAATTTGCTCAACCAAAGGTACTGATGCGGATAAACTCTGGGGTTCAATGTTAGGAGCTGATGCTTATATTACTAAGCCAGTCAATCAACAAGAATTAATGAACACCATCCAACAATTAATGGCTGTTTAGTTAATTGTTGTTAGTTGTTAGTTGTTTGTCGTTTGTTGTTTGTATTTGCAATCAACAAAAAAAACACCTAATACTAATAAATAATAACTACTTTCCCATGCCTAAGATAAAGGATCAAGTTAGTACAAAATTATGTTAGTTACTGTTCATTCTATCAATACCCCTACCGTAAAACGCCTGATAAAATTTTGGGCAGAACGCTACATACCTAACTTGTCTCCTCTTCCTTCCGTTGGAAAAAATCCCGAATCCTATCTA
The DNA here is from genome assembly GCA_003486645.1 of Cyanobacteria bacterium UBA11370. Taxonomy (GTDB): domain Bacteria; phylum Cyanobacteriota; class Cyanobacteriia; order Cyanobacteriales; family Coleofasciculaceae; genus UBA11370. The sequence goes on along the minus strand of DNGI01000072.1, from coordinate 8,067 downwards.
GAATTAGTTAAGGCAAATTCTCCCGAAGGTCGAGCTTTAACCGTTGCTAAATTGCACGAGCGTTTAATAACAATTAAATGCCAAATGGCAGGGATACAAACGAATGTTCTGTATGCTTACATTCCAAATATTGTGAACTTATCCGAAGCGAGGCGACTGACTGAATTTGCCTGTCTGATTTATCTAAAGTTACTAGAAATTTATCAGCAGTCATCCTCAACTGTTCCTGAAGAACAAGCTATATTAGCAGCAACAACGTCTCAAGAGACTTCTTATTCACCCAGAGAAATACTAACCCGATCAGCTTGGGGAATGCCCTCTATTGAAGAAATTGCGATCGCAATTCAACCGATATTACTAGAATTTCAACACCAACATATCGTTTCAAAAGACTGGCGTACTCTGGGATTTATTACCACATTCTTAAACTTTAGTAACCAGTTATTGTCCTACAAACTAACGCCATTTGAGAAAGCTTTTATTCAGCCTTACTTTAAGTTTATCGAAGAACAAGTTGCTCTCCCGTGGCAAAGAGTTTGCATGGCAGCTGCCAAGCATCAAATTAGCTCTCCTGCCTTTACCTTAGTCGAACAAATATTCCCTGCATCTAGAGAAATTGCCGAGATAGTTTACCGCCGACTCATTCAATTACTTCCGAATCATTGCAGTCGTCGCGGGAAGCTAATTAATCTAGAAATTACCCACTCTTGCCTACGTGACCTAGAAATGTTTCAAGCTTATCTATGGCTATGTTTTTTAGAAGAAAATATGGCTCCAATTGAATCAGAATTAGTTGATTTATGTGTCATGGTTCTTCCGGGGGTACAGGTAAAATGGGAAATGACAGAACTATGGAATCAACTCTTAACTGAAGAAATTATTTCTCGCTTGACACCCTCTCAAAAAACGCTGTTGCAGCCTTACACAAAGGGGTTACAGGAAGCTTTCTTAAAACAACGCGATCGCTTCCTAGTACCAACGGAAGATGGACAAGAAAAAGATAGATTAATTACTACTAAGCTAAATCAATTAACCTTTGAACCGCCCTTACTAACAGAAGACTCTCCCAATTCTGATCAACTCGAAAACGAGATAACAAGGCTGAATAATAAACTGGTTCAACTCGAACAAGAGTTGAATAGTCTCAGAGTTCAATTAGACGAAGACAGCACTTGAATTAACAATTATAGATCAAAGCTTTTAGCTGTTATTCATGCGGATTTATTAATTGTTATTTTTTAGAATTGCCAAAAACTGACAACCAACAACCAATAACCAACCCCTAACAATTAACAAACAAGAACCACCAACCAATGACTTCACTAATTACTCTCGATCCCCTAAGTTTAGAACCACTCCCTCCCGAAACTGGAGAACGGTTACTCCGCTTTCCCCTAGGTTCAAAAGATACTGCCCTACTTCCCTTAGAGCAAATTGCTGAAATTATTAGGGTGAATGGTGGCGAAATTCTACCCGTTCCCGAAATGCCAACTTGCGTTTTAGGCATCTGCAACTGGCGGGGAGAAATGCTGTGGTTGATCGATCTTAATCATCTCATGGGCTATCCTTCTCTATCCTTACAAGGGTCTTTTTCTCCAATGGCTATGGTGATTCAAGTGAATCATCAACTTCAGGGAATGGGGAGTCAGGAATGGGGAGTGGAGAGTGCGGTAGACGATAAACTAACACCCCATAATCAACAGTCTCTAGGTTTAGTTGTGCAGCACGTTAATGACATCGAATTACACGATTTGCACCAACTTCAACCCGCCGCCCCAGGCTTATTTCCACCTCGACTTTTGCCATTTATTCTAGGGTCTTTACCAGGGGAAAATAGTACGGTTTTGGATGTTCATGCCATCGCCCAGTGTCCCTTATGGCAAATCTATCGGGGAGGAAGTAGTGAGAAACCATCTACCACTCTACCTTTAACTGTTACCAAGTAAGGGTTATTTTTCGGTTGTCTGTTGTTTTTTAACTGACCAACAACCAACAACCAACATCAAAATTTCTAAGGACTAGACAATCCCATCATGCAAGAACTCGAACAAACAAAATTAGCAGTTACCACTGAATCAGAAGTTAATCCGTCACTGCCTAAAATTAATGGTGAAGCTTCATCAGTTGCCCTCAAAACTAATCCCATTCCTGATATTGAACAACACTTCAAACGCGAACGGCAGTGGTTATTAGGTGTTGCTAATCGGATGCGCCGTACCTCAAATTTTGAAAACGTTGATGCGCTTTTAGAAATTGCCGTCACAGAGGTGCGCGAACATTTAAAAGCAGACCGAGTACTGATCTATCGCTTTCAAAATGAACTCCAAGGAGTCGTATTAGCTGAATCCCTAGTAACAGGCTATACCCCAGCTTTGGGAGAATTGCTACCCATTATGGCATTTGGGGCGGAGAATCAGAGCGATTACTATCAGCAACACGCGATCGCTCTCGATCATCTCTACCAAGGCACATCCAGTCCCTATCAACTCCAATTGTTCAAACGTTTTCAAGTTAAAGCCAGCTTAAGCTTACCAATTATTGTTGCGAATAAAGGATGGGGATTGCTGGTTGTACAACAATGTATTAATTCAAGAACATGGCAGGAAGCCGAAATTAACCTGCTCTATCACATTACAACGGAACTGGCACTCAATCTCCAGCCCGCACAATTTCGTGTTCAAGAACAACAACAAGCCGAAAAAACTAAAGTTGTTGGCAAAGTGGCGGCGAAAGTTCTCAAAAATATTCTCTACTCTCTCGATGTTCCCAGTGTTTTTAGTAGTGCAACCCGCGAGATTCGGCAACAACTCAATTGCGATCGCGTCGCTGTTTATCGCTTTAATCCCGATTGGAGTGGCGATTATATTGCCGAATCCGTAGGTCCAGATTGGGTACCTTTAGTAGGGCCAGATATTAAAAAAGTCTGGGCGGATACCTATTTACAAGAAACTCAAGGCGGTCGGTATCGCAATGAAGAAACCTCGGCAATTGATAACATTTACACCGCAGGTCTGACCAGTTGCCATATTGATTTGTTAGAGCAATTTGAGGCAAAGGCTTATGCCATCGCTCCCATTTTTGAAGGGGAAAAATTGTGGGGATTATTGGCAGCCTTTCAGAATTCTGGTCCTCGTCATTGGGAACCTGAAGAAGTTAGCTTATTAGCACTGGTTGGTCGCCAGTTTGGGGTTGCTCTTCAACAAGCGGACTACTTACAAAAACTCCAAGGTCGGGCGGATCAAGTGAGTAAAAGTGCCGAGTTGGAGCGATTAGCGACGCGCACGATTGAACGAATTCGCCAATCTTCAGACATTGAAACTATTTTCAAAACCACTGTCAAAGAAGTTCGTAAACTTCTCGATGTTGAACGCGTCACAATCTACAAGTTCCGGGACGATTATTTCGGTGACTTTGTTTATGAATCTGACACGGGAGGATGGAATCAATTAGTCGGGAGTGGTTGGGAAGACCCCTATCTGAACGAACACCAAGGTGGTCGCTTCCGCAATAATGAATCCTTAGTTGTCGATGATGTTTACAACGGGAATCTAACGGAGTGTCATGTAGAAGCATTAGAATCATTTGGGGTTAAATCCTGCGCCGTTGTTGCCATTTTTCAAGGGACGAAACTCTGGGGATTACTGAGTGCTTTTCAACATAGTGGTGTACGGCATTGGGAAGAGTATGAAGTCAATTTGCTTAAGCAAGTGGCGGGTCAAGTGGGAGTTGCCTTGCAACAAGCTGAATACCTCAGCCAGATTCAAACTCAATCCGAACAACGCGCTAAAGAAGCTCAATTAGAGCGATCGCTGGCTAAAGTGGTTGACCGGATTCGTCAAACGTTTGATCTTGATAAGATTTTTGAAACCACCACTCAGGAAGTTCGTAAACTTCTTAATGTTGAACGAGTCACAATTTACAAATTCCGGAGTGATTATTTCGGTGATTTTGTGTGTGAATCGGAAACGGGGGGATGGCCAAAATTGGTAGGTAGTGGTTGGGAAGATCCTTATCTCAATGAACATCAAGGCGGTCGCTTCCGCAATAATGAACCTTTAGTTGTCGATGATGTTTACAACGGTGGTTTAACGGAGTGCCATGTGGAAGCATTAGAGTACTTTGGGGTTAAAGCCTGCATGGTGGTATCTATTTTCCAAGGTACAAAACTGTGGGGTTTACTCAGTGCGTTTCAACACAGCGATTCCCGACACTGGGAAGAGAGTGAAGTGAAGGTACTTACTCAAATTGGCGCACAATTGGGAGTAGCGCTTCAACAGGCACAGTATCTCAAGCAATTGCAGGAACAATCGACTCAAATTGCTAGAACTGCCGAACTGGATCGCGCTGCTGTTAATATTCTGGCGAAGATCCGCAAATCTCTAGATGTAGATACGATTTTCAAGACTACTGTGCGGGAAATTCGACAGTTGCTTAAAGCGGATCGAGTGGGTGTATTTCGCTTTTTCCCCAACTCTAGTTTTAGTGAGGGAGAATTTGTCGCCGAGAGTGTAGTGCAAGACTATACCTCAGCCATGATCGTTAAGATTCGTGACCATTGCTTTGGTCAGAAGCACGCCGACTATTATCAGCAAGGGCGCTACTTTGTCGCTAATGATATTTACCAGGCGAATCTTTTGGAGTGTCACATTGCCATCCTCGAACAATTCCAAGTGCGAGCCAATTTAGTTGTACCACTGGTTAAAGGGACTGAATTATGGGGATTACTCTGCATTCACCAATGTAGTGGTCCGCGTCAGTGGGAACAAACGGAGATTCAGTTTACCCAGCAGATTGCTGCTCAATTTGGGGTAGCGTTAGAGCAAGCCGAATATTTAGAGCAATTACAAGAGCAATCTAGCCAACTGACTCAAACCTCTGAACGAGATAAGACGGTTGCTAAAATCTCTACGAAGATCCTCCAATCGTTAGATGAGACCAGTATCTTCCGCACCACCACCCAAGACCTGCGACAGTTGCTGAAGTGCGATCGCACTGCTATTTATCGCTTCGAGTCCGATTGGAGTGGTACGTTTGTGGCTGAATCCGTCGGTAAGGGATGGGTGCAGTTAGTCGGACCCGATATTAAAACCGTTTGGGCAGATACTCACTTACAAGAGACCCAAGGCGGTCGGTATGCTAAGAAAGAAAGCTTTGCGGTGGATGATATCTATACCATTGGTCACTCCCAGTGTCACGTTGACATTTTGGAGCAATTTGAAATCCGCGCCTATTTGCTTGCGCCCATCTTTATTTATGACCAGTTGTGGGGTATTCTCTGTGTTTATCAGAATGATGGTCCCCGCCATTGGGAAGAGGCGGAGATTCTGGCGGTGGAACAGATTGCCTTACAAGTCAGTGCAGCACTGCAAATCGTTAAGTACGTGGAACGGGTGCAACAGCAGTCTGACCAATTAAGTAAGCTGGTTGAACGGGAAACCAACTTCATTAACTTACTCTACAAAACCGGGCAGCGCATTGGAGAACGTCTACAACTGGGCACCCTCAACCCTGAACCCCTCTTCCGGGCGACAACTCAAGACTTGCGCCGACTATTCAACAGCGATCGCGTCGCGGTTTATCGCTTTAATTCGGATTGGAGTGGGGAATTTACCATTGAAGATGTGGCGGGTGCGTTAATGAAGATTGCGGGTACGGAATTAGCACAGGTTACTGATCCGATCTTGAAGGAAACTCAGGGTGGTATTTATCGCAAGAATGAAACCAGTGCGGTGAGTGACATTACCCAAGCTAGCGATCTCACCTTCGAGCTAGAACTGTTAGAACAGTGGGGTATCAAATCCTATATGATTGCGCCCCTATTTAAAGGCGACCAACTTTGGGGTTTACTCGCGGTTTACCAACACACCGAACCCCGTACCTGGGATGAAGGCGAAATACAATTGTTAGTGCAAGTTGCCACCCAATTAGGAATCGTCCTGCAACAGGTAGAGTCCTTTGAACAAATCCAACAGCAGTCTCAACAGTTAGCACAAGCTGCCCAACAGAATAAAGCGGATAAAGAAGCCTTACAACACGGGGTAATGGAGTTACTCGCCGCCGTCCAACCCGCCCTAAAAGGGGATCTCACCGTCCGCGCCCCCCTTACGGAAGATGTTGTGGGTACGGTTGCCGATGCTTACAATAACACCTTGCAAAGCCTGCGAAAACTGGTCATGCAAGTCCAAGAATCATCCGGGAAAGTGGCTCAAACCTCCCAAGAAAGCGAATTCTCGATTACCACCCTTGCCAACCAAGCCGAACAGCAATTCCGCACCCTTAGCCTTGCGCTAGAGCAAATTCAGGGAATGGCAAATTCGACCAAAGCGGTGGAAACCAGCGCTCAACAGGTAGAAGCTGCCGTTCAACAAGCGAACCAAACAGTTCAACACGGGGATTCCGCGATGAACCGGACTGTAGAAGGAATTCTGGATATCCGGGAAACCGTGGCAGAAACCAGCAAGCGGATCAAACGCCTAAGCGAATCAACGCAAAAAGTCTCCAGGGTGGTTAATCTGATTAGTAATTTTACCACACAAACCCAACTCTTAGCTCTGAATGCCTCCATTGAAGCCACCAGGGCGGGTGAGTATGGACGTGGTTTCGTAGTGGTTGCGGATGAAGTGCGTTCTCTAGCCCGTCAATCTGCTGAAGCAACGAGCGAAATTGAGCAACTCGTGCAAGAAATCCAACAAGGTACAGCCGAAGTTTCAACAGCAATGGAAACCGGGATTCAACAAGTTGCCCAAGGGACGAATCTGGTGACAGATACCCGCCAAACGCTGAATGCGATCGTGGAAGCAACGACCAAAATTAGCGAACTCGTCGCCGGAATTACCCAATCTACCCAGCTACAAACCCACGAATTCCAATCCGTCACCCAAACCATGACAGAAGTAGCAGCGATCGCCAATAAAACTTCAGAGGATTCTGTCAACATGACGACATCCTTTAAGGAACTACTGGCAATGGCGCAAAATCTCCAAGCGAGTGTCGGTCAGTTTAAGGTTGAATAGTTGTTTGTTGTTTGTT
>DNGI01000072.1:0-769 GCA_003486645.1 Cyanobacteria bacterium UBA11370 | reverse complement strand
AACCAACAACTAACAACTAAAAACCAACAACCAACAACTAGCAACCAACAACCAACTACCAACTACCGAATAGAATTCAAATAGGCATTTAATCGGGGTGCTAATTCATCAATCAGTGGTTTGAGAGCTGCTAAATGGTTGGCAGTTAGTAAATTGCGAGAGTAGGCTCTTCTTAACCAATGCTGGGTTTCATATAAAGAACCTCTTGCTATCCTAATAAATCGTCGATTGTCTTGAGAAGTGCTTCGTCCCACGCCTTCTGCTATATTTGCACCGATGCTATCGGCTGAACGGATAATTTGTTTACCTATCGTGTCCTGTACTAAAGGTTCCCATTCTTTAACGGTTTTCCATATCTCATCTGCCACTTTTTCTGCAAGGCGATACACATCTAAATCCTGAAATTTCATGGGGTTGGTTGTTGGTTGTTGGTTGTTGGTTGTTTGTTGTTGGTTGTTGGTTGTTGGTTGTTGGTTGTTTGTTGTTTGTTGTTTGATGTTGGGAACAATGAGTAACCGGAGTTCGTGCTATTTAGTACGTCATCCTAGGATTCCCAGAAAAATCATCGCAAGCAACAATCTTTACAAAAGAAGTCTTAAACTCACCAGCTAATAATCGGAACCAAGCTTGGCAATACTTGCTCAGTCCCTACTCAAAGCAACAACCAACAACTAACAACCAACAACCAACAACCAACAACCAACAACCAACAACCAACAACCAACAACCAACAACCAACAACCAACAACCAACAACCAACAACAAAATG
>DNGI01000512.1:11907-17764 GCA_003486645.1 Cyanobacteria bacterium UBA11370 | reverse complement strand
TCCGTTACATCCGTTACCCAATCCGTTGCCACATCCGTTACATCCGTTACCCAATCCGCTGCCACATCCGCTGCCAGGTTATTTGATTGGGCATCAGTCGGCACTGCCGTAGTAATTCATCAGTAGATCGGGTTTAATATCTGCGGAATGTGAGTTCTAAGTTCAGTAAAACCCAAATTTTCTTTAATTCAAAACTCAACTGACTGAAATAACCACACCTGCACTCTCATTTGCCATTCTATCCACGGCACACAGGGCATAATTTCCCGGTTCAACTGTTACCATTCTGGTTGTTCCTGATAAGAGTTGTTCAAGCGTCCAAGTTCCACCATTCTGTTTATAAAGCGTCCAAGAACGAACGTCCTTATCATTAGCCGCTTTCCAACTAAGCTGGCGGTTTTTCACTTCTAAATTAGTTGGAGGTAAGGGGGGTATGGCATCTCGCCATCCCATTTTGGGAACGAGTGAAGGTTGAGGATAAACTGAGGACTTGAGGGTGTTATAAATCCCCTGGCGATTCTTACTCAACGCATTCATACTGAAAAAGATATTTCCCATCGACCAGTTGCCATACAAACTCCGACTAATCTCAACTTGCTTGGTAATTTCCTGAACCTTCCAACTTTTTCCATCCAATTGGGTTAAATTATTTCCGGTATAAATATGTCGGTTTTTAGGATTATTTTCTGCCCACCATTTCAGTAATACGGGATAACTTTGAGCTTTTTGGTCAATCCGCCAATACAGTTGGGGGGCGATATAATCAATCCAGCCTTCGTCTAGCCATTTTTTGGCATCAGCATAGAGGACATTGTAAGCATCTAATCCTTTAATTTGCGGTGGTTGTCCGGGACGGTAAATGCCAAATGGACTAATCCCAAATTTGACATACTGTTTGGTTGATCTAATCCCTTCGGATAGGCGTTGAACCATTTTATTTACATTATCCCTACGCCAATCACCTAAGTTTAATTTACCCCCAACTGATTTATAGGTTGCGTAGCTGGCGCTATCAGGAAAGGCTTTCCCGGCAATCGGATAGGGATAGAAATAATCATCAAGATGAATGCCATCTATATCATAGCGACGCACAACATCAAGAATGACATTGTATGCCCGGTCTTGAACGACTTTTGCGCCTGGGTCCATCCATAATTGATTACCCCAACGGTAAACTACATCGGGATTTGTAATGGCAATATGAGGACGACTATTGGGGGGATTATTAACCGAAATTTTGGCACGGTAGGGGTTGAACCAGGCGTGAAGTTCAATATTGCGTTTGTGGGATTCGGCGATCGCAAACTCCAAGGGGTCGTAAAATGGATTCGGTGCTTTTCCTTGAGTTCCGGTTAACCAAGCACTCCAAGGTTCCAATTGGGAAGAATAAAAGGCATCTCCTTCAGGTCGTACTTGAAGAATTAGAGCATTAAAATTTAGCCCTTTTAGTTGATTTAAAATAGTAACAAGTTCGGCTTTCTGTTGTTCAACTGGAAGTCCAGGTTTTGATGGCCAATCACTATTCCATGCGGTTGTCACCCACGCACCTCGAAACTCTCGACGATGACTTGGGGAGATGATTTGACGTAATGTTCCTGCAACTGGGGGAACGACAATATAATTGGATGGAATCGGTGCAGCTTGACCCAAATAAACTAAGGCTTGATAGATAAAAACGGCTACATCCGCACGAGTTGCAGCTAGATTCGGAGCAAGAAAATTGAGATTAGGATAGTTTGCCACTAATCCGGCACGAGTAGCAATGGCGATCTCATCCGTTGCATAGGGAGGAATTGCGATCGCATCTTGATAAATATGAGGAAGTACGGTTACTAGGTCAGATTTTACTTTTGAGGCAATTTCTAAACCATTAATTAGGGAAACTAAAACCTGTACTCTAGAAATTCGGTCATCTGGACGAAAGCGCTGATCGGGAAATCCACTAATAAATCCGATTTCATACGCCTTTTGAATCACACCCGCCGCCCAATGGGTTGAAGGGATATCAAGAAAGGGGATATACTGCCGCTGCGAGGGTTTGGGAAAGGCTTTACTGATAATCGCCGCAAATTCGGCGCGAGTCATTGAATTGTTGGGGCGAAATGTCCCGTTAGGAAACCCACTTACAGTACCACGCTGGGCTAAGGCTTCAATAAATAAGCGTGCCCAATGATTTTGAAGATCAAAGAAGGGAGTAGACGCAAATACCATTGTTAATCAGAGCTAGAGCTTGGCTCGATTTTAACCTTGATCTTAACATTTTTTCATGTTTCTTATTCAGGGAAAAGGCGAAGGGGAAAGAGAAAAGGCATTGAAACTCCTTGAACCTTTGAGTGTTTTCCTCGTTCGATTTAGAGTCTCTTCGTTTCGTAAACATATCTTAACTAAACTTTAATCAACATTAGATATCTTCATAAGAGTTGGGCTAGTTACTAATGCTTATTAAATAGAGCGATTAAATCTACTGAGTGGGTCAGATTCGTTGAAGAGATTCTCAAGGTTTCTAGCATAGACCTTGAGAGAGGATCACGATAAAATTTTTCCGTTTAACTTCACTGAAACTTTATATTACCACGAAAACTAAATCAAAACTTTTTGTAAATACCCTCTAAAAATTCATAAAATGATTTTATAGCTTTTCTATGGCTATAATTTTGTTTCCAAGCCTAACTTGATGGGTTGGCAAATGCCGATACTGTGTTGAAATGACCAAAAGCGACTGGCTACAATCACGGCATCAAAGGTCAGGTAACTACTTATCTACATCTAGAAAAATTGGCGAACCAAATGTAAATTTTATGCTGTTTTCCAACTCCCGACATCCCCCAAAAATTGCTAATAATCTCGCTATTACTAAGCGACAAAATTCAGGGAGTTATCGAAACCCTATAACCCTTTTACCATTGCCATTGATAAAAGGTTGGATTCGACGCTTAAGTATTGCCCAAAAAATTGGTTATGGGTATTCCTTAGCGATTGGGGTATCGATTTTAGGAACAATTGGGGGTTTGGTGTTGGGAAATTACTACCAAGAACAGGCTCAACATGAATTAACGATTGCCGATCAGCAGCAACACCTTCTCAGCGATTTAGAGAATACGGTTGCTAGTGTGCGATCGCATCCTCAACAGTTGGTTGGTGTCTTGGGACAGTCAAGCCGATTTGATGCTGAAATGACTAAGTTTTTGGCAGCGATGAAATCGGGGAAAAGTTTGTTATTAGAGATTGAGGAGTTTATCGAAACAAATCCCCATCATTTAGCCATTAATTCCACCGAATTAAAGAGCTTATTAAAGGACTATGAAACTAATGTAGAGTCTTACAATCAACTCGTTCAATATCTCTGGAAACAAATCAATTCTGATAACTTGAAACCCGAAGAGATCCAGAACCTCCAACAACAGCTTTTGAATTTCATGAGGTGGAAATCATCGACAGAGATAACCGTTCAATTTGAATATCTCTCCAACCGTTTAAACGAGGCAAAAGAATTCGCGGAACTTCAACAAATCGCCGCGAATCACAAACTGGAACACGCTGAGGAACTGCGATTACAAATCATGGTTTTCAGTATAATCCTATCAGTAGGAATTGCCGTTGTGCTGGCGTTGATTACGAGGGATGCGATCGCTCGTCCTTTAGAAAATGTGACACAAGTAGCCAAAGCAATTGTCCAAGAATCCAATTTCAACCTCCGCACTCCAGTTACAACTGAAGATGAAGTTGGGTTATTAGCCACCTCTCTTAATCAACTTGTGGAGTGTGTAGGAGACTACACTGAAGAACTCAAATTAGCGCGTCAAACATTAGAACAACGAGTTGAAGAACGAACTCAAGAATTAACCCAAGCACTCCGAGAACTTCAACAAACCCAAGCGCAACTGGTTCAAAGTGAAAAAATGTCCAGTTTAGGACAGATGGTTGCTGGTATTGCTCATGAAATTAATAACCCAATTAACTTTATCTATGGCAATCTGGAATATGCCAAAAGTTCAACTCAAGATTTACTTGAATTAATCCGTCTCTATCGGCAAGAATACCCTTCGCCAACTCCTGTGATTCAAGATTATCTTGAAGAGATCGATCTGGATTTTTTAACCCAGGATATGCCAAAACTACTGTCATCCTTAAGGATGGGAGCAGAACGAATTCAGGAAATTGTTGTATCCCTGCGGAAATTTTCTCGCCTTGATGAAGCACAGATGAAAGCAGTGGATATTCATGAAGGACTTGAAAACACACTCTTGATCCTGAATAATCGACTCAATCGACAAATTAATGTCATTAAAAAATACGAACCTTTGCCGCGAATTAACTGTTACCCCGCACAACTCAATCAGGTATTTCTCAATGTCCTCACCAATGCAATTGATGCCTTAGAAGAAAGACGAAACTTGCAACAAGAAGAAATCGGGAAATTTAAACCGACGATTATCATTCAAACGCATAAGGTAGGCGATCGCTCCATTCTGGTGAAAATTTGGAATAACGGCAGAGAGATTCCAGTAGACATTCAAGAGAAGCTATTCGATCCCTTTTTCACGACGAAACCCGTGGGGAAAGGGACAGGAATGGGATTGGCAATTTGTTACCAAATTGTTGAAAAGCACAAGGGAAAAATAGAAGTCATTTCTGAATTTGGACAGGGAGTCGAGTTTGCGATCATATTGCCTATTGAAGAAGAAAATGGGGAGTAGGGAGTGGGGAGTGGGGAGTGGGGGGGAGATTTTGAGGTTTGAGCTTGAAAACCACTATAGTTTTAAAATTCCGGTGGGATTGACGGAAAAGAGCGATCGCCTCTGCAATCCTTCCCGATGTAAAATCTCATTCGCTGCCAGTAATCCACTACTAACCGCCCGTTCCATTAAACCACAAGGAAACGGCATTTTCACCCAATCTCCAGCAAACATAAGATTAGGAACACAGGTAGACGTTTCGGGACGATCAGCATAACTATTGGGAGGATAGCCTGAGAAATTTTTCTGATTAACTAATTCCTGGTGCAATAGAGTCGCTTCCTTCAGTTCCGGCACAATTTCATAGAGTTCCTGTTCAAAGGTTGTAAGTAAAGCTTGTTGATCCGGAAATTGTTTTTCCTTATAACAATAAGCGTGTAACTCCACAACACTACCTCCGGTTTTTTGATGCCAAGCAATAAACTGATCTTGAATTCGATGATAAAGAGTAATACTATCGGTAAGTTGATAGCCAGATAATGAGGTAAAATTGCTATATTCCCACTCAAAATCTCGGTCAAACCAGAAGCGAGCAACAGCAAACGGATCAGCAATGGCTAATTTTTCTACCTGAGTTAATACTTGCTGATTTACCTCACCATCAGATAATTTAAACAACTGGTGAACTCCGGGAACATCAGTCGCAAAAACATAATAATCCGCCTGAAGTGTTTCTTGAAGCGTAGGAGACGGAGAAGCAATTCCTACCAATTGAACTTCATCTTTCGTGCGTTGAGCAATTTTAAATCGAGGTAAATTCCGTTTAGCTGGGCCTGAAATTACCCGCCCTTTATCATTATAAACTGCACCATGACAAGGACAGATAAATTTGCCATCCGATTGTTTCTGTACAGTACAACCTTGATGAGTACAGGTTAGAGAAATTGCTTCAGTTTCTCCTGGTTGTATTGCAAAAACCCTATCGCCAGCCCCATAATATTCCGTGGCAACGGATTTTTTAGCGGATGTGGCAGCGGATTTTTTAGCGGATGTAGCGGATGTGGCAACGGATTTTTTAGCGGATGTAGCGGATGGGTTATTGGTTCTTTCAGCAGCTTCTCTTTCTACAGGTAAATCATCTGTTATATCCGTTACATCCGTTACCCCATCCGCTGCCACAT
>DNGI01000512.1:3471-11625 GCA_003486645.1 Cyanobacteria bacterium UBA11370 | reverse complement strand
CGCTGCCACATCCGCTGCCAATTGATTGTCTATATTCAGGTTACGCTTTACCCAAAAAGGTACATTATTGTGACTATTACCCTGCTGATAACTAAGAGAACTAATCTTACCTTGCTGCCACTTAATTCCGCTTACCATTGCCTCAGTAATAATCTTACATTCGTTGTGTTGAATGGCTTGAGCAATCGGTTCCACTAAACTTGTACCCATATCTTGCTTTGTGCCATTAAACGCCAACCCTTCAGGATTTCCAAAAAAATAAAAGTGGAAAAACTGCATGAGTTCTCCCACACTTAATTCATCTGGAGCATTTAAACTAGATTTAGCAAAGGGTAAAAAATACACATCATAAAGTCCTTGTGGAAATTCGGCTTTTACCCATTCACTAACTGATAGATGATCGAGGCGATTGAAACTATCGGGAATTTTAAAACCACCGATTTCTCGAAATACTTGCCAATGCTTTAATTTAGTAAGATTGATTCCCCAGCGCCACCGATTAGGGGATGCGATCGCTAAATCTACCACATTCCAGGGAAATGCGGAATTGCTAGGGCGAAAGACTTCTGGCTGGTATTTGTTATTCCGAAAAACAACGGCGTAAGACTCTAAGGATATAAAATTATCACGGATGTTGAGTTCTTCAACTAAATGGTTGAGGTTGTAATATTGGGGAAAAAAACCGTGAAATCCATGTTCCATCATAAAGGTTTCTTCGCCAACTTTAATTTGCCAGCTCGCAATTTTCCCGCCAAGTTGGGGCGATCGCTCTAACAGTGTTACTCTAAAACCCCGCTGGCTAAGTTCGTAGGCGCAAGCGAGTCCAGCAAGTCCCGCACCAACTACAATAACTGTTTTAGGTTGGTTGAGATGGCGGGGTAAATCGAGAGTATCTGGCTGAATAATTGTAGGTTGAGGTTTGGTAAAGCGGGAATATCCCAATGTGCCGCTAACCGCACCAATCCCTAAAAGTTTTAGGGCAGTTCGTCGAGAAATAGCTGGGGATAGGGGAGAATTGGAGGATTGATCCATTGAACAGTTAGTTAATATTCAAATATGGTTATTTTATCAAGGAATGTTGAGATTTGAGACGAGGTTGTAATAGCAACGTTGTTTTTTAGGCAGAGGAAATAACAAGCCAATGTTACAAGCAGAGCAAGTATTACAAGAACGGTATCAACTCCAACGACAATTAGGACGTACTGCGGCAGGTCGTCAAACTTGGCTGGCAATAGATTTACAATCAAATGAGCAGGTAACTGTCAAATTGCTGGCGTTTAGTCCTCAAATGCAGTGGGAAGAACTGAAGCTATTTGAACGTGAAGCGCAGGTTTTGCAAGCACTGGATCATCCTCGAATTCCTCGCTATCGAGATTATTTTTCCTTAGATCAACACACAGGAGGAGGGATTGCTTGGTTTGGACTGGTACAAGATTATATTCCTGGTTTCTCACTTCAGGAATTATTGGAACAAGGCAAACGCTTGACAGAAAAAAAGTACAAGAAATTGCGATTCAAGTGTTAAAGATTCTAATTTATCTGCATGAGCTTAGTCCGCCTGTTTTACACCGAGATATTAAGCCGAGTAATTTAATTTTAGGAGAGGATAAACAAGTTTACCTAGTAGGTTTTGGGGCAGTACAAGCTCAATCGGCAGTTACAGGTGTTACCTTTACTGTAGTGGGAACCAGTGGTTATGCACCGTTAGAGCAGTTTTGGGGACGTGCCGTTGCTGCGTCAGATTTGTATGCTTTGGGAGCAACTTTAATTCATTTGTTAACAGGTGTTGCTCCAGCAAATTTACCTCAGAAAGATTGTCGGATTCAGTTTGCGGATCGAGTTAGCTTAAATCCGAGTTTAGTTAGCTGGATTGAAACTCTAACGGAAATTGCGATAGAAAAACGTTATAGTAACGCCAGACAAGCACTAGCAGAACTTCAATCTAGGCAAGAACAATCTGCTAGTGATAAAACAGCTCCTATACGAAAAGTTTCTAAACCTTCGGGCACTCGCATTAAAGTCAACACATCCAGAGACGAGTTGTTAATTTATCTTCCTAATGATAAAATTTCTAATCCGGAAATTTCTAATATATTTGCCTGTTTAGGTTGTTTAACATGGCCACTATTATCAGTGATGTTATTCATGGTATCTTCTTTACTAAATATTGGTAGTATTTGGATCTTAGTTTTATCTTTATTCATACCTGTAATAGTTTTCGCTATACCCATTTTTATTGCTCAAAATGCTATTTATTGTAATCTTAATTTCTGGGCAATAAAAACCAATTTATTCTGCTACAAGCGCACTACAAAATTGATAAATTATAGCATCAATTCAGATATTTATTTCAGCAAACAAATTGAAGAATTCAATAAAAAAATTAAAAGCTATGGACTATATATTCGCACAGGTGATGAACTTTATAAACTTATTTCTAATCTGAATGAACCTGAAGCTACTTGGTTAGTTCAAGAAATAAAAGACTGGCTGAACAAAAGGGTAAGGAAAAATAAGTAAAAACAATTCTACCTAATGAGGTTTGGCGATAGTTTAGCGATCTCCCCCTCCCCCACTCCCTAACCCTTTAATTGCCACTTCTGCCAAAGAATGCGATACAATTGTAGAGGTTGAGATTTCCCTTTAACCTGAACAGGGGGTAGCTTTTCCAAAGGGATATTTCGGCTGCTAAGTTTGTCAAACGTACTTTGAGAAATTAATATTTCCCCAGCCTTAGCAACGCTACAAATTCGACTACTTACATTAGTAGTATCCCCAATCGTACCATATTGAAAGAGCTTCGCTGACCCAATATTTCCGGCGGCTACTTTTCCACTATTAAGCCCAATGTGAATTTGTATCGGTTGTCTTTGCTGCTTTGCCCACTCTCGGTTCAGACGGCGAACCGCCCATTGCATCTCAATCGCTGCTTTCACCGCCCGATCCACATCATTGGGTTTTTGATACGGTGCGCCCCAAACTGCCAGAAAACCATCCCCAATATATTTTTCCAGCGTTCCTTCATAAGGAAATACAATCTCTTCCACCATTACCTGGAAATACTCATTTAACATCTCAACCACTTGACGTGGCTCCATTTCAGAGGACATGGTTGTAAAATTACTAATATCAGCAAATAACGCCGTAACCTCTGTTTCTACAATTTCTAAACGCCCTTCTTCCCTTAACTTTCGACAAACCGCTTCTGGGAAGAAACGTTCCATTTTTGTCCGCATTACAGCTTCCGATTGCATCTGTTTGTAGAGTCGAGAATTCTCAATTGCAATTGCAGCTTGGTTCGCTAAACAGGTTAAAAATTCTAAATCTTCATCGGAATAAATATGGGTAATGGATAAATTATCGACATACAATACCCCAATCACGTCCTCTCTCGGTTTGAGAGGAACACACATGACAGCATGAATGCCTTGCTTGAGAATCGATACGGAATCATTAAACAATTGGTCGAGACAAGCATCATCGGTTAAAATAGCATTGCCATGTTGTCGCACAAAATTAACAATCTTTGTACTGTAAAACGACTCTTCAACCTGAATCCGCGATCGCCACTTTGCCGCCTTTTGTTCTAATTCCCCAGTCCCCTCATTAACCATCAAAATTGCTGCGCGATCAACCTGCATAATATCTAAGAGTAGATTGAGGATTTTCTGGAGAAGTTGTCCAGGTTCTTGAGGACAAGAAAGCTCTTTACTAACTTCTAGCAAAATTTTCAATTTATCAACAGCTCGTTGCTGAGGATCTTGCTGTCGCAGCTTCAAAACCGAGGTTTCATCGGTTTTATTTTTATCAAGTAATTCCTGGATGATGACGCGAGTCTCTTCCGGTGAAACTTGTTTAAGAATTGAGATGTCAGCATCCTGTTCTTCTACAGATTTTTGTTCATCATTAGGCTGAGTTTCAACAAACTTGAAAAACACACTACCAAACCGAACCCAATCTCCATCTTTAAGTTCACATTGGTCAATTTTAAATTCGTTAACAAAAGTCCCATTTAGACTGCGTAAATCGGTGAGTACTACCCTATCCTCAGCAATCACAATCTTGGAGTGGTAACGAGAAAGATACCCATGACTCAGCACAATCGTATTGTCCTCGTCACGTCCGATAGTATTGACACCAACGTTCAGTTGATAAATCCTCTCGTTAGGAGTATTTGGATTGAAAATTAGGTAAGGCACGTTCGCGATCAGTAGCGGGTTATTTTTATCTAAAGAAGGCATATTTATCACTTAGAATTTCTTAATTTTTGCTCTTTATTTACTATTCCACCTCCTCCGATGACCTCAGACTAATATTTATTATGACTTTGTGATACCTTGGCAAAGACTCTGCAAAGTAGTGAACGTTCACAGCCATACTACATCACCCCTCAGCAAAATTTACTACCCTTGGAGAAAAGCTATTCAGCCTATTCTGAGCATTCCCATTCATCTAGAGGTTATAACCATTATTGTGTAACTAATTTTTGATTTGACGAGTGCTAATAAAAAAGCACCCAGCTAGGGGTGCAAGTAAACTGTTCCAGATCTAATTTGCAATAGTTTCTATTGAGACACCCATAAACCCTTATTCACAACGAAGGAATAAAAATTATTTCTTTTCTACTCCCCCTTCTCCCCATTCTAGATAGGAGATGAGAGAAAGTCCAAGCTGAAATGATGAAGAGTTTGCCCCCTTTTTCTAAAACGGTAATGCTTCAGGGGGAGCAATATCAACTCCAGCTTTTACACCCGTCTTGCTAGCTTTAATTCCTGGTTTATTGGTTGGTTTAATAGTCTCATGTTTGGGAGAAATGGACGTGTTAGAGGAACTTACAGGTTCAGGTTCAACGGATACTCCTGATGCGGATTGATTGGACATCCAGTTTAGTCCTCCCACCGCACCAGCAATCAAAGCCGCATAGCCAAGATACAGGTGAATTGCCTTGAGTTGAAACCCTGATTCTGATGGATCATGATACCAAGAAGGAACAACGGATTTGACCGGATCAGGTGTTGGTATCGAAGCGGCGATCGCCATCCCATCTAACCCTAACGCATAACTGAGCCGACGAACAAAACCGCGAATATAAACATCTTCGGGTAGGTGATCAATTTGACCCGTTTCCAACGCCTCAATTTGATGAACTGGCACCAACGTTTGACGATAAAGTTGTTCTACACTAAGAGAGCGATCCTGACGCGCCTGCCGTAGTTCTTGACCCACTTGACGCAACAATTCAGCCCGTTGTTGAGCTAACTTTTGGGCAGCGAGTTCGGCTTTAGTCGGTTTTTTCCGAGGTTTAGTCTCTCCAATTTCTCGATCCACTAAGCTGGGAGATTTACTACTTGTATCCAGCGTATCAGTAACCGTTTCTAGAGAGTTTGTATGAGACACTACCACTGTATTTTGGGAAACCCCTAATTCTTCCTCTTGAGGTTGATTTACCCCATCCGCACTCACGGGAACAATTCTATATTGTTTAGCAAACTGCTGGCAGGTTAACCGCACTGCTTCTCGTCCAACTGCTTTGACTAAAATTTGGGCAGTACTCGACGCTTCTCCTAACATAGTGTGTAACCCAGCCATTGTGCGGCGGTACACTTCACTATCAACAAGTTCGGTTTCAATCTCGCTTAGAATAGAGCGCAATCCTTCCTGAGAAATTTCAATGGTTGGGTTGTCATCGAAACCGTTACCATACGTAGGCTGCATGACCATAGCTTGCTCTTGTTTCCCTGCTTGTTCTTAATTTGTTGTTTGTTCTCTGTTATTTGTTGTTGGTTAAGAAATACAAATAACAACGCATCAACAACGAACAACCCATCCCTAGAAGGAATGGACTTCCTCACTGCTTTCTGTCAAGTTACAGCGGCTTTTGCTGTATGATTACCCTTTTCGCAAAGCTTGGAAACGATCCGGATAGTTATTTATAGAGATAGGTTGTTTGATAGGGAATGAGCGATAATAGGAGTAAGCCTGATTAGCACTGTCTAGACTTTCATGCAATTTGAGTGGGATGAAGCAAAGAATCGGGAGAATATTCGTAAACATCAGATTGACTTTGCAGATGTCTCGGAAATGTTTGATAGTCCAATGCTAATCGAGCCAGATGAACGTTTTGACTATGGTGAAGACCGTTGGTTTGGTATCGGCTTCCTTGGTAACACTATAGCAGTCGTTGTTTGGACAGAACGACAGGGTGATGTGATTCGGATTATTTCAGCACGAAAAGCAAATCGATATGAGCGGCAAAGATTTGAGCAATACCTCTCGTACTAACTGGGCGGCACTTGAGGCAATGGAAGATGAGCAGATTGATTACTCGGACATTCCACCATTGACGGATGAGTTCTTTGAAAAAGCAACCTTGAGAATTCCTACTACTCAATCACATCAATTGGTTGAGATTGATTCAGATATTCTAAATTGGTTCCAAGCTCACAGCGAAGAATACACCACTTCAATCAATTCAGTTTTGCGTCGTTATATAGAAGGGCAGTTGCCAGCAGGCTAATGACTCATTGGCTTCTCCACGCTTAGAATCCACGCTTTGAAAAACGTGGATTCTAAGACATTTTAAGCGACTTGTGTAGTGTATCAAATTTCACAACCATGTCCTGCTTGAAACTCAGCGATCGCCTCTTGATTAAATGGAGTCTACGGGAGTCGAACCCGTGTCCGCCTTGGGTATTTGCCTACCGTTCATTCACAGGTTTAGCCCATCTGACCCTCTGGGCGGGAACCATCCATTATCCCGGATGACAGGATACTTTGGTAGTATCTTAGCTAGCAAGCCGACCAAAGACAGCTTACTAGAGCATCCGTTGGGGTTTGTCCATAGTCCTTAACGGAGTCAAACTATAGACGCTCGAACCTGTGTTATAGGTTATTAGGCAGCAACAGTGGCAGCCTTACAACGAGCAAAAGGAACGATGTTGTTCGCAGTTACTTTTTTTTGAGCCTTGGATTTACGAGAGGAGACTCACTCTCGACCTGTATCACGGGTTGGTTTTCGCCAACACGTCGAAACCATTAAGACCCCATGTCGTATATTTCTAATTTTGACACTCCCCTGACTAAAAGTCAAGAGATTCTTGGTTCTTCCACAAATCTTACCCTAACAGGACGTATCCAGCTAGAGTAGAGGATTTATGTCCCCAAGCGTGCATTTCGGTATGCCCTACCGTATAAGAGCTTGAGCACAATCAATTATTGACGTTTTTTTGGGTTTTCGTAGGTTACTCAATCGTGAGATTGGTTGACGCAGCATTTTAATGAAAGAGATGCTTTTGACGTTACCTACTTATTTAAGTCAAAATACCACAAAGGGTTAAGGGCTGTCAAGCTGCCCTGGAGTCCTTGCCCTAAAGGGACATTGTTGTAGGGCTTAGTCGTTAGTAATAAAGCATTTAGAAAATAACCACTATCGGTTTAGTCTATAAAAGTGCGATCGCAAACCTTCAACAGATGTTAAGCTACGCCATAACTATCCCCCGTTGCACCAGTATCTTTGAAGCGATCGCTCCCAAACTAAACCGTATCATTTTTTACAAAACTTTCGCTTTTGGAGGTGTAGAAAGTGTCATGCTTACGTTGGTAAAGACGAGTCAAAAAACGAGTGAGGAGCTAGCATCTTGAAAAAGGTAGAAGCAATCATCCGGCCCTTTAAGCTAGATGAAGTCAAAATCGCGTTGGTTAATGCTGGAATTGTTGGCATGACCGTTTCTGAAGTTCGGGGATTTGGTCGCCAGAAAGGTCAAACTGAACGCTATCGGGGTTCTGAGTACACTGTTGAATTCCTGCAAAAGCTCAAGGTAGAAATTGTTGTTGAGGACACCCATGTTGATATGGTGGTAGATAAGATTATCGCCGCCGCTCGCACAGGTGAAATCGGCGATGGCAAAATATTCATCAGCCCCGTCGAACAGATTATCCGGATCAGAACCGGAGAAAGAAACCTAGAAGCCGTTTAAAGTAGGAAGTGGCGTACCCCACGGATTAGTAAACACGGAAGCAGGAATTGACTTTTGAGATCATTTGTGTATCCGTGTAGTCCTGAACGTAGTGATTGAGTAATGGGGGAATGGGACTAACAGGTTTCCTCTTCCCCCCTCTCCCTCTCTCCCTCTCTCCCCCTCTCCCTCTTCCCCC
>DNGI01000512.1:2648-3277 GCA_003486645.1 Cyanobacteria bacterium UBA11370 | reverse complement strand
TCTCCCCCTCTCCCTCTTCCCCCCTCTCCCTAACAGCCATCAACCTAACTGGCTTAACCTTGAAATTAACAATTCAAAAGCCTTGCCACGATGACTGTAGCGTCGCTTGACCTCTGGTGTCATCTCAGCAAACGTTAACTCTTGCTCTGGCACATAAAAAATGGGATCATAACCAAACCCACCTGTACCATGAGGAGTTCGTAAAATTTGACCTCGGCAAATCCCTTCAACTTCTAGTGCGATCGCCCCATCTGGAGAAGCAATAGCGATCGCACACACAAACTGCGCCTCCCGATTCAGTTCATCCCCCAATTCAAACAGTAGCCGTTCAATTCGCTCCGTATCGGTTTTACCATAACGCGCTGAAAAAATCCCAGGCGCACCATCCAAAGCATCCACCTGTAAACCCGAATCATCAGCGATCGCCCATTCCCCCGTTGAAAGCGCCACTGCTGATGCTTTCAAAGCAGCATTTGCCGCAAACGTGTCCTCAGTTTCTTCAATCTCCAATTCCGGGGGTTTCAACCGCAATTCCCAGCCTGTATCCGCTAGGTATGCCTGCATTTCCCCCAACTTACCCGGATTTCCTGTGGCAACAACTAGTAATGTCATTTGTTGTTTGTTGTTTG
>DNGI01000512.1:642-2368 GCA_003486645.1 Cyanobacteria bacterium UBA11370 | reverse complement strand
AACCACTAACCAACAACCAACAACTAATTATCAAACAGAATTTGCCCAATCTTTTGCCCAGTTTAAGGTTTGATGCACTTGCTGTAGAGTAGCCGCTTCAGAGTATAGTCTTAATACAGGTTCAGTACCACTAAATCGGATTAACAACCAACTATCATTCGCTAAACGGAACTTGTAACCATCAGTCGTTTGACAATTTACTACCTTTTGACCATTAATTTCTGTTAGAGGTTGAATTTGTAATTGCTCCAATAGGCGCGATCGCACTTCCATTCCTGCCAAATGTAAATCAATGCGGTCATAAGCGGAAGTATAACCTGTACGCTCTTGCAGGCGCTGGTAAAGTGTAGTTAAATCCATTCCAGACTCAGCGATCGCTTCTAATAAATAGAGTGCTGATAACAAAGCATCTCGTTCCGGAATATGCGTACCATAACCAATTCCTCCCGACTCCTCACCCCCCACTAACACTTGAGTCGATAACATTCGATCCGCAATGTATTTGTACCCGATAGGTGTCTCATACACGGGAAGTTGATAGAGTTGGGCGATGCGAGGAATTAAATCCGAACCACTAATCGTTTTTACCACTTCCCCCGTTAAGTGACGGCGTTCTGCCAGATGCTCAATTAAAATAGGAATGAGAATTTGAGAACTAAGGAAATTTCCTTCACTATCAACAGCCGCAATGCGATCGCTATCCCCGTCAAACACAAACCCGACTGCCAAATCTCCCTTACTTTGTCGTCGATGGGTGCGGATGGATCGAAAGAGTTGAGAAAGGTAACGCGGTAAAGGTTCGGGCGCACCGCCACCAAATAACGGATCGCGGGAACTATTAATCTCTTGAATGGGTACACCTAAGATTTTACTCAATCCCCCCGCTGCTGCTCCGTGCATTACATCCGCATAGACGGTTAATTTTCCTTGAGTAATGAGTTCCTGAATTCGAGTAATATTAACTTTAACTCGCAATCCTTCACAGTAACTTGACCAAGGCTCGAAGGTTTGGCAAGATCCGGGAGTTTGGGTAGTGGTTACATCTTCAGTGAGTTGAGCTTCTATCTGGTGAGTAATCTCTGGCGGAACTGAGCCACCAAACGCTCCTTTCACTTTCAATCCCAAATACGCAGCAGGATTATGACTCGCTGTAAGGACTAACGCTCCCAAAGCATTCTGTTGCTTTGCCGCCCAGCTAAATGCCGGGGTTGGGGCGTAACTTTCCGATAGTAGCACATCAAATCCAGCGGCTTGCACCATTTCAGCCGTCTTTTTGGCAAAGGCTTCTGCCATAAATCGGCGATCGTAACCCACAATAATTTTATGGCTACCACTGGTATTGCCATAGCTATCTGCTAAAACTTTAGCCGCTACTGGAGCGACTAACGCCAAGCGATCAAACGTAAAATCGGCGGCAATTAGCCCTCGCCAGCCATCTGTCCCAAACTTAATTCCATCCATGGCAACCACAAAAGCTTATTGATTGGTACACTTCCAACACGCTCCGGCAGGATTTTAGCATTTGCAAGGCTAAGTGTCTTGTGATTTGTTATTTGTTGTTTGTTGTTTGTTGCTTGTTATCACAGGTTGCCTAAGCTGTCGGGCATTTAATTTGCATTCTATAGGGGGCTGAAACCCTTACTGTAAGACTCTTGCCTTGGAACAGTGAAAGGATGAGAGCTTAATCGCTAACAACCAACAACCAATAACAAACAACCAACAACCA
>DNGI01000512.1:0-407 GCA_003486645.1 Cyanobacteria bacterium UBA11370 | reverse complement strand
AACAACCAACAACCAAAAACTAATCACTACTTTCTGAGTTGGAGAATTCAGAGTGTGATAGATTTTCTAAGAGCGATCGCAGCTTCATCCGCTCCACATACGGCCAGCCCCCTGATTCTTCAATATCTCTGAGCAAGGCGTACAAGTTTTGGCGATTGTCGGGTAAGGAGGGTTGAAACAAGTTTTCTCGAATCTGCCGATGGGCTTGCTCTAACGCCCTCAACAGCGCTAACAGCCCTCGAATGTCTCCCTGATGGCTATTGGCTAATGCCAAAATAGTGGCGCTAAGAGATTGAAGTTCGACCTCTAACTGCTGTGAATCCAAATTATTCCCTAAAGCCATACTATTAATTCTACGAAAATTCCATTAAATTGCTATAACTTATCCCCCCATCCCCCCCTCTCCC
>DNGI01000523.1:15323-16044 GCA_003486645.1 Cyanobacteria bacterium UBA11370 | reverse complement strand
CCTCTCCCCCCCTCTCCCCCTCTTTCCGACTTGTACTCAAATAAAAACCCCCGCTACTTTAGTTTTTAAGAGCGGGGGCTACTTTTAGCCGATAGGGGTTTTTGTCCTATATGGGTACAGCTAGTTTTTGCCTGTACCTCCCGCTGCGTCGATTGACTTGTGGATCGAGAATCGGTAGATTGCCGACTTCAGGATTAAGTTGTTTACTAATCGCGCCTGTTCCTTGTGCTATTGAGCGATATCTGCCTCCAAACAAAAACTCCACCGCCATGCCTGCTGATTGCCAACCGCAAAAGCCATCTGCTGTCCGCAGTGCGTTGGTATGGGCATCAGAGTAAGGAGTGGAGTGGTTTAAATGAAGGCTCACAGAAGAATAATTTAATGAAAGTGGATTTCAAACCTGCTGTTTAAATACTACACTTGTATTACGAACCTGTCCATAGATTTGAGGAAAAAAATTATGCGTACTATCCCTAAGACGGCTACCACGGATATGGAAGTCACCAGCATCCGCCTGGAGAGGGAGTTGAAGGAGAAGCTCAAAGAACTCTCTGGCAATCATGGCTATCAAGCACTGATTCGAGATGTACTTTGGAACTATGTCCAGCATAAATCTGGAGAGTATCGACCTGACTTTTCACCCTCTGATATCAGAGCTAGCATTCCGGCAACGGCTGAACAAGAAGAGCGCTGCGTTTTGACGGGCAAGTTTATTCAACCC
>DNGI01000523.1:14866-15117 GCA_003486645.1 Cyanobacteria bacterium UBA11370 | reverse complement strand
TGACGGGCAAGTTTATTCAACCCCATGAGTCTATGTTATTAGGATTGACAGTAAATGGAGATATGGTGCCTTTGAGTGTAGACAGTTTATCGAACGGGGCGCGATCGCTTAAAGTTCCACGTTAGGGTTTTGCTAGGGAAAAGGTTAAAAGTACCTGGTTCGGTGTGGTGTCAATTTCAGGCAAATCGCACCAACACCACATTGAGCGAGAGCGCACATTGGTCAGTGAGGGCGCACGTCGGTGCGCCCCT
>DNGI01000523.1:5269-14646 GCA_003486645.1 Cyanobacteria bacterium UBA11370 | reverse complement strand
AGGGCGCACGTCGGTGCGCCCCTACGTGGGGGTTGTCTACATTTTGTGTAAGTGGTGGTGGTGGGTGCGATCGCAATTGTTATGAATAGTTAAAGTTAAATAGTGTGAATAAAAATCAAAAGGTGACCGAATAACTTGGGATGAGATAGAGTTGGGTTAGGATTTAGCACATCAATTGAATAAAGACAATAGAGGTGAGTCATGAGTGACTACAAGCGTATTCATCGGAAATCTGGGAAAGACTCCTTTGGTTACTCATCGACTCCAGCAAAGAATCCGTTAAAAACTCGTGGCTTTGGTAAAGGGTTACAAGCAAGATCTGCGGAGTTACCGACTACTAATTTATTGCAAACGCGACCCAGTAAGCCACCCACTCCCCAACCCACGCCATCCCAAGAAACGCCGGATCTAGACGTGCAACTCAAACAAGCAGAAGGGTTTGGGTATAACGGGTTGGATGTGCCGACATTTGCACCACAAGCAGCATCAACACCTACTAATCCGAGTTTGATGGTGATGGCAAAGCTTGTCAATGATATTAAAGCTGCACCAATTGAGGATACGAGTGAGAATCAAACGGTGCAACGTGAGGAAATGTCTCAGGAGGAGGAGTCAGAATTGACCTCTTCTCCTGTTAATGAAAGCGAGGGGAGTAATATTGAGCCGTTGTCTACTGGGAAAGAGGAGTTAGGAGAGTCTGAGTCTTCAGGGAAGTCAGAAACACCTCACACCCTGCCAATACAAGCCAAATTGACGATAGGGGAAGCCAATGATCCTTATGAACAGGAGGCGGATAGGGTAGCAGCACAAGTGGTGCAGCGAATTCATGCGCCGGAGACTAAGACGGGGGGTGAAGGGCAAGTTCAGCGAGTGGAGATGGGGGAAGATGAGGAGGTGATGCGGAAGTCTGTTGGGGAGAGTATCCAGCGCGTGGAACTATCTCAACTTAATGCCAAATCGGATAGTGGAAATTCTGCGGAAGCTTCAGCGGAGTTAGAAGGGGCGATAGAAGGGGCAAGGGGAAGTGGACAACCCTTGGATGAGTCGGTGAAAGAACCGATGGAGAGGGAGTTTGGGGCGGATTTTAGTGGGGTGAGGGTGCATACGGATGGGACGGCGGATGAGTTGAATCAGTCGATTCAGGCTTATGCGTTTACCACGGGGCAGGATGTGTTCTTTCGAGAAGGGGCGTATGATCCTCTGAGTCGGGGGGGACAGGAGTTGTTGGCGCATGAGTTGACTCATGTGGTGCAGCAGAAGGGGGAGGTGGTGCAGCGAATGAAAGTTCGGGGTGTGGACAAGCCGTCGGAGGTAAGTTCTCCAACAAGAACTAAGCACGTAGTAGCCCTGAGCAATCAAGCGGCAACAGCCCAAGCTAACTACGGAGATAGCACATTTGTTGTATCCGAGGATGTACTAACTAATGCCGTAAATGCCAATAACTATGACTTTCCAGAGCAATCTGGAGTCAAATCGGCACGCCAAGACATCCAAGCGAATGTGGTCATATATCAATACACGAAAACCGAAGCTCCTCCCGGTGGCTTCGCCAAAACAAAACCGGTCACATTGACGATTAACGGCGTATCTACGCTGTGCGAGATTGGTGTCATCAAGGGCGGTGACGACGTGCTGAAAATTACCCACTTCAAGAAACTATGAACACCAACACAGATAAACAGTTCGACCAAAACCATAGCAAGCTAATTGAACACCCATGGATGAATATGTATTTTGTGCGCTGTACGACCTGGAAATGGTACAACAATAGTCAGATTGAGATATTGTCTGGAAAAGAGAATATCCCAGTCGTGTTAGACGAATGGCAAACACTGGTATTTCACGAGGCAAATACCAACCAAAGCTGTGCTGAACTAATCTTATTCCTGGCTGCTCGGTATTCCCAGAAGGAGGAGATTCCTGCGGATCTAGATCAGATCATCCTGAGATCTGTGGAATTTTTGGTCGAGGATGTGCAAGCGGTACGGATGACCTCTAGTAAAATGGACATCCCAGAAGAATATGAATTTCCCCAAGAGTAGAAGTGCGCTCGCTTGCCTCGTAGGTTGGGTTGAAGGGAGAAACTGCGATCGCTCTCAAGAGTTGGGATGAATGGAGAAACTGCGATCGCTCTAAAGGATTGGATTGAAGGGAAAGTGTGCGATCGCATAATGGTTAACTTGCCGCCTAAAATATCAGTACGCATCTGGGACAGTCTGCAACTGCCGTTGCACCTCAATTTCCTCGCCGAACACTTTCAATCAGCTTTATATTAGCTCTCTTGCCACTCATTCACCAATCTCTGAACCTCAACACCATTCTCATCAGCAAGCTGGTTCATAACGTCATTCACATCAGGTTCAAGATAAATGGGAAAGCTAAAAACTGCATCAGGATGATAAAACTTGCCACGTTCACCCTTAGAAAAATCGTATTCTGCTTTCATTGATTCCCCTCCCTATACCGCCTCACTTCTAGATTCGTCGCCTTACGTGCCGAAATAATCCGAATTTGGCACAATTGATCGTTAATCTGCTCAAACGTGTGTACGACAACACGAACCACACCTGTACTGTCTATTCCAAGCGTAATCCAGCGTTCCTCATCCTCGCTATGTTCTTCATCATAGATGGAAAGCTGGGAAAGGATCTCGAAAGATTGTGGCAGCTTGACGAAAAGATACCCGGTGTTTGCGTATGTTTTGTTGTTCTTTCGTCGAGTTCCAATCGAAGCTATAACGCAATCTTTACCTCACTCCCCCCGTAAGATACAACAATTCTAACGTAGCTGTTGCGATCGCAAGGGAAGAGTTGGGATGAAGGGAGAAACGGCGATCGCGCGATTGGTGAGAATGAAGTGCGATCGCTGGATAGGGTTGGGATGAAGGGAGAAACGGCGATCGCAAGGGAAGAGTTGGGATGAAGGGAGAAACGGCGATCGCTGTTTGGATTGATTTTAAGGGAGAGAATGCGATCAGATTAGATGAAATAGGTTGTGAAATTGCTATCGCATGGTCAAGAATTAGCAATTCATTATTGAGGCGTTTTCCCTAGCTTTGTTGCAAAATATTTCCTCTTGCTGTTTCGTTCTTAAAAAATCAGCAAAATCTCGTAACTCTGCCAACCTTCCCTCAGATAATTCTTCTATAATACTCTGCAAATGCGCTTTTAATCCTACCGTTTCGCGGGCAGGTTTAAACAATTCTAACTGATGGGGATAAACCGTTTCAATTCCAATCGTTTCTACAAATGCGCCTTCTTGTTCGGGAGAAGCTACCACAAAATTTCCACCTTGGTTGTATTTCACCCAATCCCCGAACAATTCTACCATGTAAGCTTCTCCATTCTGAAAAACTTCGACAATTGTGCCGATCGTTCCCACAACTGCAACTCCTCCATCAGATAAAGAAATTTCCTCCCTCAACTTCACTGAATCAAACATTTGAAATCGCCAATTCATACTCCCCCCAATCTATCCGGTACTGCTGTCACAAATCTTGCCACATCCTCACCCAATAGGATAATCCAAACCGTGCGAATCCGCCGGGATAATCCAGATGGCCCAATAATTTGAATATAAGCACGATAGCGTTCCCCATATTCTGTAGTATCTTGGGGCTGTAGCATTTCTACCGAGACTGCGGCTAAAATAGCCTCTCGAATCGCCTCTGGAGAGTCAAATCCCAACTCATTGCGCCAGAAATTTTGCTTATCGCCTCCCTCACCGGGTAGACTCGCACGAGTAAAAAGGTACTGTGCTTTACTCAAAGGAAATTCTAGACGACTCGCCACCGTCACACCTTCTATAATTCACCCTGAATAGCTACTTCTACCAACGAATATCCCCTATCCGTTAATCCGTTACCTAATCCGTAGCCAATGTTTAGTCGCACCGAAGCGAGGCTTTATTTACAGGTGGACACATTTTCCTATAATAAAAGCATATCAGAAAAATGCTGCGATCGCAAGGGAAGGGTTGGATTGAAGGGAGAAACGGCGATCGCGTTTGGGTTAGTAAGTGCGCTCACTCGCTTCGTAGGTTGGGTTGACGAATAAGATATTGGGTAATTCATCCTGTCTCCGATTCGGCGGGTAAATCCCCTGAGCAATAAACCGATGAATACTCGAAAACGACCAAGCTATATTTAAAGGGAATAATTTTTCCCTACGAGTGCAGCTTGACTCCCCCACTGCTGACCAGCCATGCAAATCACCCTAAGTACCCAGCAAAGCAAAATTCTAGAACAACTCTCCCAACAAGGTGGATATGGCTCCTTGGAGGATGCTATTGATACTGCTCTAGTCCTCCTCGCCGATGAGATTGCCCAACAACACCCAGACGCTAATCCAGACTATTTAGCCTGGATCGAACAAACCCGCCTCAAAATTGACGAAGGAATACTTGCGGCAGAGAAAGGCGAAGTCTTAGACAAAGACGATGTACTCACTCGGCTACGCCAGAAAGTCAACGCCGCCAAAGCCACGTCTGCATGAAAAACCTGCGAATTACCATTCCTGCCAGCCGAGACTTGGACGAGATTTCCGACTATTTTCTGGCGCAAAGTATTGATGCTGGCGATCGCTTTGTCGAAACCTTCAACCAAATTTGTATAGGTTTCAATCCTCTGCACTGTACTTGCCTCAGTCCCAAACCGCTATAATCAAAAATGTGAATGAGCATAATCCTGAATTTTCCTCTTTAACATCTTATTGGTCGCCTCCTGAGCTCTCTCAAGCCGCATTTGTCGCTGCTAATGCAGTGGTTATGGGTGAAGTAAAAGTAGGGTTTGGAGTCAGTATTTGGTACGGTGCGGTGGTGCGGGGCGATGTAGAGCGGATTGAACTTGGCGATCGCACCAATATCCAAGATGGTGCTATTTTACACGGCGACCCAGGCAAACCGACAATTCTTGAAGATCACGTTACAATCGGACATCGGGCTGTGATTCATTCAGCTCATATTGAACGGGGTTGCTTGATTGGGATGGGTGCTATAGTGCTTGATGGTGTGCGGGTGGGCTATGGTAGTATTGTCGGTGCAGGCGCATTGGTGACGAAAGACGTTCCTCCCTTATCCTTGGTTGTTGGTGTTCCTGCTAGGCGAGTCCGTGATATTTCAGAAGTTGAAGCGGCTGATTTGATTGAACACGCACGGCGCTATGAGAAACTGGCTTTAGTTCACGCTGGAAAGGGAACGGATTTAGGCTTTACCACGAAAGGATGAATGCTGAAACTCCCCACATCTTAAGTTTTGAGTTTTGAGTTAAAGAATCTCTTAATTCCTGAACTCAGCATTCAAAATTATTCTATATATATTACTATTATTCTAACATAAAGCCAAGGCGAATAATCTTAATATTAAGGGGAGAGTTAGCGAGGGGTTTTAAGGATTTATAGCAACCGCCAAAGTGCTTAGGACATCCTTAATTGCTGAAACTATTGATTTTATAAGCTTTTACCTTCTGCCTTCTGCTATATACCAGAAGTTTAATATCACTCTCCAAGTGGACGAGTTGCTGTCACAATTGTTACCGGATTAAGGGGTGTTAAGCGAGTTAACTGTGCCACGGGAATTGAACGGGATAACTGAACTTGAAGTAATTTATAATCCCATTGATGAGAGTTAAACCAACTCAGGGCTTGATTGAGATGTTCTAATGTGGCAAATGCTAACACCACAATTCCATTTCTGGCTAACTGAAGATTACACCGATCTAAAATAGCAGGTAAATGTCCACCAGTACCGCCAATAAAAATACGGTTTGGCACGGGAAGATGATGTAAAATATCGGGTGCTGTGCCATTAATCGAAATAACATTTTTAACCTGCAAGCGACGACAATTTTGTTCAATTAAGGCGCTACCCATGGCTGTTTTTTCAATCGCATATATCTGAGAAGTACTACATAATCGCGCAATTTCAATGGATATCGAACCTGTACCTGCACCAATATCCCAAACAGTTTGTCCGGGTTGTAAGGCTAATTCTCCTAACACCAGAATTCGCACTTCCCGCTTCGTCATTAAACCGGGGCGATCGCTAAAACTCGCAAACGTATGATCCCCTAATCCCAATATCGGTAAAGCCTCAACATTCACTACTGAATCAATTGAATTAGATTGACGCAGTAATATCACGACATTCAGCGGTGCAAATGTTTCTAATAATACGGCATCAACAGGCAATTTTTGTATCCGTTCATCCCTACCTCCCAAATTTTCACAAACCCAGAATTCATAACTATAGGGTAAATCAAGAGACAATAACAAACGAGCGATCGCTTTGGGTGTATTTGTCTTATCGGTGAGTACAGCAATTTTTTCTACTCCCTGCTGTATCGCATCTATCAGTTGTTCCATGGAACGTCCATGGGCACTAATTACACGCGCATCTTGCCAAGGAATTTTTACTCGATTAAAGGCTAATTGAATTGCACTTAAATTCGGATAAAATGTTAACTGTTCCTTGGGAAACTCTTCTAATAATAACCGACCCAAACCGAAAAACAGCGGATCACCACTCGCTAGAATTACAATACAACAATTAGTATCATCCTTCACTAAGTGATTCCGAATTTCTCGCAATACCTGAGTAAAATTGCCCAGAACTATACGCAAATCCGGATGATTAGGGAAGTAGCTTAAATAGCGATCGCTTCCCACTAATACTGTTGCTTTTTCTACGATCTGCCGGACTGAATCGGTTAATCCAGCAATCCCATCTAATCCAATTCCTACAACATTTATTGGTGTCATTTTGTTGTTTGTTATTTGTTGTTTGTTATTTGTTGTTTGTTATTTGTTATTTGTTGTTTATGAGTAGTTATTTAAAAAAACAGACAAATGGCAAATGACCATTGACCAACAACCAACAACCAATAACCAACAACCAACAACCAACAACCAACAACTAAGTAGCTAAAACAATTAAAGCATTAAGAATTGCAGCGGCAACAGGTGAACCGCCTTTTCGTCCCTCAACTCGAATCTGAGGTACAGAGGTTTGACGTAAGGCATTTTTTGATTCTAAAACGGAAATAAAGCCTACAGGCGCACCAATTATTAAAGCAGGTTTTATTGCACTGGTTGGTAATTGGGTACATAATGCTAACAAGGCGGTGGGAGCATTTCCAATAACAAAGATTGCGTCTGGACATTGACTCCAGCATTTGATTAAACCCGTTTCTGTACGAGTTTTTCCAGGAAGGGGTTCGTCTACTTGTTCGACTGCTGCAATTAGGGGATTATTAAACGTTTGGATAATTAAGTTCGCAACACCTTGTTTAACCATTCCAACATCAGTGATAATCGGAGTGCGATTTTGGATGGCTTTGATACCGGAGGCGATCGCTCCTGGACTAAATTTTATGAGCTGGGTAAACTCAAAGTCAGCGGTAGTGTGAATCACTCGTCTGACAATTGCGTATTCTTCCGGCGTGAAGTGATGTTCGCCTATTTCTTGGTCGATGATGGCGAAACTTTGTTGCATAATGGGATGGATAGGTAAGGTCATTCGATTTTAGATTTTGGATTTTGGAAGCAAGGATTGCGCTTTGTGCCGCTGCGCTAATAGATGTAAGGATTGTCCCTAGGAATAAATTGCACTCTTATTTTAAACTTTGTAAAGAAAACTCCTCTTCTTCGTAAAATTAGATAACTAACTCAAAAAGTATTTATAGACTAAAAGTTATTACCTTATGGTTTATAACGACTCTCTAAGCTAATGAGTGACTATCCAGACTTTAGCTCCCACGGCTATCAAATTCAACGTCAGTTAGGGCAAAATCGCCTTGGGGGTCGCCTGACCTACTTAGCAACGAATACCCAGACTCGACAGTCTTTTGTGATTAAGCAATTTCAGTTTGCTCAACCGGGAGCGAGTTGGGGAGATTATGATGCTTATGAGTCAGAAATTCAATTGCTACAACAACTCAATCACCCCAGTATCCCTCGCTACTTAGATTCGTTTGAAACATCAACAGGCTTTTGTTTAGTTCAGGAGTATAAAAAAGCCGTTTCGCTTGCTCAACCGCGCCACTTTACGCCAGAAGAAGTTAAGCAGATTGCTGTTCAAATTCTGAATATTTTGGTTTATTTACAACAGCGACGACTAACCGTGATTCACCGAGATATTAAACCCGAAAATATTTTAGTTGACCGTTCTCATGGACAGATAAAAGTTTATTTGATAGATTTTGGCTTTGCTCGCAAGGGTGGTGATGATTTGGCGGCGAGTAGTGTGGTAAAAGGGACTTTGGGATTTATGCCACCAGAGCAACTTTTTAATCGTAAGCTAACGAAAGCCTCGGATCTCTATAGTTTAGGGGCAACATTAATTTGTTTATTAACCAAGACAAAATCAACAGAAATTGGTAATTTAATGGATAAAGATTATCGCATTAACTTCAAGCCTCTGATATCCAAAACGTTGAATCGCCAGTTTATTGACTGGCTTTCAAAAATAACAGCGCCAAGTCTACAAGAGCGATATCCTAACGCGGTTGTTGCTTTAAATGCACTGAAACCTATTGATGTTCTCACTCCTGACCCTAGTCAAAAACTGCTAAGTCATATCAGACAGATTAGTGTTAGTGTTTCTGATAGTGTTCTAAACGTACAGCAATCTATTAATACTAACCCAAATAGTACAATTGCAAAATTAATAGATCATCTTAAAGCACTGAGTATCAATTTCTCTACAACGGTTAATCAAACCCCAAAATCCACCAAGCAAACCTTATTAATAGTATTCACTCTGATCTTTTTTGCGAGAGTAAGTATGACGGCGTATGAACAAAATCGTGCCTTGAAACAATTAGCAACTACCAACAGATGTATAGATTGTAATCTTCAAAAAGCCCAATTAAAAGAGAACTATCTCAAGAACGCTAATCTGAAGAGAGCTAACTTGAAAAAGGCTAACTTAAAAGGTGCTATTCTAGAGGATGCTGACCTGATGGGGGCTAAACTAGAAGGAGCTAATCTAGAAGGAACTGACCTGTTCAGAACTAACCTAGTGTTGACTCATCTGAAGAATGCCAATCTCAAAGAAACCGAGCTAGCTTATGCTGATTTGGAAGGCGCTAATCTAGAAAGGGCTAACCTAGAAGATGCCAACCTAAGCAATGCTAACTTAGAAGGAGCTAACCTGAGAAATGCCAACCTCAAAGGAGCCAACTTAAGAGGTGCTAACCTGCAAAATGCGATTATGCCAGATGGTATCAGGAATCGCGTCAAATATGAAAGCGAACCCGATTCTTTCTGGAATCCTTAAAATTCTAAAACAGGCCAATTCGGTTCTCGATAATAACGCATCATATTATCGAACTTCCGCAATTCCCCCCGTCGAACCCAAAAAGAAGTTTCCTCCTTCATTAA
>DNGI01000523.1:4147-5038 GCA_003486645.1 Cyanobacteria bacterium UBA11370 | reverse complement strand
TTAATAATTGCTCATTGAATTGAGATAGAATCGTGATAATGCGATCGCGTTCTAATGAAGATGGAATCTCTCCAAAATATCCCACTGTAACATGAGCGGTAAAATGGTATTGTTGCTCAATTCCTAAACCAATTAAACCTGGATTTTGATAAATACACCGCCGAAATTCTAACATTCGTTGGTAGGAATATTCGTCCTTGGGGGCTAAACACACACCCATCGCACGCGGCATTACCATTAAACCTAATAGCTGCCAACAAACGGGATTACCATTGATAAAAGATTGCTGATATTTCTGAAAACTTTCACCAATCCGTTCTTGTAATTGTCGCTCAAATTCCGGATTTTCTTGTGCTGCATCCCGATACGCACTTTCCCAAATTAAATCTGCTAGGGTTAAATGAAAACTATCAGGAGGCAAGGGAATCATTAAACCCGTATCGAGTTGGTGTAATAATTGTTGTTGGATTTCCTGTAAAGTTGTGTAAAACCCCGAATTTTCAGACTCTTCTCCCCACGGTGGCGTTACCACTGTGTAACCTGGAAAATTGACCGCTTGTCGGCTACCATCTGGGAGAAGCTGAAACTTCGGTGACTCCTGGATGTACTGTAACTGAGATTGATAGGTTGCAGGTAGTGTTAGCCGTGCTACCCGATTTAGATAAGTTTGATAGGTATCGTCCAATCTTGATCCCCTCCCGCTACTGATGGGTGTCCTTTATGACAATTTACCTCTAATTGGCAAAAGATGAATAGGGGGAATGGAGAAGGGGGAAGAGGGGAAGGGTATTTTCTTGCTTTCCATTCCTTTACCCTTTTACTTTTTACTTTAGTAAGTATTACATTCTAAATCATTACTAATAAAAACACAAATGACAAACAACCAACAAC
>DNGI01000523.1:3570-3933 GCA_003486645.1 Cyanobacteria bacterium UBA11370 | reverse complement strand
ATGACAAACAACCAACAACAAATCTACCTTTACTGGGGAGAAGATGACTTTGCGATCGCACAAGCTATCAACCAACTCCGAGAGTCTATACTCGATCCCAACTGGGTGAGTTTTAACTATGACAAAATTTTATCCGATCAACCCGATCCTGTTCTTGTGGCACTCAATCAGATTATGACTCCACCTTTTGGGATGGGGAAGCGTTTAGTCTGGTTAGCTGATACAACAGTATGTCATCAATGTTCAGACAGTATGCTAAAAGAACTGGAACGAACTCTACCCCAAATTCCTCAAGAATCGGTTTTGTTACTCACGACTCGCAACCGTCCCGATGGTCGTTTAAAATCGACTAAACTACTGCAA
>DNGI01000523.1:2635-3196 GCA_003486645.1 Cyanobacteria bacterium UBA11370 | reverse complement strand
GATACCCGACAGCTATCCAACGAACTGGAAAAATTACGACTTTATGCCGGAAATTCTGCCAAACCCCTTGATGAAAACAATGTTGCTAACTTAGTGACATCTACCACTCAAAACAGTTTACAACTCGCTGAAGCTATCCTAAACGGAAATACCGTTAAAGCCTTAGCCTTAGTCGCAGACTTGATTAATAAAAACGAACCCCCCTTAAGAATTGTTGCCACCTTAATTGGGCAGTTTCGCACTTGGTTATGGGTTAAGCTGATGGTTAGTGAGCAAGAACGCGATCCCAAAGCGATCGCCACCGCCGCTGAAGTCTCTAATCCCAAACGAATTTACTTCCTTACAAAAGAAGTTCAACCCTTTTCCCTTAATCAACTGATCTTAAGCCTACCCGTCCTGCTAGAGTTGGAAGTGAGCCTAAAACGAGGAGCAGATGCTCTTTTAACTCTACAAACCAAAGTCATAGAACTCTGCGAGATTTGTAAAGCTAAAGATCATAGCCATTTAATAAAATCTGGCTACAGATAGTTGGTAGGGCAAAAGCAAAAGTACCTGTTGAAA
>DNGI01000523.1:0-2374 GCA_003486645.1 Cyanobacteria bacterium UBA11370 | reverse complement strand
ACCCTTGCCTTGCGGGTGCGAGTTTGTATAGCCTCAGACTTCGACGCTGTAGGCAATTTGCAACTTTGGGATGCACCCTTTCATTTGACCTTTAACCTTTTCCTATCTCCTCTATGTGTAGCCTTTATAAAGGAAAACAGGATTAAAGACTATCTGGCTAACAGAGAATTTCCCAGGCTTCAAAAAATTCTAGCTCACACAGGAACTTCTACCTCCTAAAATAGTTCAAAATAAACTAGCCGTGTAAGGTTTTAGTAACGTAATTTTTGGTCATCTGCATTCGCCATGAGGACTGTCTACTTTTCCCAACTTCAGTTGAAACGTTTATCGAAATCCCTTTTTGTAGTTGCCCTTGCTACAATTGGTTTGCTCTGTGGAGCAATACCCGAACTGTCTAAAGACTCTCCAACCCTAGAGTTCAACAGTGCCGTTTACGCTCAACAAGCTGTATCTGATGCTGAGATCGAAAGCTATGCTCAAGCCGTCTTAGCCATGGAGCCACTCCGTCAACAAGCCTATAATGAAATTAAGAAAATCTTGAGAGGCGAAGTCCCGGAAATTCAATGCCATCGTCCAGAAAGCTTAGATAGACTACCCGGAGAAGCACGAAAGATTGCACGAAATTATTGTGATCAAGCTTTATCACTGGTGGAAAATTATTTAAGTTCTACCCGATTTAACCAAATTACACGTCTGGCAGACCAAAATGACGACTTACAACGCCGGATCGCTAGGAGAATGCAGCAACTTCAAAATAAAAAGTAGAGCCTGACCGACCCTATGGTAGAATAACGCTCATTAAAGAGGAAAGACTCGAAATCATTCGCAGAATTTAGAGCTGTACCCGTTACCCTTAAAAACGATACGCTCTGAAGAAAAACCTCTTTTGTATGTTCTATCAACCGTCGTTAATCGAAATGCTGGCGCGATCGCTACTGATCAGGATTGTCCCTACTCTAGGTTGTATTGCTGGACTTACAGGAATTTTGTCTGGATGTGGTTCTACTCCCACGGCTGATTCCCCTACGCAAATTCCCACGGTACCAGTAGAAACCATTGAAGGCGATGAAATAATCAATTACGCTAAAGCCATTATTGCAGTTGAGCCAAGACGAAAAGCCGCTATCAACGACATTCAGCCTATTATTAAGGATGAAGAGATTCCTAACATTACTTGCACCGAACCCGATACTATCACAGCTCTCCCACGCAATGTTCAAGATATTGTTGTGAAGTACTGCAATTTAGCCAAAAAAGATATTGAAAGTACAGGCTTGACAATAGATAGATTTAATGCAATAACAGCTACCGCCCAAGCCGATCAAGATTTACAAACGGAAATTGGAAATGAATTAATTCGTCATCAGAGTGAGAGATGAAGGAGAGGGGGAGAGGGGGAGACGTTTTATTAGGGGTGATTAACCGGACATCATAATATTACAGGTTGGAACTTGCTAGTAGTGTCAGAGTCAGGAAGTATGGCTAGGGTTATTATCTAGGATTAAGGTGAGGTTTGTACTTCACTCAGTTGCAAACCCCTATACAATTGCATTTCCCCACTCCCCACTCCCGGTCTCCCCACTCCCCATTCCCTATTCACGACAGATTGGTTAGATTTGAATGAATTTTAGGATTGCTCATACTGTAAGACATTGGTGGAAATCTTGGGAGAAATATCCCACTCGTATCGAGCTACTCTCGATTTTAGGGTTAGTATCAATTAGCTTACTAGCTTTCTTGTGGCATTTAGGTAGTATTGGTTTAGTTGATGAAACGGAACCATTATTTGCCGAAGCTGCACGTCAGATGACGGTGACAGGAGATTGGATCACGCCCTATTTTAATGGAGAGACGCGCTTTGATAAACCGCCATTGATTTATTGGTTAATGGCAATTGGCTATAGACTAATTGGTGTTAATGAATGGGCCGTTCGACTGCCATCTGCCCTCGCTGCGATCGCACTGACTGGATTAAGTTTCTATACCTTACGATATTTTGGTATATCTCGTCCGGCGGCTATTACTTCCTCAGAGGAGATGGGGGGATGGGGAGATGGGGAGACGCGAGGACGCAAAGACGCGGATAATTTTTCAATAAATATCACTCCCGAACGACGTTCCGCTACGCTAACACCCTCTCACCCTCTCACTAATCTAGAACACCAACGCTGGCTATCGGCCTGGATTGGTGCAGCACTAATTGCTCTTAATCCACAAACGATTGTTTGGGCTAGAACTGGAGTATCGGATATGCTCCTTTCTGGTTGTATGGGAACTGCTTTACTCACGTTCTTTATAGGATATGCCCAAACTAAAAAAACTTCCCACTCCCCACTCCCCACCGGAGATAGGGGGCAGGGGGCAGGGGGCAGGG
>DNGI01000071.1:27281-30617 GCA_003486645.1 Cyanobacteria bacterium UBA11370 | reverse complement strand
AGAGGGGGAGATGGGGAGATGGGGGGAGAGGGGGAGAAAGTTACCTTGAAGAAATGCAACTTGGTATCAAATAAACTCTACCGATTGACCAAAAAGAAGATGAGGGATACGAGATAGAAAAAATAAGGAAATTGTTACTTTCCTTTCCCCTTGTCCCCAAGAGTCCCTTCTCTTTCACTATTTCTACAACGCCAGGGATGCACCCCCCATCTCCCCATCTCCCCACTATCCCTCAGTAAGCCCCATTATTTTTGGGAAAAACGATCACACCAATTGTTTTCACAATTAGGCATAAATCGAGCCAAAAATTCCGGGAATTGACATAGTAAACATCGATTTGGATACGGCGGTGGTAAGGAATATCATTACGTCCAGACACTTGCCATAAACCTGTAATTCCCGGTCGAATAGTAAGAACTTTATCCATATAACGTCCGTACTTGGGTAATTCCTCTGGCACTAACGGTCTAGGACCAACGACACTCATATCACCCTTCAAGACATTCCAGAACTGAGGAAACTCATCCAGGCTAGTTAAGCGTAGAAATTTCCCAATGGCTGTAATTCGAGGATCTTGCTTGAGTTTGAAATTATCCTCAAATTCCTGACGCAGATCGGGACAGGAGGCGATCATGTCTACTAACATTTCGTCCGCATTTTCCACCATGGTTCTGAATTTAAGGCAACCAAACGGTTTGTAATCTTTCCCGACCCGTTCCTGAACATAAAAAATAGGACCGGGTGAACTGATCCCAATCAGTAGGGCTAAGAGTACGTAAACCGGAAAAAATAAAACCAGAACCGATAACGAAAACAAGACATCAAACAGCCG
This sequence comes from Cyanobacteria bacterium UBA11370, assembly GCA_003486645.1. Classification (GTDB taxonomy): domain Bacteria; phylum Cyanobacteriota; class Cyanobacteriia; order Cyanobacteriales; family Coleofasciculaceae; genus UBA11370. The sequence continues at coordinate 29,785 of DNGI01000071.1, read as the reverse complement.
CTTGGCAAAATTTCCGTCTAAGCGAGGTCGAGATAGACCTCTAGCAGTGCTTCGTGATACGGGTAGCTGAAAACCTCGCTTCACGAACGCTTGCAACATCTTGACGGAGATAAGTTGGCTTTGGGCAGTCATCTTACTCCTTACACTTCACACCACACGTCACGATCATAAAGCCAGAAGCGGCTTGCTACGGCGAATCATGATCAGGAAACTCGAATTTGTTAGCGGAGAATGCTGAATGATAGTCCTGATAACAGCGCTGCACAAAACTTAGGTAGCGATCGCCAAAAACTTCTGGGGCAAATGTCGCCGCGTTCCATCGACTCCTTTCAGGATTAAACGCAGCGGCTGATGCCTCAAAAGTTTTCACGGCCTCGATTAAAGCAGCGGGACTCTGTTCTATAAATAACAGACCTGTAGCCTGATCGGGATGTTTCCGCAGATCTCGCACGGTTTCCAATGCCCCACCTGCACCGTAAGCAATGACAGGAGTCCCACAGGCTTGGGCTTCAACTAAGGCAATCCCAAAATCTTCAATAGCTGCGTAGACAAAGGCTTTAGCCTCAGCCATATACTGTTCAACGACACGATTCGGACACCAACCCAGCACTTGGACATTCGGTTTTGCGAGGTGGCGAATTGCCTGTAATTGTGGCCCATCTCCAATCACAACCAGGGGACGACCTAGTTCATTAAAGGCTTGTACAATTAAAGACACTTGCTTATAACTCACCAACCTGGAAACGGTGAGGTAAAACTCTCCTTTTTGAACCTGAAGAGGAAATCGTTCAATATTGACAGGCGGATAAATCACTTCTGCCTGACGGCGATAGCAACGCCAGATCCGCCGTGCAGTATGGTGAGAATTGGCAATAAAGTAATCCACTCGATTGGCAGCAATTACATCCCACTGACGTAACTGATGAAGCAAGTATCGTGTCAGCCAACCTTGAAAACCACGCCCCATACTACTACTCGATAAGTAATCAAATGTCAAGTCCCAGATGTAACGCATGGGAGTATGGCAGTAGCAGATATGTAGTTGTTGGGGACTAGTGAGAACGCCCTTAGCGACACAATGGGATGAAGAAAGAATAACATCATAGCCCCGTAAATCCAACTGTTCAATGGCTAAAGGTAGCAGGGGTAAATAGTTTTGAACGCCGTTACGGGCAAGGGGCAAGTTTTGCAGGAAGGTTTTGCCAATGGTTCGCCCAAATAGATAGCTTTGAGGATTAGTTGATTCAAAATCAATCAAAGCATACAAATCGGCATCAATATGCTTCAAGATTTCTTGAACAACCAATTCCGAACCGCCAGTAGCTTTAGGCGTTAACCATTCATGAACTAGAGCAACTTTCAAGAGGATTTACCCAGAATAATTCTTGTGAGTTTGCGTGAGTTTGTGTTATTTCAATTCACAATTTTTTCAATTGTATTTATATCTAACATTTCATGAACGGCTATTAAGCTGCCCTTGTCTGTAAATTTCAAATTATTCAGTTAGGCAACAAAGCCTCAACTTTTCTCCCCCTCTGTCCCAACCGTCAATCTAAAACCGTGATAGCTAATCTTGGGACATCCTTCACTACTGGCTAGCACAGTAACTATTCAGGTCATCGACTAATTGCTGGTATTGAGTAGCCGCTTGCTGTACATTCGCCAAGGCTACCTCAGCGGCTGTGCGGTCTTTCTTATCATAGGCGGCCACGAAGTTCCGCATAGCTTTGCTGCTATTGCTATACATATTAATAAAACCAGCTTGGTAGTCTTCGAGCTTTTCGTCTTTAACCTTCAACGATTTCATGCTTTGGGATGCTTTTTGCATTGTATCAGCCATTTTCAGGGCTACCTTGGGGTCGCTGGTTTGACCCCCATTGGTAATGGAGTTGGCTTCACTGACTGCGTTATTAGCGATTCGGATAATCTGATTACACTGAGAAATCTTGCCCTCCGCACAGCTTGTTGTTAACCCGGTGATGGTAGCTGTTATCGTCAACAGGATGAAGTACCGCTTCAGAAAAGGCATCAATGCTCTCCTAATGAGTTTTGGGCACTCTCGTTGTCGTAGCACATTTTTTCCCTGCTTGAAAGTCATTTTCCCCACTGCCTATACCTGGCTTACTGATTCCCGGCTTCAATAGCCGCAGTCAGCCGTTGTAGAGTTTCCGTGAGTTGCCCTAGCTGTTCTAGAGATTCTGTTTGATTTTCTGCTAGGGTCTGCACAGCATCGCTTAAGGCAAAAAGCTGATAGCCCTGTTGTTGAATTTGCTGTCCTTGGTGTTGCACTTGAATAGCCAGCGCATCAACCCGTTGCGCTAAACGATCAACGGTCTCGGTGGTGGCGAGAACTGCCTCGCCGATTTGTCCAACAATTGCCTCCAATCGACAGAGACGGGCTTCTACTCCAAGAGACTCTTTTTTGGCAGGAGTGGGGTTAGTTTGAGCTTTTCCAGGCTGGGTGTTTCTATTCACCGACAATTCGTTGTTTGTTGTTTGTTGTT
>DNGI01000071.1:22419-26946 GCA_003486645.1 Cyanobacteria bacterium UBA11370 | reverse complement strand
ACTAACAACCAATAACCAACAACCAACAACTCACTATAACCTTATCTATGACGGTGTTGATGCCACTGCCACGCATCGGTGATAATTTTTTTGAGATCGGGGTATTGGGCAGACCAACCGAGAATGGCTCTAGCTTTTTCGCTACTGCCAACTAAAATTGGGGCATCACCAGGGCGGCGATCGCATTCTAGGGTTTTGATCGGTTTTTGGGTGACTTGCTGGGCTGTTTCAATCACCTGTCGCACGGAGAAGCCGTTACCATTGCCTAAGTTAAAGATTTCACTCTTGCCCCCTTGTAAAAGGTACTCTATCCCCAATATATGGGCATGGGCTAAGTCAGCGACATGAATGTAGTCTCGTAGGCAAGTGCCATCGGGTGTGGCATAATCAGTACCCAAAATTGCAATGGAGTCTCGTTTTCCCAGTGCGGTTAGCAGTACCAAGGGAATCAGGTGGGTTTCTGGGTGATGATCTTCTCCAAGGAGTCCGTCTGGGTTTGCACCAGCAGCGTTGAAGAAGCGAAATATGATTGAGCGTAAATTGTAAGCGCGATCAAAATCAGCTAGCATCCGCTCCATTACTGATTTACTAGTGGCATAGGGATTGAGGGGGTTTTGTGGATGATCTTCAGTCATGGGTACCTGCTTGGGCATCCCGTAGATCGCGCAGGTGGAGGGAAAGACCAATTTTTTAACATTGGCGGCTACCATTGCCTCTAACAGGGTCAGCGTCCCGGTAATGTTATTGCGGTAGTATTTGGCTGGGTTGTCTACTGATTCTCCTACGGCAATATAAGCGGCAAAGTGGGCGACAGCAGCAATCGTGTAAGTGGCAAAGATTTTGTCTAAGGTGGGGCGATCGCCAATATCCCCAACCACCAGTTCTACTTGTAAAATATCTTCCACAAACTCTCGATGCCCGTGTACGAGGTTATCCAGTACAATAACCTCGTAGCCTGCTTTTTGCAGCGCCAACACTGTATGAGAGCCAATATAGCCAGCTCCTCCAGTGACTAAAATTGTCGGTTTAACTTGTAGCACGTTAGAACCACCCCAATGTCTCGCTTTATAGCCTAACTTTACAAAAGAGCTTCAGTATTTGTCTTTGGTGAAGAACTAACGATTGCCTTGGGGCGGGTGGTGATAGCGGGTTGCCTGCAAAGGTATAACTTTAACCATAAGCCATTAGGATATGAGATATTGACAGGAAATGGATACTCATCCCTCCTCCCTACGCTCTAATCGTGCCCAATCCGACTAACAATTAATAAGCCACCACTCACAACTAACTACTCACTATTGCTGAACTATGTTTGAACTACTTAGCCAAGTTCTATTGTGGCTGTTGATCACAGTTTTTCTTTACAATTTGTTTAAAAAGTTCATCCCCAAGGAATATTTTACTCTGGTTGGGGCTTTATTCCTGTTTGCCGTCATCGTTTCGGCGTTTTTCTTCCCCAACAATCAAGTGGTATCAGCCATCTGGAACGTTCTCTCGTTTCCCCTCAAACCTGTGGGAGCGTCTATTGTGCTATTGAGCCTTGCTTTACGCCAAGGACTAGGGGATAAATCAAAGAATCAGGTTGTCGCGGCATTACTGATTCTGCTATTGTCAAGTTTACCGATTTTCTCTAACCTGTTAGCCGCCAGTGCGGAACAACAAGCCTTCACTCGTCAAGAAGCAGAAGCACAATCAGCAGCGGCAATTGTGGTACTCGGACAGGGAACGACGGAACCGAACCAACCCCCCCGGACGCAAATTCAACTTACTGATACAGGCGATCGCATTCTTTATGCTGCTCAACTCTATCGAGAATCAGGGAATGAGCCGCTAGTGATTGTCAGTGCTGGTTCTCGACCTAATTTACAAGGAAATTCAGACGAGATTAGTGAGGCAAGAGATGTCCGAACGGTACTAACTCAGTTAGGGGTTCCCGAAAGCCGGATTGTTGAATCAAGGGCTACGGATCTCCGCAGCAGCGCCGAAGCCGTAGAACGAATCTTAAGGGATCGGCGATTAGCGAACGATCCTATTTTTTTGGTTACGTCTGCCTATAATAGCCGTCGCGCTCGCCAGACGTTTAGCAATGTTGGTCTAACCAATGTTATTGCCAAGCCGACGGGTTTCTTTATGATTCAATCGGGAGCGCGTCCCAAACAACTTGTTCGGATTGATGACTTTATCCCCTCTGTTGAAGCACTTACGGTTACTACACGAGTGGTTGAGGAGTTCCTGACTTCGGTTTATTATTACTTGCGAGGTTGGCTAGCTGTTTCTTAAGGAGCAATTTTAGATTTTGGATGTACGATTTTGTTTGAATTAGAAAAAACAGCCTCTAAATTGATTCATACGAACAATCCAAAATCTAAAATTCAAAATCCAAAATCGGATTACTTTTGCCGAGTTGATCAAGTTGCATTTGCTGTTGAATGCGTTCTAGATAAATACGATAATCCAAGGAACGGTTCATTCGTCCGGTTTGCTCCGGTGAGATAGGGTAGGGGGCTTAACTCGTAACTTCACCCTCAAAACTCTTAATGTGCAGCACGAGAGCAGAAATCAGTAAGACTCATCATCGCAACTGAAAAATTGTTACATTTGTAACATGGCTAATTCGCGTCTCCAAAAACTGTTTGCCTATCTGCGTCCTCACGCAACTCAGGCATCTCTCGGCATCCTCGCCCTCCTGATTGTCAATGGAGTAGGAGTTTATATTCCTCTTCTAATTAGAGATAGTATTGATGAGCTGGGAATCACATTCAGTTTTGATCGCATCTGGCACTTAGTATTGCTCATTCTGATTCTCGCCTCTTTGATGTGGGTGATTCGGATGGCATCCCGCATCCTGATCTTTGGGGTGGGACGCAGGGTAGAATTTGACCTCAAGCAAAAGATTTTTCAGCATCTACTCACACTGGAACCCTCCTATTTTTCAACCAACACCGCTGGTGATTTAATTAATCGTGCCACGAGTGATGTAGAAAATATCCGACGGTTAGTAGGGTTTGCTGTTTTGAGTTTGGCGAATACGTTATTTGCCTACGCCTTAACCCTACCCGTGATGATGTTGCTTAACGTGCGGCTGACGTTAATGACTTTGGCCGTTTATCCATTAATGTTAATTACTGTTCAGCTTTTTAGCGATAAGTTACGCAATCAACAGCAAGTTGTTCAAGAAGAACTTTCCAATCTGAGCGAATTAATTCAGGAAGATATGAGTGGTATTTCTCTGATTAAAATTTACGCTCAAGAGGAAAATGAGCGTCGAGCATTCCGAAGCTTGAATGGGCAGTTATTGAACGCTAACCTTAATTTGGCAAGAACCCGAAATATTCTGTTTCCTCTAATTGAAGCGCTTGCTTATATTAGTTTATTGTTATTACTTTGGCTGGGTTCGGGATCAATTGACCGAGGTGCAATTACAATTGGCGATTTTGTAGCTCTAATTCTATATGCAGAACGCTTAGTTTTTCCCACTGCGCTGCTTGGCTTTACAATTACTGCCTATCAACGCGGTGAAGTGAGTATTGATCGGGTTGAGTCGATTCTAACAATTGACCCAAAAATTAAAGATACACCGGAGGCGATCGCACTCCCCCAACCTGTCCAAGGTCAATTAACGGCACGAAATCTGAGTTATACTTTTCCTGGGTCTAAAATTCCAGCACTTCAAGAGGTTAACTTTACAATTGAGGCGGGTGAAACCGTAGCCATTGTGGGAGCAATTGGTTCCGGAAAATCTACTCTAGCCAATGTATTACCTCGCTTATTAGATATTGAGAGTAATCAGGTATTTTTAGATGGCTATGACATAACCAAAGTGTGTTTAAGCGATTTACGAGGTGCGATCGCTTACGTTCCTCAAGAAAGTTTTCTCTTCAGTACCAGCATTAAGAATAACATTCGTTATGGTTGCCCATTGAGTGAGCAATCAGAGGTTGAATATGCTGCCAAACAAGCACAAATTGAATCTGAAATTCTCAATTTTCCCCAACAATATGAAACAATTGTAGGAGAGCGAGGAATTACACTTTCTGGTGGTCAGCGACAGCGGATGGCATTAGCAAGGGCGCTACTCGTTGATGCTCCTGTACTAATTTTAGATGATGCTCTTTCAAGTGTTGATAATCAAACCGCCACCCAAATTTTGAAAAATCTTTCAACAGGTGTTCAGCGCAAAACCGTTATTTTCATCTCTCACCAACTTTCGGCTGCGGCTACGGCTGACCGAATTTTTGTAATGGAAGCAGGTCATATTATTCAGATGGGGACTCACACCGAACTCTTACAAAACCCTGGTCTTTATCGTTCACTTTGGAGTCAACATCAGATTGAAGAAGTTCTGCATTAACAATATAGTTGTTTGTTGTTAGTTATTGGTTATTCGTTGTTTTTTTTAGGAGAAACCTGTTTTAGAGGAAATAATGAATACCTAATACTCACCGATTTTCCGACATCTAAAAACCTATCATTTACAGTCAAGATTGATAACTAATATCATTAAATAACAACAAACAACAAACAACA
>DNGI01000071.1:0-22166 GCA_003486645.1 Cyanobacteria bacterium UBA11370 | reverse complement strand
ACAAACAACAAACAACCAATTAATTGAGATGACCCTTTATTTTTATACCACCAGTGCTCCCTACGGCTGTTTCTCGAATTTTTCATCTCATGGCTTTATCTTAGATGAAATCTGGTGGCCGACTAGTGAACATTACTTTCAAGCCCAAAAGTTTGTGGGAACGCCTCACGTTGACCAAATTCGACAGGTGAAAACACCAAAAGATGCAGCGAGAATGGGGCGCGATCGCTCCCGCCCTTTACGTTCTGATTGGGAACAGGTGAAGGATGATATTATGCGACTGGCAGTACTACGTAAGTTTGAAACCCATGCTGATATTCGAGAGGTGCTTCTCTCCACAGGTGATGAGTTAATTGTTGAAAATTCCCCCATTGATTATTATTGGGGTTGCGGTGCAGATGGGAGTGGAAAAAATCGGCTGGGGCAAATTTTAATGGAAGTTAGGGAGAGATTACGCCCGTATAGCGAGGACTGATGAATTGACACTCCCCAGCGTTAGAAACGCGGGGATTCTTTAATCAACGTCGCCGCTTGCCCTAGCAGGATTGCTCCAACTAAGGTAGAGGCGGCGACTCCTAAAGCGTTACTTCCCGGATGCCCTCCGGTAGATTTTGCACGAAGCAAAATATTGATTGCCGCGTTAATGTCCCTGTGGATGACCAAGCCACAACTGCAAGAATGAACTCTAATTTTTAATTCTTTCTTGACTTTTTTCCCACAAATACAGCACTCTTGACTGGTATGGCGGGGTGGGACGGCAACAGCAGTTTTCCCAAACTTTTTAGCAAAATGCTCAATCCACAATCTGAACTGATACCAGCTAACATCACTGATGACAAGAGCGCGATTGTGACACTTAACCATATTGCGAATCCTTAAGTCTTCGTAAGCTACTAAGTCGTTAGACTTGCATACACAACGCGCCAGTCTCTTGGCGTGTTCATTACGTTGCCTACTTACCCTTAAGTGTTTTTTGGAATACCGTTTTCTTGCCTTACGACGATTGTTTAAGCCTTTCTTTTTCTTGTAGATTAGCAGTACATCCAGAACCAGAAAGAGGCTTGACGGCTTTCTAATTCGCTACGGGCTTATCCCCATAGTTAAAAACTAGGGGCTTGCGCCCTTCGATTCTTGGTCAAAAGAATTGACGCTGCGATCGCCAGAGTCCCAAGTTATACCAAGTTGCAGCTGATATTAGTACATAGGGACGACTTGGAGAAGGGAAACATACAAACCCTTTACCCAAATAAATGCAAGAAGTCTAATCATTTTACCCTTGAATCTGATCCTTGGAAGGCAGACACAAGAAAACGTATAAAGTCTTTAGGTCTAGTCGCATACCGACTCAACGGCTAAACACCTTATTTAGGAAACCCAAGCGTGAGAGATCGCTGGGGCAATATAAGGACTAGACATTCTAAGATTATCACGAACTCGATTGAAAAGGGGAAGTAAGGAGCGTTTTGAGTTTTGAACTGATTTAATTCCCGCGCATCAAGGACGCTAAAGACTGACGTTTACGTAAATCCAGCATTTCAGCCAAGTTCTCTTCACTTCCATCTAGAGGAAGGTTTTCTTCAGCGGGTAACACCGTTACTTGAGTTTGTTGGTCATCACGGGTCAGAATTTGCCTCTGTGGTGTCGGGATGGTGAGTTGGGAACTAACCGGTTGAGGCGTTGGCGGAACTCTACGGCGTTCCTTAGAGAGGTGTTGCCGTCTTTTGTTGGTCGTCCGACTCGATTTTGACCGTTTGATAGAGGGACGACGCTGGGTTGATGAAGGTTTCAAGATTCGTGCTAATACTAAGGAACCTGCTGCACAGCCCAGAGCTAGACTACCAAATAATGATAGTGGTAAACCCTCTTTAGGTGTTGAGTCCTGAAGTGGTGTTGTGAAAGTGGATTTAGGCGAGGATGCTTTTTTCGATATAGATTCCTGAATGGTTGAGACAGTAGGTTGGGGATGAGACACTTCTGGCTCAACGGAACCAGGGTTTAGCATCCCAATCATTGCTCCAATACCAACAAAAACTATTGCTACCCAAACCACACTCCAAAAGGCAAAGGGATAATTCTGGAGCAGCTTGTGTAGAGGCTGTAGGGTATGTTGCTGTTCGGGAGGATAATCAGATGGGTTGACCATTGATGTCTTTAAACGGTCAGGATAAACTTCAAAACGCGATTTCTCGCGCCTATACAGGGATAAGTTCCCATGCTGACGGAATTTTAGCACGGCTCATCGTATTGACCCAAATTTCTCTATCTTGATGGGGTGTGGGAAGTAGGGGAGAGGGAGAGATGGGGAGATGGGGAGATGGGGAGATGGGGAGATGGGTAACTGAATACTATGAACCCCCAGGTTAGATTACAGCGGATTGAAAGCGAATTTCCGTAGCTGTGTATTCAGGAACCCAACCCTCAGTACTGGTAAAATAACGCACAGCTTTCACTCGCTGGGATGATGTTAGATAAAACCAATGTTGGGTATTAGCTGGAACATTAATATATTCCTGTGCCTGCACCGTTAATTCTACTTGAGAACCATCCGGACGCACAAAACCAAAAATACCCTCACCTGCAACGACATAGCGCACTTCATTATCAGTGTGATAATGACATTTATCAAATTTAGAAAGGAGAGTATCAAGATTTGGCACATCTGGATGTAATACGATTAAATCACGAGATTGATAACCAGCAGTTTGCTTAAGCTCTTCAAAATAACCATCTAATGCTTGAAGTACCTGTTCTTTTTCCTCATCATTTAAGGCATCTTTAGCAAGTAGGCGGTGAATTTCAGGATCATCTCCTACCGTCCAGAAACTGAGTCCAATATTCAGAGGCGCTAGTTCTCGTGCAATATCATCCAACTTAGTGTAAGTTGTACCATCTTCGAGTCGCAAAATTGCCATAATATACCTGTTTTAGTTGTTGGTTGTTGGTTGTTGGTTGTTGGTTGTTATTATTTATAAGTTGTCCTTGCATCTAAATTTCATGGTAATGTAAGTTACTCGTTATCCAGGGAAGCACGGTTAAGGGCAATTAGCAATTAGCAATTAGCAATTAGCAATTTTACCACCGCCTATTCCGTTAACTCACTTATACGCCGTAGATTCAAAATATCGCTCATCTTTTTAATTCGTACAATACTCTGCTGAAGCTGTTCGTAATCCCGAATATCAATACACAGATCAATCACCGCAGGTTTCCCTTCTTGAGTTCTGACTTGAGCTTTGCGAACATTAATATTCTGATCACTCAAACGCGATAGAATATCTTTAAAAACTCCCACTCGATCAATGACTTCAATTTGCAAATTAACCGGGTAAGTTTGAGGTCGTCCATTATCAATCTGGGTTGAATTCCAACTCACAGGGACGAGTCGTTCTCCAGGTACACTCTCCACATTCGGACAACCTTGGCGGTGAATGGAAATACCCCTTAATCGGGTAACTGCACCAATAATCGGTTCACCAGGAATTGGGGTGCAACATCCAGCCAAACGATACATTAATCCCTCTACACCAATAATTGGATCGCCTTTGGTTGTCGTTGCATTAGACGGCATTTTAGGAGTGGGGATCGGGGGTGCAATGGTTTCTTCAACAAATTCTGCTGTCTCAATAGGTTGCTTAGATTTCACCGCTTCTCGCAACCGTTTAACCACTAAATTAAGCGTTAATTCACCATACCCTAACGCCGCTAATAAATCCTCAACACTATGATAATTACATCGTTCAGATACTGCTTGCATCGGTTCGGATTTCAACAACGCTTCAAACCCATTTTTTCCCAATTCTTTCTCCAACAATTCTCGACCTCGGTCGATATTTTCGTTGCGATGCGATCGCTTAAACCACTGCCGAATTCGATTCCTAGCACTGGGAGTAACGGCATGGTTCAACCAATCTAAACTTGGATGGGTATTTTTCTGGGTAATAATTTCGACAATATCCCCATTCTTCAACGGCGTATCTAATCCCCGCCACTGACCATTAATTCTTACCCCAGCACAGTGATGTCCGACTTCAGTATGAATCCGATAAGCAAAGTCTACAGGTGTTGCACCCCGACTCAGCGCCACCACATCCCCATTCGGAGTAAAGACATAAACATCATCATCAAATAAATTATCTTTTACACTATCAATATATTCCTGAGCATCTTTTAAATCATTCTGCCATTCCAATAACTGCCGCAACCAAGTAAACTTTTCATCATCTGCACCAATTCGAGTGAGGTGAGAACTTCCGGTTTCTTTGTACTTCCAGTGCGCGGCAATTCCATATTCAGCAATATGGTGCATATCTAACGTGCGAATTTGCACTTCAATCGGACGACCATGAGAACCAATTACACCCGTATGTAAGGATTGATAACGATTCGGTTTAGGTAAGCCAATATAATCTTTAAACCGACCTGGGATCGGTCGAAAAGCATCATGAACAACTGCTAAGGCACGATAACATTCTTCCTTGGTTTGGACGATAATTCGCATCGCCGCTAGGTCATAAATTTCATGAAATCCTTTTTGCTGCCGCTGCATTTTCTGATAAATTCCATATAAATGCTTAGGACGACTACTAATATCCTGGCATTTGATCCCCACCTCCTCTAGTCGTTGGCGCAGAATTTCTGTTACATTAGCTAAACGTTCTTCCCGGTCTTGTCGCCGTTCAGCTACCAACGCTTGCATCTGACGATACGCTTCAGGTTCAAGATATTTAAAGGATAAATCTTCCAATTCCCACTTAAACCGACCGATCCCCAATCGATTGGCTAAGGGTGCAAAAATTTCGCGGGTTTCTTGAGCAATTGATCGCTGTTTTTCTGGCTTCAAATGTTCTAAAGTACGCATATTGTGCAAGCGGTCTGCCAATTTCACCACAATCACACGAATATCCTTTGCCATCGCTAAGAACATCCGCCGGAAGTTCTCCGCTTGACGCTCAGTTTTACTAGAAAAGTTAAACTTAGAGAGTTTAGTAACCGCTTCTACTAAATGTCGTACTTCCGCCCCAAACCAACGTTCAATCTCTTCAACCGTAACATCTGTATCTTCTACCACGTCATGGAGCAATCCAGCCGCTATCATAGTACTGTTGCCCCCTAAATCTCGGATCAACCCGGCAACGGCAACTGGATGAGCGATATAGGGTTCTCCAGAAGCTCGATACTGATTGGAATGGAGTTGGTAGGCAAATTCAAATGCTCGAACGATTAAATTCATGTCGTCTGGGAGAGGTCGTTCGGCGGTTGAAGAGGCGGCGGATAAGCAGTCCCGCAACCAGTCGGGAACTTGAAGGTTATAGGTAGAGGTCGAGGGTAGGGTCATGGCATCCATAATTCTTTCCTTAACAAATAAAAATAGTGGCTTAGGGTAGGTCTAATCCTGGCGACCTGTCACCATTGCGTTAGGACTCATGGAAAGTAAATCCTGACGTTACAATCTTTAAAAGTGCTAGCCTACCCCTTACTCTACGGAAAGTAAATAGTGAGGGCAAAAATGGCGAACGCTTTGGAGACTGGGAGAGCAAGGAAGCGAGAACGCCTTCTGCTTCCTCACGATTTGATGGTGAAAACGGGCTTGGAACCTTAAGCCCGATTCTCAGTGTTTGATTGAGCAATTGCTTTTAGCAAAAAGAAAAAATTCTTTACATTAATTCTAAAGCAACCTGAGTCAGAATGTTACCCCCTTCACAGCGCCAATCCTATGAGGACTTTCAGCAAGTTCTCCAGCACTTTCACTCCTACGCCACTACTCCCGATGTGGAGATCCCTCGTATCCAGGAGTATTTCCAGGATGTCAAGCGGATCTTTGAGAGCAAAATTGCCAGTCTGAATGCTGAGGATGTACTACCGGATAATACCTCTCGGTGGCAGTCTCTTCAGACGGAAATTTATAAACAGATGCGGTTGTTGGAGACGGATATGAGGCTATTGCAGGCTGCGCGGAGTTCTGCAACATTTCAGACTAGGGCTTCCGGCGTTTGCGATCGCCTCAACACCCTGATGCAATATTGCAAGGCATTGATTCAACTGTAGCGCGATCGGTTTAGTTGTGTCGAGAGGAGGGATTGGATTAGTCAGCCGAAAAACAACAAACAACGAACAACCCACAACCAACAACAAACAACATTTTCTTTTTCCTGCTTGTTCACGCTATTGGGAGTAAATTTAATAGGAAGTTGAAGTGGTTGAGGAAAAAACCCGTGCAATGTCCCAAATGTAGGAATGTAACGCTTTTGGATGGAATACTACCCCAAAAGTTGCCTGTAAAGTATTGCGAAGATTGCAAAGGTACTTGGATTCCGGCGAGTGAGTATGAGGCGTGGCAGTCCCGCCAACCTTACCATCAGAAAGTATCGTCGCCTCCATCGGAATCACTCGATGTAGATTTTGTCAAGTCTCCGTTTGATACAAAAGCCGCTTTATGTCCAGAGTGTCAGCGCTATTTATCTCGCGCTAAGATTAACCTGAAAACACCGTTTTATGTAGAACGGTGTCCGAATTGTCGGGGAATTTGGTGTGATTATGGAGAGTGGGAAATTCTCGAACATTTAGGTTTGCATACTACGATTGAACAGTTATTTACGAATGAATGGCAAACTAAGGTGCGAGAACGGCAATCTTGGGAAAAAGAACGTCAAGCGACGGTGGAAAAATTAGGTGGCGAACTGGCGGCGCGGGTGTTTGAAGTGGCTGAATTATTAGCGAATCATCCGAATGGAGATTTTGGGGTGGCATATTTAATGCGACGAGTTGGAGGGAATTTGCAACCCAAAGATGCTAGAAATTCAGGAAATATCTACTAATGTGAGCTTGCTAGTTATCTTATCAGAGTAGCTAATGGTTAATGGCTAATGGCTAATGGCTAATGGTTAATGGCTAATGGCTAATGGCTAATGGCTAATGGTTAATGGTTAATGGCAGATAAAAAATTCTCAATATTGTAATGAACAATGAACAATTAGCCCTTAACAAACCGGAGAAGATAACTAGCAACTTTACTTAGTCGTGTAGTAAAATACTCAACTACAGTCAATAAGGGTAGAGAGCTACTGCTAAAGATAGATAGCTGGATTCATAATTTTTGTTAGTGTAGATATGATATTATTTTTGTTACCTATTTTACAGATAAAACAGTTTGCAACTAAACATTGAATTGACCGATAATTTATTTGGGTTCTATTGGTTAGCCTTCTTCGGAATTATTTTGGGTAGATACTTTCTCATCGCTGGGGGAACGTACTGGTTCTTCTATTCGGTGCTGGGGAAGTGGCGTCAAACCCGAAGGTTGCGTCTGAAGTCCCCGTTGTGGAAATCGATGCGAAGAGATGTCGAATTATCGATTCTCTCTGCAATAGTTTTTGCTTGCTGCTCCGCATTAATCATGTCAGGGTACGATTTAGGAGTAACACTTTTGTACGCTGATCTTAACCACTATGGATTTTACTATTTAGGGTTCAGTTTTGTTGTAGTACTTATCCTCCAGGATGCGTACTTTTACTTTATGCACCGACTATTTCACCACCCGTTGCTCTTCAACTGGTTACATTTTGGTCATCACCGTTCAGGAGATCCAACCCCGTGGACATCTTTTGCCTTCGATCCACCAGAGGCACTATTACAAGCCCTATTTTTTATTGGAATTGTTTTCATCATCCCGCTCCATTTTATCATTTTGGTGGCTGCATTAATGACGATGACGGTATGGTCTGTGTTGACTCATATCGGGTTTGAACTGTTTCCTTCGTCGTTGCCTTATCGGTGGTTTGGAAAGTGGTTGATTGGTTCAAGGCATCACTCAATCCATCATCGTAAATACACTGTACACTATGGGCTATATTTCACGTTCTGGGATAAATTACTTGGAACTCAGGAGCCAAATTACGAGAAGAAGTTTGACAGAAAAAAGGATGAAGAATCAAGAGGTTTTTAGTTAAAAATTAATCACCGAGTCGATACCTTCAAGTAACAACTAACAACCAACAACGAATAAAATGAATAGTTCAGAATACCTGCAAGTGGCAGAAAAAGCATTAGTGCCGATTTTTTATGAAATTGACACAAAAGTCAAGGTAAATCTGAAAAAAGTTTTGGATGCCTTTCGACGTTATCATGTGGGTGTCCATCACTTTGCTAGTGTTAGTGGTTATGGTCATGATGATTTAGGTCGCCAAATATTAGATCGGGTATTTGCAGATGTAATGGGTGCTGAAGCGGCGGCAGTGCGGGTACAATTTGTTTCGGGAACTCATGCGATCGCTTGTTGTTTATTTGGGGTGTTGCGTCCTGGTGATGAAATGTTGGCGGTTGTTGGTGCGCCTTATGATACGTTAGAAGAAGTGATTGGGTTACGGGGTCAAGGTCAAGGTTCGTTATTAGAGTTTGGGATTAATTATCGTCAGTTAGATTTAACAGCAGAGGGAGAGATTAACTGGCAAGTTTTGAGTAATGCAATCAGCGGTAACACTCGCTTAGTATTAATCCAACGTTCCTGTGGTTATTCCTGGCGTTCTAGTCTTTCTATTCATGATATTGAAAGGATTATTGGGTTAGTTAAACACCAAAATTCTAATACGATTTGTTTTGTCGATAACTGTTATGGCGAGTTTATTGAAGATCGGGAACCGACGGGGGTTGGTGCTGATTTGATGGCGGGTTCTTTGATTAAAAATCCTGGGGGTACAATTGTTACGGCTGGTGGTTATGTGGCAGGAAAATCTGAGTTAGTGGAAGCGGCAACGTGTCGTTTAACTGCGCCAGGAATTGGGAGTAGTGGGGGGGCAACATTTGATCAGAATCGGTTGCTGTTTCAAGGGTTATTTTTAGCGCCGCAAATGGTGGGAGAGGCGATGAAAGGGAATCATTTAACCGCCTACGTTTTCCAACAATTAGGTTATCCTGTAAATCCAGAACCAAAGGCACTTCGGCGGGATGTGATTCAAGCAATTCAGTTAGGTTCGCCGAAAAAGTTAATTGCATTTTGTAAGGCAATTCAGCAGCATTCACCCATTGGTTCGTATCTCGATCCAGTTCCCGCAGAAATGCCAGGGTATGAGAGTCAATTAGTGATGGCTGGAGGGACATTTATTGATGGGAGTACCTCGGAGTTTTCGGCAGATGGACCCTTACGGGAACCTTATATTGTGTTTTGTCAGGGGGGGACGCATTGGACACATATTGCGATCGCGCTGGAAGCGGCTATTGAGGCAGTGGGGTTAGCTGATTCATAATCGGTTAAGAATAAAATTTGATATTCAATAATAAGAGATAGAGAGTGAATAAGAGAGTCTTTTTGCTTACAGTAGAGATGTAACTGAACATGATATCATTCGCTACAGTCGGTATAACATCTGTTACTACTTCTTGATGGGTAATTAATTGAATTCCTGTGATTCATCGGTAGGTGTTTCTTCTCTTTCGCCTTTTGTTTCCTCCCTCACTAAAGCTTGTGCTAGCACCTGCTGAAATTCTTCCAGTGACTTAATTACAATTGACTGCTTCAACAAGTATCTCAACACTAAAATATCTTCAATTTTATTCAGAATTTCGCTCGGTTCTGGTGGCACTTCAACAAAACGCATTTCCAGCACTTCGATGATCGTTTCTCGGAGGCTTTGTCGAGTCTGCTGAAGTCCTTGTTGAAGTCCCTGCTGAAGTCCCTCTTCCCTCGCATCCAATTCAATCCGGCTAAGGAATGGCATTGTTCTCTCCTGTTGATAACGCTTCAGTTGGTCTTTAAATTCCTGCTGTAATTCCTTCGGTAATACCATCATCCAATCGATTAATCGGAATAATCGTACTATCTCTTCTCTACTATATCCCCCTTCAAACAGCCTGCGTACTAAGCTCCACTTCCACTGCTTTCTCTGCTGAGGTACTCCGCGTGTCGCTTTAGTCTTAAGATGAGCCATGACTATCACTGTAAACGGATTCTGGCTTTCCTCCAAACTTTGCCATTGACTTTCATAGTCTAACAGTTTCACAATTGGAAACTTTAAACTCACTTCACAACCACCTAGCGCATACCCATAGGACGATGGTCGCCAAGATACTCGTTCATCCCCTAATACTGCTAAACTAATTACGGGTCGTCGATAGCGATCAAAACAGCGGTAATTATAAACATACATTCGTTCGGCAAAGTCTAACTCTTCTTGACTTTGTACCTCAATATGAACTAATACCCAAGATTCTTCCCCGTCAAGCCGCCAAACCTTAAATAATTTATCAGCAAGCCGCCGTCCTAACTCAGCTTCTGGTATTATTTGTTGGAGTTCTTGATCAAGGGATTCAGGAGGACGACTCCAGTCAATTATTGCATGAGCGGCTGGAAAAAATAACATTAAAAATGACTCAAAATACTGTTCTAATGCTTCTTTCCAGGGACTGTCATAGTCAGCTTGGGGTTCGTTCAATTTTGACATCTATCTTTACAGGATCTGCTTAATTCTATGAGTAATTAACGAGGTAATTATCAGTAATTGATACTCAAATAATAACCAATAATATAGATTCTGAAAACAGTATTTCAAAATACCTCTCGCCATTCTAAATTATCCTCTATTTCCTTACGAGTACGCCACACGGATCGCAATTGGTTACGAGTATATAATGCTAATTGATCGCCGATATGAACTGAATCTGGCTGAGTAGCATTCCCGTAAATATTGAGTACTCTTGCTTTTATAGGATTAGAAAATTCAATGGCAGCAATATAGCTATCTCCAGCAATTGATTGAAAACGATTTCCACTGCTTGGAACAATATCAATAACTCGAAAAATTCCTAGAAATCCAGGACCACCACTCGCAGGTAAATCCACATTACCGTAACGTAATCGTACTACTTCGCCCCACGGTACATCTAACCTACCGTAGAGTAATTTAACGGTTGTTGCCGCTGCTTCTAATACTTTTACTGCACTTGCAGGATCGGCTAAACCGCGAGGAGTTGTTAGGGGTAAATTGGGATTCCAACGGGTAGCAAACCAGTTCGTTTGGGGCATTAATCGCGCCAAAATTCCAAAAAGTACTGCCCCTCGACTATCATCATTTGCCTGCCGATCCCATGCTGCCAAAACATCAGCCGCATCACGCCCTATATTACTACCAAATTGCCGCGCCGCTGTAATTAAATCATCCAAAATTCTATCGGCTAATTCCATCCGGGATGAGAATTTATTCGCAATCATTTCTTCAAAACTAATTCGGGGATCTTTCATCAACATTCGTGCAGAACGCTGGGCGCGAAAATCCATAAATTGGGGTGCGATATAGGGAGGATAGTTATTAGGATTGATCGGTGAAGGAAATGTAGTTGTCCAGGGTGGATCATTAGCATTTTGCAACCAACCACTTCGAGGATCGAGAACGCGAGGTAAGTCCTGATAGGGATGGTATTTTGTCCATAATGTTTCTGAAGTATCACCCGGAACAATACCTTGCCAATATTGCCAATTTCCTTGAGAATGGACTGGTACTTGACCATTAAATAGATGAAAAATATGCCCTGCACGGTCAGCGTACATAATCGTAAACATGGGCAATTGTAAGCGTTTTATTGCCGTTTCAAATTCCTTAAAATTATTAGCACACGCCATATCCCATAACTGTTTCATTATCTCAGGCTGATCTAAACCTACCACCCGCAATGCGATCACTTTTCCATTCTTTTGTCCTACTATTGGGCCATGAATAGAACGTTGTATAACTAACTGTTGTTCCCGTATCGTTCCATCTATTTGTTTTACCTTTAGCGTTTGAGTTTCAGTCTCAAACGGGTGAACTTTACCATCTAGTAAATAACCGTTATTCGCCAGCGTCAAAGCATAAGCATCCCAACCATCATGAGTATTAACCGTAAATGTCCAACCCAGGTTATTATTAAAGGCGATCGCTAATATTGGCATTCCCACTAACGCTGCACCATAGGCATCAATTCCAGGTGCAGTTAACTGAGTTTCATACCACAGGTAAAAATCTGACCACGGCAAGTGAGGATTTGCCAGTAACATAGCATTACCACTCGCGGAATGAGACGGTGCGATCGCCCAAGCATTTGAACCTTGTTGGGGAGTCGGAGAAGAAGACGTGGAGAGTGTAGAATTGCTCTTGTTTTGCGATAAATTTCCAGACTTTAGGGACGCTATATTTTGGGGATTTACTACAAAATTAAAATGAATTACACGCTGTACATGAGCTAAAATATCTACTCCAGTAATTGGCAATACTGCCTTAACTTTATCGTCAATTTTATCAGGATTTTCTTGAGAATAACGATTAATACCACTAGCAAACGCATCTAAATAATGGCGCATTGTTGGAGTTTGCATTTCGTACCATTCCTGCGCCCTAATCGGAATTCCCATCGTTCTGACATACTGATCAGATTCTAGATACTTCTCTCCCCAATATTCTGCCGCCCTCCCTCGTGCTTGCCCGTATAATTTTAGAATCAAATTGCCATGACTAGCTGTTTGTGCCCATCCCATCGCTTGGAATAAACTCGCTGTATCCTTGCCGTAAATATGCGGGACTCCCCAAGTATCCCACAAAATTTCAGTTTGTTCTCCCCCCGTAACTGGACGATATAGCCCTAAGAATAACGATAAAATAACTGTCAGCAATAATAAAAAAATAATTGATAACTTCTTTTTAAATTTCATCATTTCTTATAATTATTAATTTGAGGTGCGATAAACTATGAATCTCTATCTTTTGATAGATATTTTACTTTACCGACTCTCAAACTGTACCCTAATCTAAAATAGAATAAAATGAATAATTCAACAACTCCAATCGTTAAAAGAGATGCCTACTGCTTTAATTACTGGTGCTTCCGGAGGAATTGGCGCTGCCTTTGCCCGCGAACTGGCGAAGCGCCAAACGGATTTAGTTTTAGTCGCTCGTTCTCAAGATAAACTTCATAAACTTGCCCAACAGTTGCAGGAAGACTATCAGATTGAAGTAGAAGTTATAGTCCAAGATCTGATCGTGCCCGATGCTGCAACTAACGTATTTAAAAGTGTAACTCAAAAAAATATTACTATCGATTTATTAATTAATAATGCTGGCTTTGGAGACTATGGTTCCTTTAGTCAGACTTCCCGAACGAAGCAATTAGAAATTATCCAGCTTAACATTCTCGCTTTGGTAGATTTAACACACCAAGTCCTCCCTCAGATGCAACAACGAGGTTCAGGAATTATTATGAATATCTGCTCAATTTCTGGATTTCAACCCTTACCTTACTTATCTATCTATTCAGCTAGCAAAGCATTTGTACTTCATTTCAGCGAGGCTCTTTGGGCAGAAAATCAGCATACAGGAGTCAAAATTTTAGTGGTTTGTCCTGGACCAACTCAGACTGATTTTTTTGAAGTTGCTGGCTTTAATAAAATGAGTAATAGTGGTTCACAAAATCAGGATATTGAATCGCCAGAATCAGTTGTGCAGGAAGCTCTTAACGCTCTAGAACGTGATGATTGTACGGTAGTAACAGGTTCATGGAAGAACCACATCATTGTTAATCTTGCGCGATTTTTACCGAGAAAACTACTCGTTAAAGTTGTAGAACCACAGTTTCGTCCTAAAGCATGATATTAGGTCTGCTTAAAGGCTTATGATTAGGAAAGAGAGGGGGACGCGAAGAGTTTTTTTTTGATAAGTAATTAAATTAGCCGAAATAAAGTACCTTAGCCCCATCACGGAATCCAGCGGGGATGAAAACCCGCTAACAATTCCTCCGGTTGTAACTGCGGTGAGGGTTCTGAATTGATTGTATCAACGATAGGTAACAACCAAAGACGACCTGTAGCGATCGCTTGACCATCAACGGTTCTCAAACTATCCGTTTCTAAGGGGGGTTTCGTCCCAACCTGATCGAAGAGTAAGGCTAAACCATCGGGAGATAAACTCATTTGAATATCCCGTTGCTCTGGTAAAACAACTAAAGGTTGCACAGGTGTGGGGATATTGGGTTCTGTTTTGAGGTCAATAGTGGCGATGAAGGGTTCTTCTCGGTATTCTTCACCTTTAATTAATTGAGTGAGCAAACAGTAGAGCTTTTCTTTACTTGGCGTGAACTGACAGTTAATAATTGAGCCAGTAGTACGCAGCAGTTCTCGTTCCGTTCCCTGGTTATTCACTAAAAAAAGCGATCGCGTATAGTCGGTATTAAATTTGACCATTGTCGCGGTGGAATTATCGCTTGAAAAGCTGAGAACTTTACCAAATTTTGGCAAAAAATCCAGGGGTTCTGCGGCTGGAGTTAAGGGAAGAATAGCTACCCCCTGACCTTGAAGAACCGCGAGTGAGGCGCTATCCGGGGAAATGATAAATTCACCACCGGGTTGATTGTCGAGGGGTCGGGGTTTAGCATTAGCTTGAAGAATCCACAGACCAAATTCAGCGGGGTTTTTTCGGTTTACGCGCTGAACTACAATCGTTTGTCCGTCCCCCGACAAATCAAATTGCAAGTTTTGGTAATCTTTACTATCTAAAATTAAAGTAATTTTACCGGATGATTGGGGAGAGGCTGCTCGTTTTCCAGGAACTTGAAATAATAGTCCGGTCGTTACAGTATAGAGCTGTTCAGTGAGTAAACCTTTAATTTCATTTTGGCGATCATTGGCAGAAAATAAAATGCGATCGCCATCGGAGTAAGGCTTAAAGTCCATTACTACTAAATCCGGCGGAGTGAGAACCGTTTTTTTCTGTTGCGTGAGGTTGTAAAGAATTAACCGTCCCTGTTCTTCTCCTTCAACTCCAATATAGGCAAACGCGCGATCGCGGCTGCGAAATGAAGCGGTAAAGGGTTCAATTGATCGTCCTTTGCTTTCCCCACCCCCCGGCAATTGCTCCTGTGCCCCCTGAAGTTGTAATTGATAGTCGCTACCATAGGGTAGGGGAGAGAGTAAGGTGTATGCCATTTTACGCCCTGCCCAACTAACTTTTCCCTTAATTTTGGAGTCTTGTGAGTTAGTTTTCTCCGTATTGGTAAGAACTGGAGTGAGTTTGAGATTATCTTCCACACTTCCGTGATTCATCGGACGGCTAAAGGTGAGGATAAAGGCAGTATCATCAGCGCTGACGTGTTTATTCTGCCAGCTAAAATCTCGCACCCGGGGTGCGACCTGAGAGCCAGTTAACAGCACTATGCTAATCAGCAGACTGAGTACGAGTATGATTCCCAAAGCCAGACGGTCAATGGGTTGGAAGAATTTTTTAGAGGTTAGGGTTTTGCCTGACATTGGAAATATCAGAGTCAAGGGACTATAGTTATCGTAATTGATTTTTAAGGTATAAGATATAGAGTTGTTTGTTGTTTGTTGTTGGATTTTGTGAGCAACTCCCAACGGGACTTGAACACCAATTCAGGATTCAGGATGAAATTATAACCCGTCTAAATCCGTTCTGAAATAGAATTATCGTGTTATTTCATAGTTAAATTTAGGTCAAAGAGTTTCCGCTTCTGACTCCTGAGTTTTCTCTTGATAATGGGTGTGACTTCTCCGTGGTTGTTGAATCTTTGGGAGTCTTTAACTAAGTTTTTCGGTGTCAATGCCCTGTCTTCAACCTTTAGGAGTATTTAAACAAGCTTTATTTTTTTTAACATTGATGAAAGAGGTGAGTTCAGTTTTATTAGCTTATTTACTTCCATGAAGTCAAGGCTAAATCAGCAAACTAATCGTAGCGGCTTCTTCGCTCAAGCCCATGAACACTTAGGCATAGATCCAGATTGGCTCTATGAACGTGCCCTAGCAGCCGCAAGCTGTGGCATTATCATTACGGATGCTCGTCAAGCGCATCATCCAATCATTTATTGCAATCCAGCCTTTGAAAAAATCACAGGCTATTCCCGAAAAGAAGTAATTGGGCGTAACTGCCGATTTTTACAAGGTTTGGATACTGATCCAAAAACAATTGAGCAAATCCGTCAATCCCTAGAAGCTGAAAAAGAAGTCAGCGTGGTTATTAAAAATTACCGCAAAGATGGCATCTCGTTTTGGAATAAGCTAACGATTTCACCGATTCGAGATACAACGGGTGGTCTAACCCATTTTGTAGGTGTCCAAACGGATATTACACCGCGTCAACAAACTCAAGAAGAATTGCAACGAAGTAACGCGTTATTAAAAGCACAACAAGAGGCGAATCCCGATGGTGTGATTGTGATTGATGAAAATGGAGCGATCGCCAGTTACAATCATCAATTTTGCGAAATGTGGCAAATTCCGGAGAAGATGATGGAATCGGCTGATCAGGAAACACTGTTCAGTTTTATACTCCCCTTAATTGCTGAACCCCTAAAAGTTTTTAGTCAAATTGAGTATCTGGATGAGCATCCCACTCTGATTAGCCGCGATGAAATTCAGCTTAACAATGGACGAATTTTTGATCGCTACTCGGCTCCCGTGCGATCCCCAAATGGTGATTACTACGGTAGAATCTGGTCATTTCGGGACATTACTGAAGGTAAGCAGACTGAAGCAAGATTAAAGCAAAAAGCGGCTAGAGAGCAGCTTGTGAGTGGGATGAATCAGCGCATCCGGCAATCGTTGAATCTGGATGAAGTTCTCAACACAGCGGTTGTAGAAGTGCGGTATTTTCTAGCTTGCGATCGCACGGTTATCTATCGTTTTAACTCCGATTGGACGGGAACGATTATTGTTGAGTCAGTCGGGGAGGGATGGACTCCTGCTTTGGAGGTACTGATTCAGGACAATTGTTTTCAAAAAACGAAAGCCCCTCTCTATCAACAAGGTCGAATTCAAGCCGTTCAAGATATTTATAATGCTAATTTAACCCCCTGTCATATTCAATTGTTGGAGCAGTTTCAAGTCCGTGCTAACCTCGTCGTTCCTATTTTACAAGGCGATAACCTTTGGGGATTATTAATTGCTCATCAATGCTCTGGAACGCGGAAATGGCAGGATGAAGAAATCGAATGTTTGAGACAGTTAAGCGTGCAATTGAGTGTGGCTATTCAACAAGCTGCACTCTTTGAACAACTCGCTGATGAACTCAGAGATCGCAAAGCGGCTGAAACAGCACTGCGAAAGTCAGAAGCAAACCTGAAAGAGCAAACCATTCAACTCGAACATACCCTGTGTGAACTCAAACAAGCACAAATTCAACTTATTCAAAGCGAAAAAATGTCGAGTTTGGGTCAACTTGTTGCCGGTATTGCCCATGAAATTAATAATCCTGTCACCTTTATTTCTGGTAATCTTAACCATGCGGATGAATATACGCGCGATCTCCTGAAATTGGTGCAACTTTATAGCCAGTACTATCCCCAACCTGTATCGGAAATTACAGACTTAATCGAAGCGATTGACCTCGACTTCCTTCAGGATGATTATCCAAAATTACTCGCTTCCATCAATAGTGGAGTTAACCGCATCAAAGCCATTGTTCAAAGCTTAAAAAATTTCTCTCGGCTTGATGAAGCGGAGTACAAGCTTGTGGATATTCATGAGGGAATTGAAAATAGTTTGGTGATTTTGCAGCACCGATTAAAGTCGGAAACATCGACGATTCAGCTCATTAAAAACTACGGGAATCTCCCCCTTGTGCAATGTTACCCAGGACAGCTCAATCAAGTCTTTATGCATATTCTAAATAATGCGATTGATGTGTTGGAGAATACAAGAGTCTTGAAGCAAGAGGCGGCTGGCAAGAGAGCTTGTGAATTACCTTATATTCAGATTCGTACCGAAGTTTCTGACCAAAATTCAATTATTATCCGCATTGCTGACAATGGTTCTGGAATTTTACCGCAGTCCAAAGAGCGAATTTTTGACCCCTTCTTTACCACGAAACCTGTAGGCAAGGGGACGGGTTTAGGGTTATCTATCAGCTACCAAATTGTTGTCGAAAAACATGGGGGTAAGCTGTATTTCTATTCAGAACCTGGGGAAGGAACAGAGTTTGTGATCGAAATTCCCCTCTTATTACTTCATTAAAAAGTGATTAGAGTATGGCTATCTAACGATAATCCTTACTGTTCCTTATTCCCCATTCTCTCTTATTTAAGCATGGCATTCACAACCCTTATGTCCGCAGCCTTGTCCATCAGGATGACTATCGGCGCAGGCTTGGCTACAGTAGTATTTACCCTCTTTTTGCACGGCTGAATCGGTACTTACAATACACAAACAGGATTCACAGGCGCATTTCATATCAGTGACGGTAGTCATCATTACTCTCCCATTTGATCAGGTTTTTCTCAATATCTGAGCGCTTGTTCAGCTTTTTCTAGTTTAACCTATGAACATATATTCAGATATTGCCGCTTAAACTATCTTTACATTGAATAACGTGATCAGAAAAATGCTGAAAACTCTGTTACTTAAGAGAACGCATCGGAATCTTAAGCAAGTGGACTCGTTGAATCAAGAATCTCCGCGTATGCGAGACCAGAGAGTGTCAATTACACTCCAACTTCCCCCACTCCCTCTCAATCCGTACAAACAAAGCACGATAAACAGGTTCATCACGAGAGATTGTGTAGGTTTCGCGTTCAGTAGGAACAGGTAGTGGGTTAGTGGTTAACCAATCAGTACCTTGCCTGTTGAAAGCGGGATGTTCGTTAAAGCGATCGCACATTTCCTTAGCGACTATTTCAATATCAGACTGAAGGAAAACATATCCGCCAATAGCTAAATAAGTTGCTAGATCGTTCACTAATTTGGGTTGTACTAAGCGACGTTTGGCTTGGCGTTTTTTGAACCAAGGATCGGGAAATTGAATAGTAACGCGCTGTAATGTTCCTTTGGGAAAATAATTTAAAAGGGGTGGTAAAGAGTTATTGACGTTGCAAAATATATAGTGAAGATTGCTCAATTTCAACTCAGAAACTAAAGCATTGGCTTGTTGAACTAAGGGTTCTCGAATTTCTAAACCTAGAAAATTCCAGTCGGGTTTTAGAGTTGCCATTCTTAATATAAACTCACCTCTAGCACAGCCAATATCTAAATGCAAGGGTTGAGTAGGTTGAGTGTAAATTTTATCCCAGTTGGGGGGAGTGAGAGGGGTTAAATATTTCTGACTCAGGGGATTAACGTGTTGACGCACGCGGACTCGTGGCAATTTTTTAACCTCAAATGAAAGTGGAGAGTGGAGAGTGGGAAACAACGTTCCGAATGACAACGGATCAACTCACTATTTTATCAGTTTAGCTTTTTATAACGTTCCACAGCCAGAGATGATAATCCTTGTTTATACGGGTACGGGTACAGCACAAAAGTAATTCAACTTGGTCATTGGTCATTGCTCATTAGCTGTCTCCGATACAGTCCGATCTACACTCCCTTTACGAATAACTATATCTGGATTTGCAGATCCCCAACTTTTATAAGAAGTCGAGGATCTAAGTATAAGATTTAATCAGGCTTTTGAGGCTGAAGATTTATTGCACAAATCAACCCTTAGCGAATTGGAATTTCAATAATAAACTCTGCTCCCTTTCCAGGTGCTGAAATACAACTTAACATTCCTCCGTGTTTTTCTACCACAATCTCGTAGCTAATTGATAATCCCAAACCTGTACCTTTTCCGAAGGGTTTGGTTGTAAAGAAAGGTTCAAATAATCTAGACTGTACTTCCTCGGACATCCCAGGTCCATTATCCAGAATGCCGATCATAATATGATTTGTATCTGTCACTTCTGTGTGAATGCAGATTGTAGGAGTAGGAGAATTGGAACGAACTGAAATTCCGTTCATTGCTTCTACTTTTTGGTTCCTATATTCTGACTCTTCTAAGGCATCAATCGCATTGGCAAGGATATTCATAAAGACTTGATTAAGTGGTCCTGGATAGCATTCGACTGGAGGTAGTTTGCCGTATTTTTTAAAGACTTGAATCCCTGAAGATTTCCCAGTTTGTTTGAGTCGATGCTGTAACAGAATTATTGTACTATCTAAACCCTGATGAAGATCAACAACCATCATTGCCCCTGGATCAACACGAGAAAAGTTTCGTAAGCTATTGATAATTTCGCAAATTCGGTCTGTGCCCAACTGCATTGAATTCAGTAACGCAGGTAAGTCTTTTGCCAGGAAATTAATATCAATATCCTGAGATTTATTCTGAATTTCCGGAACGGGGTTAGGGTAGTGTTGGCTATAAAGTTGTAGCAATGCCAACAGGTCCTCAATATATTCACCAGCACAACTAAGATTGCCATGAATAGAACTCACCGGATTATTAATTTCATGGGCAACTCCTGTAATCATCTGCCCTAAGCTGGACATTTTTTCACTATGAACTAAAATTGTTTGAGCCTGTTGCCAATTTTTCATCGCTTCGGCGAGTTTAGCCGTGCGTTCCTCCACTTGTTTTTCTAAGTCTTGAGTTAGCTGTTGCAATGCTGCTTCTGCGGCGGTACGCTGTTCAATTTCTTCTAGAAGTCGTGTATTTTGCTCTTCTAAAGTCTTGGTTAAGGTTCGTAATTTCAAATGCACCCTGACCCGTGCTAAAACCTCTTCTTGTTGAAATGGCTTGATAATATAATCTACTGCTCCTAAATCTAGACCTTTGACTTTATGAACAGTTTCTGCAAGCGCCGTCATAAAAATTATAGGAATGTCTTTTGTTGAAGGATTTGCTTTTAAGCGGCGGCAGGTTTCAAAACCATCAATTCCTGGCATCATCACATCCAACAAAATTAGTGCTGGGGGTTCATATTCAATCTGTTCAATAGCCGTTTCACCATCAATAGCTACTGCAACTTCAAATCCAGCGTTAATTAACGTATCCGATAACAATTCCAAGTTATTGGCACTATCATCGACAATTAAAATAAAATCTTTCCCTTGGGTATCCATAGTTTGTCTCTTGTCCCTATTGAGTCTCTCCAACTAAATTTTGGTGCATTGGAGTTCTGAACGTCTACAAGGTAATTCTTGTACCCTGCTCTATAAATTAGCTTGTAAACTAATCTTCAGTTAATTGCCATACCTCCGCTACACCGCGCACCCTACGCCCTACGCCCTTACAGAGATTTTCAGGGGTGCAATTGAGAACCCCATCAGTTTCTTGAGATCGTCCCGATCGCCTGATCTCCTGGAACCACTAACAAGATATTGACTTTCAGGCTATCCTCTTCTATCAAAGGCAGCTCGACTTTCAAGTATTAAATTCATCTTAAACTTATCACTAGTCAAAGGATAACATCTTATGGATTTTTTTTATATTCTTTGATAATATCCCGGATTTTTTTGAGTTGAAAGCTTTTGGCTAATTGGCGGAGTTGTTGAGCAAAGGGGATAAATTTTTCATCCAATTTTTCAACAATCTCGATTCGTTCTAACAAGCTGTTGACACGACCTTTCATCACCAAATCCCACAGGATATCCAGTTCCTTTGCTGGAGGTACAATCCATTCATGCTTGTTCGTTGTAAGTCCGTTGCAGGTCGTACTTGCGGCTGAAGGTTGAACTCCAACCGATGAAAAATCGTCGTATGTCCATTTCAAGTTTAAGTGCTTTTGTAATGTATTCAGTAACTCATCCGCCTGTACGGGCTTAGGTAGAAAATCATTCCCACCAGCCGCCAAGCTCTTGCGTCGATCAAGATCAAATACGCTAGCAGACGAAACTACAATTAGCATATCGGCTAATTGAGGCGACTGCCGAATACATTGCATCATCTCAAAACCATCCATGACGGGCATTGATAAATCAGTAATAATTAGATCAGGTCGAATTGCGATCGCCTTCTCTAAACCCTCCTGACCGTTGGTTGCCTCTACCACTTCAAAGCCCAAAGGTTCAAGTAAATTAAGAATAACCGAGCGATTTTCCCACCGATCATCAACAATTAGAACGATTCGTAATTGACCCTGATAACCCACAATCTTTTCCTGAGCAGTATCGGTAGTCAGTTGTTGCCATTCTGCGGCTTCAGGTAAATCCAAATCCATCCAAAAAATGCTACCTTTACCTAGCTCACTTTTAACCTGGATACGACTTCCCATCATTTCCACAATTTTAGAGCTAATTGCTAAACCGAGTCCAGTTCCTTCAACTTGATGTTTTCTACTCCCCACTTGCTCAAAGGGTAAAAAAATCTTCTCCATTTGTTCAGGGTTCATCCCCACACCAGTATCCTCAATTTGAAATCGAATTTTTTTAGTTGTTGGTTGTTGGT
>DNGI01000118.1 GCA_003486645.1 Cyanobacteria bacterium UBA11370 | reverse complement strand
CCTCTAACTGAATGTCGTAGGATATGGAATCCTACGACATTCAGTTAGAGGAGAGAGCTTAACAAGCGTAATGTTCATAAGAGGCAAAAGGTAATACCGTGGCTCACACCTTTTTAATGGAGGCAGGACGCTGGACACTCCAGGGAAATTGGCTGGAGCGGAATGGATTGCCAATCCCCGTCAAAGGTAAGACGATTATTGCCTGGGGTCGGGAAAATTGGTTTACGATGGTTACTAAGTTGGTCTTTCCTGACAGTGAACGCGAGGACATTTCTTTTCAGTATCGGGGTCGTCTTGATGCTGGAGAACGACAGTACACCTTCGTCTTACAGCATAGTGTTTTAGGTCGTGTCGAGGGCGAGGGTTGGGTAACTCCAGAATCGATCGTGCAACGCTACTGGGTCTTAGGCGATCGCCAGAGACGCAGCGGCTTTGAAACCAGGCATCGACTTGATGATAATACGTACTACCTATCAAGTGGGATTATGGCAGGTCATTATCTGACCAGTACGATGGAGGCAACTTTAGAGCGTCAGCCAGAATAGCGCGATCCTTCGACCATTCCCACCTGATCAATACCGCTCAGCAAGATCGGACAACGGTTTCAGGTTAAAGGGCGTTTGTATCAGCCTTTTTTCTTTCTCTGTTCTCCTTTGTCTCATCTTAAGCAAGGATAACGTTTTTGTGCGGAAATCCTGAGATTACGTCTGGACTAGAGAAAATGGACTCGTAGTGTTGGCACGCGAACAGCCTCTGGTAAGGGTATGACCTTCGACCGAGATCCCAACGGGTCATAGGACAGGTCATACTGATGATATAAGCCAGCCGATTCAATCAGGATGGCAACCAATTTTAGATCAATTCGGTCAGGTTCCTTGGGGGCTAACGTCCCGTAGCGTCCTTGAGCGAAACTTATTATAGGGATATTTCACGCCAGCTTTCTTACTTTAACTCAGCTAATCATGCCACAAGACCCTAATATTGGTCGCTTACTCCGCAATCGCTATCAACTCGTTGAGATGGTAGGGAAAGGCGCTATGGGTAGGGTTTATAAAGCGAAGGATATGTTATTGGGAGGCGTGATTGTTGCAGTCAAGTTTCTCTCCCACGCCTTACTCAATGAAAAAATGCGCGATCGCTTTGCGCGGGAAGCGACAATCTGCGCTCTTCTGGGTGCAAAAAGCAATCACATTGTTGATGTTAAAGACTATGGCGTAGATGAAGAGGAGATTTCCTATTATGTCATGGAATACCTGGAAGGAGATAGTTTAAGTGAGGTTATTCGTTCCCAACCCTTACCGTTGCCTCGGTTTCTCAATATTTCTCGTCAAATCTGTTTGGGATTACAATGCGCTCACAAAGGAATCGTTTATGAAAGTCAACTAACCCAAATTATTCATCGGGATATTAAACCCAGTAATATCCTAGTGGTTCAAGATTCATCCTTCGGCGAACTGGTTAAAATCCTGGATTTTGGGATTGCCAAGTTAATCCAACCCGACGGCGCTCAAACTCAGTCGTTTATGGGAACTTTAGCCTATTGTTCACCCGAACAAATGGAAGGGAAAGAACTTGATCCCCGCTCTGATATTTACAGTCTCGGCGTGATGATGTTTGAGATGCTAACGGGGGAGATGCCCATTATCGGCGAAAATCGTTCCTTTGGGGGTTGGTATAAAGCTCATCACGAAATACCCCCGCGATCCTTTGAAATCGTTAGCCCTCATCTCAAATTACCGAAGGCGCTAGAAAATTTAGTCATGCGCTGTTTAGCTAAAGATCGCAGCGATCGCCCTCAAAGTGTAGAGGAACTTCTCAAAGGGTTAGATCCGATAGAACAGCGTTTTGGTCAGGGTTGGCAGTTAGGTCAACGGATTGGTGCGGCGCTGTCTAAATTGCCTGTTGTCGATGATCAAAAAACTGGGCGCGTCCGTTCCGCTGAAGAAATTTGTCAGCAAGCCTCTTGGCCAGAACACAGACCTCAAGATCAAAGAATTGTTTTTCCCCATATTATTCGCACTGCTCAAGAACGTTTAGCTACCCTCTGGGTAATGCTGAGTAGAGAGGATATTCAAAACCATCAAGTAAGCAGGCACTACAATCAATTCCTGTTTTTGAGTGCACCTCATCACCCAATGGTATTGTGGATTACAGCTTTGCATAATCGCAGCTATGGAACTCGCTGGCTGACTTGTTATTTAGATCTTAAAACAGATAGCGGTCAGAAAATCTTAAGGCTATTGGGAGAATCAGGATGCTATCGCATTTTGTTCTTTGCTCTCTCTGAACCTGAACGCTGTGTTAATGTCACGACCTCAACTATAAATCCTGCTCAACGCAGACTTTTAATGGAGTGGGCAAATAGTAGCCAAACTGTACCAATGGCTCAACCCCAGTTGAGTAAAAGGCTATTGAAGCAGGAGTTAGAAAGGCTCAAGCCTAATATTCTTAGGAGGCTGGAAGCCATTGATAGTAATTATCCGAGTAATATTTCTGGATGAGGTTGGTTGTTGGTTGTTTGTTGTTTGT
>DNGI01000116.1:5889-6697 GCA_003486645.1 Cyanobacteria bacterium UBA11370 | reverse complement strand
AATCAAATAGACTCACTATATATCACCTTTAATTCCTGGCTAGCCACTTCTGAGCGTTCAACCGTTGTAGTGTATAAAAGACGAGGAGGTCTAAGGTAACTTTGCGCTCATCAATCATAAAAGATTCTAAGGTACTGGGCTTAGTTCCATTCGTCGCGTAAGAAAAAGCTTTCTGTTTATTAATATCGTCCTGGGGAAAATAAACATTGAATTGACGCTGACCATTATAGAAGTTACCCATAACTTGCCAGCAGCGATCGCTATTACTCAATCCAGGAATCTGGATTTTTTCCTGAACGAAACTCACTTCTATATCCTGAATCCCTTGTTCAGCAAAAGCACTCTTGAGGGCAGGGAGGTAGTCTTGTTGGATAAAGTCAGTAAAGGGTTTGTCTTCTGGCGCTGGGGGCTTCTCTTTTTTAGCTTTTGCAGGCTTTGCGGCTACAGGTTTTTCAGATGCAGCCTCTTCAGTACCGGGATTAGGTTTGTTGTCTTCTGCCATAGCTATAGGTGAATCCTTGTTTCTAGATCGGGAGGATAATGTTGTGTCAGGTTTGTAGGTTGTATATAGCCATTAGCACTCAGCTATCAGCTATCAGCTTTTGTGTTTCCTTTGCTGTATCACACTGTGGCACTTATGAGCAATACCTCATTCAATGGAAAACTGCTATATCTTTAATCTTGACAGAAAAAGCGCTCAAAAAGAATCAGCTTCCGTATTCCCCCGACAAGTGTATTAAAAACTACATTCTACCCTAAGTATCCGGGAAAACCAATTCTCACCCCCTCATACCATCTGTTGAGATAG
>DNGI01000116.1:0-5585 GCA_003486645.1 Cyanobacteria bacterium UBA11370 | reverse complement strand
GTATGAATGCAACTTGGTATTACCTGCTTTTTCCTCTTCTGCTGATCAGAAATCTGAATAACTTCTCAATCGTCTAAGAGATTCAGTCAAAGCTTCTAACAATCTCACCGCAACCGAGGGTGGTTTGAAGGTAAAATGAATATAGAAACTTCCCAACGTTCCTGGCTTGTCCAAAACCTGAGCATAGATATCTTCGCTAATTTCTACATCTTCGCCAATTTTTAATACGTTCAACTTGATATTACTTAAAGGGGAAGGGAGCAAGTTTTGTTCTACATTTTTCAATCGAATTTCTGCTCCCCTTGCCGAAAGCTTGATTAAACTACCTTGAACTAGAGAATCGCAAATATTCTTTCCTTCCACAATAGTATATTGTACGGGGATTTCTACAGAAAGGGGCATAAAAATTTCTTTCTCTTTGGTTAAAAATAGGTTGTAGGGTTCACCGACCCCCCCAACTTCATAAATTTTGATCGCTTGTTGTACACCTTTCGGTGTAACTTGTTTGGAAGAATCAATTCTCACCGAGGATTTGCCTACCTCTTTTAAAGTAGATTCAGAAATTAAAATTTGATGACCTGTGGCATAAGTCCCAATACGAAAGGCTAGATTAATTTGATTACCAATAACTGTATATTCGCTGTGTTTTTCACTTCCAATATTTCCAACCACGGCAATCCCTGTATTAATTCCAATGCCCATTTCTAGGGGTTGCAAATTTAATTTCTGAAGCTTTTCATTAACATCCTTCATCGCTAACTGCATCGCTACCCCACAAGCAACAGCCCGTTTTGCATCATCCTCTCTAACGGTTGGCGCACCAAAAATCACTAAAATCCCATCTCCCATGAACTTATCAATCGTTCCCTGGTAAGATAGAATAATATCTAACATCGATGCCAAATAGATATTCAGAATAGTAACAACTTCTTCCGGAGAAATTGACTCGGAAAGAGCAGTAAATCCTCGTAAATCAGAGGTCAAGGTTGTAACTTTCTGCCGTTTACCACCGAGTTTCAATCCATCCTGGCTTTCGAGTAAATTGGCAACAACTTCATCACTCAAATAGCGCCCAAACGTCTTGCGAATTGAACTGGC
Organism: Cyanobacteria bacterium UBA11370; assembly: GCA_003486645.1. Classification (GTDB taxonomy): domain Bacteria; phylum Cyanobacteriota; class Cyanobacteriia; order Cyanobacteriales; family Coleofasciculaceae; genus UBA11370. The sequence goes on along the minus strand of DNGI01000116.1, from coordinate 4,487 downwards.
TGTGTGAGCAATGTACCCTGTAACGGTTACAGTTGAGCCAACAAATGCAATTAAAGGTGGCACAACCGGAATCCACCACCCGTTTAAAAAAATCATATAAGTGCTAGAAAATAAGAGACTTGATGCTATAAGTTGTACTGTAATTTTTAATAATGAAACTTTCCTTGCTGAACCCGTATCTCGTAATTGCCAGGTTAAAATTGCACCTATCCCAGACCATAAAAAGATCCATACCCATTCGCTTGATTCTGACCAAGTTTTAATTAAAGGACGACCCTCTTTTGCTGAACTAATAATTTGGCTGGTTAAATTGGCGTGGACTTCAACTCCAGCCATAGGTTTCACTAAAGAGAGCAAACCACTACTATAAGGTGTTGAGAAAAAATCCTGAAAACTATCACCAACAAAACCAATTAAAATAACGCGATCGCGTCCCCAATTTGGCGGTATTTGATCCTCCAAAACATCACGCATCGAAACCGTATCAAATTTTCTTGGCCCTCCGCGATAATTTAATACCAATTGATAGCCACCATTATCCGCCCCCACATACCCACCATGATTAGGTTGAAAGCGTTTAAATGTGGTTTTTCCTAACCGCCAATCCTTCGTTCCTGCTACTACTTCTGGGGTAATTCCATCGGGTTCTAGATACAATAAAGCCAGATATAAACCAAAACTATAGACGGTTTCTCCAGAGGGATTATCGACTGATAGTAAAGTCCGTCGTACTTTATTATCGGCATCAACAATCAGGTCATTTGCTCCAACTTGCCCTTTCGCTTTTAAGGCTGGGGGTGGATTAACAACCTCACGCCCTTCTTCTCCGACTACTTTTTCAATACCGACTAAATTAGGTGTAGATTGAAAAATTTGGATGAGTTGATCGTGTCCCGGTTCTACAGGAACATCCCGAAAAATATCTAATCCAATTGCTCTGGGTTGTCTGCTTTTAAGTTTTTTCAATAACTCGGCATAGACTCCATCGGGAATAATGGATTGGCCAATTTTTTGCACATCTGCTTCATCAATTCCAACAATTACAACTCGCTGATCCGCAGGTTCGGAGGGGCGCAAGCGCATATATTGATCGAACGCTGCCCACTCCCAAAATTGCAATAATCCCAGTATTCGCATGAGGATGACGATACCTGCAATACTGGGAGTTGCAATCCATACCCCACGCCATTGCCAAAGCTTTTGTTTGAGAAAGGTAAGCATTCAGGATGAGGGATGAAAAATAGGAAAATTAACGAATTGGCAATCAATCCATCCAGGCTTGATTTGTAAGACTTTCTGGCAAAAACAGTAATTGCTTCAGGCTACTCACCCCACTAATAAAGTAAAGCAATCTAATATTCCTATTATGCTGCCCTGTTTGCCAATAGAACTGCGATCGCCCAATGCCCAAACACATCATGGAATAAAAATCCTTCTTGAACCTCTGTAATCATCAATGTCAAACACAATCTCAATGAGCCGATCCACACAACGATTGCGATAATCAGGATCAGTCAGAATTCGATCAGCATTTCCAATTGTGATCACAGGCAATGATCGACCAAGAAAATCATGCTTGGGTTTTAAGTTGAGCTTGATGTTTTGCTTTCTGCGCTTGAAGTTTTTCCCAAGCAGCCTCCATACCTGGTTTAGGCGGCTTTGCAGCAATTTGGGCAATCAGATCGCGATTTTGCTCTTCATAATACTGCCGAAGTTCTTCAGCTTCTTTGAGTACAATTTGATACTCAGCTTCCACTTCAGCACGATTTGCCTCAATGTAGGCGAGGGCAGCGTTAATTTGCTCATCAGTTAGGTTGAAAAGACCACGGATGAATTTGGGTGGATATTGAGCCGTCACGTAATCCATCACATCATACAAGGTAATACGTGTACCTGCGATCGCCAGTCCCCGTTCTGTACGGATGATTGCGGCTTGTCCATTTGAGGTGAGAGTCATATCCGTAGTTCTGCTGAAACTAATTCCATAGTACTGTACACAAAAAGCAAGGTGGGCAATTATCCACCCGATCTCCACAATGATAGGAAGCGATCGCACTCGGTACTATGAAGAGTAAGGGATCACTTCATATTTAATGCCCCCGTCAAGGCAAAGTAGCTTGCAAACGGATCAGAGGGAATTTTGGTTTCAATTGCAACAGTAATTGCTGCAAATAATTTTACCATTGTATGAGTTTTAAACTCAGCTTCCGGTAACTTGTGGCGTAAATTAGAAACACGATCAAACAACTCTTGATACTGAATACCAAATAGTTGGGGATGAAAATAAATCTCCCAGCCATTACTGATAAACTTGGGCATCTTCTCATGACTCGTTGTCTAATTGCACACCTTCAATTAGTTGATGAGCAGCTTCAGACATTTCGGTGGTATAAGGTTGTAATGTATTATCTTTCAGCGCTTCTGTCATAGCAAAATCGAGAAACAGCCGCATCATCACCGAGTCTTCTACATCATCATCGCCAACCGTGGGAACAATCCGTACAATTGCTGTATTTGGGGACAATACCTCTATCCAAGCATCTGCATTAGCAAACTGGGGATACTCCAGATAAAACTCCGTAGGTAGGCAAAACCCTGCACTGTTACCAATTTTGGTACTGCGAATGCTATAGGATTTGCTCATTTACGATTGGATGTACGTGATGTACTTACATGATAGCGATTTCTGGATAGGTTTGGAGAAGGCAATTGATTAGCTGAGGATTAGGGAATAGTTTTCAGAAAATTTGTAAAGTTACAACCCCATATCTAAACTCCCTTAGTTCGATAGCTAGTTTATTTCCATTAGCATCTAAATTTCTATCTTCTGATTACTGATTTAATAACAAACTATTCTTATAAACAGATAATGCTCGCATTTGCACAGGGCACGTTAGTTTCAGAGAGTTAGGATGCCAACAATTCAGTTACAACTTCGTCTGACATGAAACGTCGAAAGTCTAAAATTTCAACTAAAACAAGTTTGGCATCAGGTGAGTAATGCAAAATCACTTGTCCTTCGTCTTCAGCGTAAGCAATTTTTTCCTCGGATAATTCAATCAAAAGGGTATCAACATCTTTACTATAACTAATCTTTTTCATATCTATATCTCCTGCCGGGATAAAGTGTGATGATCAAAATAAAGGCACTGAATTCTCGATAAACAACTCGTAAAACTAAATTATCATCAAGTCGCTTCTGAGCAATCAGTTTGTCATATTCTCTAGTTTCTAGCTTGTCCGGATATCTCACCGTCTCTATCACAAATTCTGGCTCAATTGTTGCTTGATGGCTAGACAAAATCTCCATCTTCAACTGAGCATGTTTGCTAAATCGAATTTCTTTCATCTACATCTAGTTTATCCTCTATCGACAATATTAAATGATTTGTCGGAAACCAACTCCATTAAAACTAGCAAACTGGGGATACTCGCGCTAAAACTCCCCAGGTAGGCGAAACCCTGCACTGTTACCAATTTTGGTACTGCGAATGCTATAGGATTTGCTCATTTACGATTGGATGTACGTGATGTACTTACATGATAGCGATTTCTGGATAGGTTTGGAGAAGGCAGTTGATTAGCTAAGGATTAGGGAATAGTTTTCAGGAAATTTGTAAAGTTAAAACTCCATATCTCCCTTACTTCTATAACTAGTTTATTTCCATTAGGGTCTAAATTTTCATCATTTGATTACTGATTTACCAACCCACTATTCCTCTGAATTAGTTTTGAGCAAGACAACACTCACTCAACAAACGGTTGGGACGCGATCGCCTCTAAACCCACTGAACTTAAAAGTTCCTCCCAGGCGCGGGGATTAGTCGGGCGTAATTGAGCAGCAATTCCGAGTGATTCTTGCCAAATTCTTGCCTCAGCATAAAGTTGAGCTTTTTTGAGTGAATCTGCCCTTTCCAACTTAGCTTTTAGCGCTGCACTTAAGGGAATGCGTTGGATTGTTCCTTGAATAAATCGATCCTGAGTTCGATCTTCCGTATCACAAACAATTGCGAATTCCCAGCGATAATTTTTGTTAATTTCCAGCTTGGCGGTTGATGGAAAATCGACTTTGATAATTCCGGCATTACTACTTAAAACTATCTGTTTCGCAAATAATTCATTCCCTTGATTATCCAGAAGTGCTAACTCTGCTGTCTTGGCTTTTGTTTGAGGAATGTAAAAGAATAATGTCGGTGTTTGACTTACCGTTGTTCCTAGATTATTGGCAGGAACTAAAGCGGTTGCAGGGATTCCACCAGTTGGAATACAAGAATCATCACGCCTCCCTCCACTAGCCGTTCGTTCCGGTGCGCCAGTACCATTTGTCGGAGGAAATTGTAAGCTGTAACTTGGTAGTTGCACCAGGACGTTAGAAACCATGACTGCTGCAACAACAGAATATTTCCAAATTGAAAAATGTCTTGGCTTCTTGTTCACTGGAAAACGCTCCTTTGGATTAGAAAATTTTGGTTGTTGGTTGTTAGTTG
>DNGI01000065.1 GCA_003486645.1 Cyanobacteria bacterium UBA11370 | reverse complement strand
CCCCCCCTCTCCCCATCTCCACTCTCCACACCCCTAATATCGCTATACTGCCAGTGATACCCTTATTTATTGTTTTAAGTTTCCTGGGGGCAGATCGATGACATCTTATGCAACCGCTTCGGCTAAAGCCGAGATGAGTGAACTCCGCCGTCTAAAAAGTTTACTGCCACCAGAATTGCAGAGTTGGGTGATGGTAGAAGGGACAACTGAAGTTAATCCCCCCCTACTGCGTTCTGAAGAGATTGGTAGAGATGAAGTTGAGATTCAAATTGACTTGGTGAAATGGGAGCAACTGGCTCTTGACCAGCGTAACCTTTTATTTTGGCATGAAGTTGCCCGAATTCAAAATGACACAATTCCTAAAGAAGGCTGGGAAATGGCAGCCCTAGCGATTGGTTTAGGGGGTGCTGTGGGCGAACTTTGGGTACAAGACGGCTTGCTGCTGTTATTAGCTTTAACCCTGTGCGGCGTATCGGGTTGGAGATTGTATCAGAAGAATAATGGCGAGAAAAACCTTAAGGCAGCAATTGAGGCAGATGAAAAAGCGATCGCCCTTGCCACTCGCTTTGGTTACACCCTCCCCAACGCCTACAAGAGTCTCGGTAGCGCGTTAAAAACCTTAATTGAAACAACCCCCAATCGCCGTCAACGGCGCAGATACGAAACCCGTCTTTCAGCCCTGAAAAAGAGTGCTTCTCAAGCCAAAGCCAAAGTCAAATCCAAACGGGAAGATTGACACTCCCCGGTCTGAAGACACGGGGATTCTCAATTCAACCAGTCAACTTACCTAGCAGGTTTTCACCAACTAGGCATGGGTTGGTCTGTCCTTGAGCGTTAATTCCCGTGTGCCCCACGGTATTTATTCCTAATACCTCAAGCGCTTTCATTAAGATATTCAGTGCTGCATTTTCATCTCTATCCAAAACCGTTTTGCAACTCGGACAAGAATGGGTTCTAACAGATAGAGATTTCTTAACAACCTCTCCACAGCACGAACAGTTTTGAGATGTGTAGTGAGGAGGTACAGCAATAACAACCTTATTAAACACCTTGGCAAAATATTCAAGCCACTCGCGGAATGATGACCAACTCGCGTCGCTAATTGATTTAGCCAGCTTTCGGTTCTTAACCATGTTCCGCACCTTCAAATCTTCATAGGCTACCAAGTCGTTTGATTGGATAACGCATCTCGCCGTTTTTACGACGAAATCTTTACGTTGCCTACTTATATCAAGGTGCTGACGTGCGACTTGAATTCTGGCTTTATGAAAGCGCTTAGACTGTTTGATTTTGGTCTTAGACATCTTTTCCCCCTTCTTCCCTTTATTGGGATTCTGGTATCGTCTAGACAGGCGTATGACGAGATGATTGAGCTGTCTTTCTGATTTCCGTAGATAGCGAGGGTTGTCTACTTTGTTACCATTTGAATCGGTATAAAAGGAGGCTAAACCTACATCAAGCCCAACCTGTGTCCCTGTGTAGCATTGCTCTTCGCTTCGTTCGACATCAATTAAGAACTGAGCATAATAGCCGTCAGCCCTCTTGATAATCCGGATACGTTTAATCTGTTTGAGTTGATAGAAGTGCAAATTTCGACTTCCTTTCAGCTTAAACGTTCCGGCGTTGAAACCGTCTGTTAGAGTTAGGCGTTTTCTCTCCTCTGATAATTTCCAGCCTGTCGTTTTGTACTCAACCGAATGACTATTCTTCTTAAACTTTGGGTATCCTTTTTTCCCAGGAACTTTATTTTTGCCGTTGTCGTTAGCGAAGCGGGGCGCGTTTAGCGCACAGAATCGGCTGATCGCAAACCACGCTCTATCAGCATGAGCTTGTCTCGCCTGAGAATTGAGCTTCTTAGCCCAAGAAAAATCTGGGTTGGCTGCTAGTACCGCACAGTATTTTTGTAGGTCATTCTTGGTTGTTTCCTTGTTTTCCTGCCAGTATTTGAGACAAGAATTGCGAATAAACTGACCTGTCCGAATCGCTTCGTCTATTCGGTTGAATTGTTCAGTTTTTCCCTTTAACTTGCACTCAAATACCAACATCAAATCACCTCCTTTATTGTTAATAGTATAGCCTAAAAAGCACTTCAAGGTAGACTAAAGTCTACTAGCCCATTCATCCCTGGTCTAAAGACACAGGGCTTTCTGGTATGCATCTTGTAAGTCTAGGCAATTCAAAACTCCTATCATGTCGGGTTGGATAACCCTAAAAAAGTATTGAGGGGGAGGTGGGGAGAGGGGGAGAGGGGGGAAAACTTGTGCTAGATAATCTGAAGTCTTAAGTCAAAACTCACCCACGGACTATCGTCCCGCTGCGCTAACAAAACTCAAAACTCTCCCCTAAAGTTGATCAATCATCTTGTGAGTTTGGGGAATAACACGCACTGACTTAAGATGATGTTTCATCAAGGCTTGCCACTCTAAAACCTGCTCCGGTGTTGGAGGTAATATTGGCAGATCATGGGGGGACTGTAGGGGTGTCACAGGTTGCAAAATGACAGGAATACTAGGGCTACAATCTGCTACTAATTCGGCGGCTTGTTTCAGTTCAGGAGGGTGAGTCGTAGCAGAAATAATCAACTTGACAAAAACATCGACGTGTGAATCATGACAAAGCTGTAAAAACCGAGCGTGAGCTTGCCAGCGATTTTCCCCACTCACACTCGGTAGCTTGATATCCATGCCGACTGAGTTCAAATAGGGTAAAATCATAGCTAGTTGTTCTGGACGATGGCCGCCCGTTTCTAAGTACACAGGCAAGCCAGTTAAGCGGTGCAACTGGGGCAAAAATTCTACCAAAAAAGAAGCCTGCAAAAGGGGTTCTCCACCAGTCAAACTAATACTGTCGTGGAGTCCAGGTTGGTTTTGCCGTTCAACCCAACCTAGCAAGAGAGATAGAGGTACAGGGTTAGGATAAGTTTCAAAGTTGCGGCATCCGGGTGTTTGCTCAATGCGGCAAAAACTGGGTACTTCCCAAGTCTGTGGACTATCACAGAAATGGCAGCGTAAATCGCACAAAGCAAAGCGGATAAATAACTGACGGGTGCCGACATTTAAGCCTTCACCTTGAATGGCAGAGAAAATTTCAATAAGTCGTGCGGTAAGTTGAGATTGAGCTGGCATTTTTCAAGATTTGACGATGACTTGAATCAAATTATTGGTGAAGTTCAGCGTTGTAAGACAAAATATTGGTCAGAACGATAGGTGAATATCAAGTACTGGGACTCTATGGTTGACTCAATGTCAGAAGCGGATTTTAAGGTAATGGTATTAAACGATACTCCCGTGGTGCAATTACCCGCTCGGCTGAGTGTGCTTGAAGCCGTAACGTTTAAAGAAACCTGTCAGCAGTTTTTGCTCATGAGTTCTCTTCCAGAAAAAATTATCTTCGATTTTAGCCAAACTACGTTTATCGATAGCTGCGGGATTGGCGCATTGGTGAGCAATCACAAAAACGCCCGAGACAAAGGGGTAAAACTCGTTCTCTGGGGGGTACGTGACCCAGTAATGGCAGTGTTAGAAATGACTGGGTTAAACCAAGTTTTGACCGTGGAACAGCTATCTCAAGCCACAACACCGCCAGAGTTACCCGCGACTCATCCGTCTATTCGCTCTTGGGTGAAGCGATTGCTGGATATTATTGGCGCAAGCATCGGTTTAGCACTAACGGCGATCGCATTTATTCCCATTGCTATCTTAATAAAACTCGACAGTCCAGGTCCAATTTTCTTCAGTCAGATCCGTAAAGGTTGGATGGGTAGACCCTTTCGGATTTGGAAGTTCCGCTCCATGTATGTTGGAACTGAAGATATCAGTAACGGAAAGATTAGAATAAAACCATTAGGTGAAACTGACTCGGCCGATCCTAGAGTGACGCGAGTAGGTCAGTTTCTACGGAAAACCAGTCTCGATGAACTGCCTCAGTTTGTGAATGTTCTTAGAGGTGAAATGAGTTTGGTGGGTACTCGACCTCCTACCCCGGATGAAGTTGATTTTTATGACGTACCGGAGTGGCAGCGCTTAGATGTCAAACCGGGTATGACGGGTGAATGGCAGGTAAATGGGCGAAATCAAATCAAAGACTTTAAAGACATCATTGAACTGGATTTGCGCTATCAGCGAAACTGGAACTTGATGTACGACTTGAAACTGATTATCAAAACAATTTTGGTTGTTTTTAGTAAAAATAGTGGCGCTGTTTAACAAAATCTGGAACTGTTTTCGGTTGATGCACGATGAAAAACTACTGAAACAATCCAGACTCCAGGTAGCAACAGACGTGAATGCCTTGGTACAGGTTTTACAGTGGTTTGAGCAATTTGCCGCACCCTTGCTACCTGAAAAGCTCTTGTGGGCTTGTAAAGTAGCTTTAGATGAAGGCTTCACGAATGCCGTAATTCACGCGCATCGACACTTACCTCAGACTACCCCTATCGAATTGGAACTGAAAGTATTTCCGGACTGCTTAGAGATGCGGATCTGGGATCAGGGAGAGTTTTTTGACTTACAAGCCGAACTTGAAACCCGCCTTCAAGTCAACAACCCATTGGATGAACATGGCAGAGGATTGATTTGGATGCACGAGCTAACGGATGAATTATCTTACCAGCGCCAGCCTGATGAACGTAATTGTTTGTTTATGCGGAAGTGGCGGTAAATTTCGGCAACCGTTCCGATAATTAAGCGTAGACTTAAATGGGGTATAAGGGGAAGGGGAAAAGTTTTTGGTACTATCCCTTGCCCTTTTCCCTTTAACCTTTTCCCATCTCCTCTCTGTGTAGCCCTTAAAAAGCAAAATGGTATTACACAATAGCTCACAGACTGGGTATGATAGCAAACGATTGCTGTCGATCCATCGATCAGTTAAGGGAAGCATAAAGGAGGAACGATAAGGGTTCAATATCCCCCACTAGGCAAGCTCAGCCTTAACTCAATTCATCTCTCATTTCTGAGTGCTCATCCATATCAAGGAATCTGAAAACACCTTTGAGCAAAATCAGGTTAGTTTGGATAGATAATTCCCCTAACTCGGCAAGTTTACACCCAGCTTGCAACCTCAATTTATGCGAATTCTGATTTATTCCTATAACTATCATCCAGAACCAATTGGGATCGCCCCCCTGATGACCGAACTCGCTGAAGGTTTAGTCAAAAGAGGGCATGAGGTTCGTGTTGTTACGGGTATGCCTAACTATCCCGAACGTCGGATTTACGAACCCTACCAAGGTAAGTGGTATTGCACTGAAGTTATCAATGGTGTTGTGATTCAGCGTAGTTATGTCTGGATTCGTCCTGAACCGAATTTGATCGACCGATTATTACTTGAGGTAAGCTTCGTCGTTACTAGCTTTGTCCATGCCCTTAAGGGGAAACGCCCAGATGTAATTCTGTTAACTGCGCCCCCTTTACCCGTTTGTGTTCCAGCGGCATTTTTGGGATGGATACACCGCTGTTCGGTCATTCTAAATCTCCAGGACATCTTACCAGACGCGGCTATTCACGTTGGTCTACTCACCAACCGGAAGCTAATTAGCATCTTTAGAGTTTTGGAAAAGTTTGCCTACCAGACGGCGACAAAGATTACCGTCATTGCTGATGGCTTTCGAGGAAATTTATGCCATAAGGGGGTTCCCAAAGAAAAAATCGAGCTGATTCCCAACTGGGTTGATGTTGACTTTATCCAACCGTTGCCCAAAGAACCCAACGAATTCCGCACTCAACATCAACTCAACGGCAAATTTGTGGTGATGTATTCGGGCAATATTGCTCTGACTCAAGGCTTAGAAACAGTGATTAAGGCAGCGGTTCGCCTGCGTCACATTCCCGGAATTGAAATTGTGATTGTGGGAGAACAGAAGGCTTTGGCACACTTAAAGCAAGTAGAAGAAGAGATTTTAGCCCAATGGCAATTAGAAAGTGAGCAGGCGATAGAGCAATTGTCGGGGGAACCAGACAAAGCGCTGGAGCAATTGCAGCTCTACAATGAGACCTGTAAACACAGTAATGTCAAATTCCTACCGTTTCAACCTCGTGAAAAATTGCCAGAAATGCTGGCAGCGGCTGATTTAGGGTTGGTGATGCAAAAGAAAAATGTGATTGACTTCAATATGCCTTCCAAAATTCCCGTATTGATGGCAAGTGGTCGTGGGATCATTGCTTCAGTTCCTGATCGGGGAACGGCTGCTAATGCTATTCACCAAAGTGGTGGTGGTATCATTATTCCCCCCGAAGACCCCAAAACCTTAGCCGCAACAATTTTGGAATTGTACATCAATCCCAATAAAGTGAAAGTTCTGGGCGAGAAAGGCAGGTACTACGCCGAAGAAAATTATGCCTTTGAGAAAGCGCTAGACCGATATGAAAAGCTCTTTGCTGCCATTCAGGAGCCTTAAGCTACAATAGGGGCAATCGAAGAGTTTTTGGTTGTTGGTTGTTAGTTGTTAGTTGTTAGTGGTCAGTAATTTTGAAGTGTCATTTAGTTAGCCATGCGTCCAGCATAACCAACAACGGCTCACTAACAACCAACAACCAACAACCAACAACCAACCACAGGAGTTTTTTGACCTCATGCGCGATCGGGTCTTAAGCTGGTTAGCCGATCATGTGCCTCCAGTCCGGCTTCAGCACAGTTTGGGAGTTGAGCAGATGTGTATAGAACTGGCTGAGCATTATGCTCTTAATATAGAGCAAGCGGCTCAAGCCGGATTAATGCACGACCTCGCTAAATACTTTAAGCCCAGTCAGTTATTGCACATGGCAAGACAGGAGGGCATAGAAGTAGACCCGATTTGCGAAATGAATCCTCATCTGTTACACGCCGATGTGAGTGCTATTGTAGCCAGAGACGAATTTGGGATAAACGATGAAGTGGTGTTGGAAGCGATCGCGCTTCATACCCTAGGTCGTCCCGGCATGAGTGAATTGAGCTGTATTGTGTTTTTAGCTGATAGTCTAGAACCCGGTCGCGGTGATACCCCGGAGTTGGCAACGTTGCGGCAAGTCACTCGCCAAGATCTTCATAAAGCCATTTGGCTAACCTGCGACTATTCCTTGAAATTCTTGGTAAATACTCGTCGCTTTATTCATCCCCGTACCATCTTGACTCGCAATTGGGCAGTGCAAATGTTTAACAAAAAAAACCAATCAACCGATCGTCTGACCGAAGCACTAGCGGTTTAATACTAAGGTGAAATTAAACGTTAAACAAGTCAATTAAGAATTTAAGATTTAATGAGAGATCAATTGAAAATGCCATCTACCCTCTTGACCAACGAAACTCAAAAACAAGATATGAGTCAGGCTCTGGCTTTGACTATTGCTCAAGCTGCCGATGACCGTAAAGGGGATAATATTGTCATCCTACGGGTGGCAGAAATATCCTACCTAGCGGATTATTTTGTCATTGTTACAGGCTTTTCTAGAGTTCAGGTACGGGCAATTTCTCAGTGGATCGAACACCAAGTCGAAACCCAATGGCAACGGCTCCCCTTACGAACGGAAGGGCAAGCCGATAGTAGCTGGATTCTTCAGGATTACGGTGAAGTGATTGTTCATATCTTGTTGCCTCAAGAGCGGGAATTTTATAATTTAGAAGCCTTTTGGGGTCATGCCGAACAGATTGAATTTCATGCCCAAGAACCTCAACCTTGACTGTGAAAATTTTAGGATTTTGGATTACCCTACCGTAGATTTCAGCTACCCTGAATAGACTGGCTGTTGATACCTTAGAGGTGGAAGCTGGCTCACTCATGTTGACTCTATGGCTCGGATTAATCTATTAGATACTCGCACCACTAGTTTCGGCGACTTAATCGGTAACGGCAAGATTTACCGAGTGCCACCTTTTCAGCGCGATTACTCCTGGAATGAGGAAAATTGGGACGATCTTTGGCAAGACATTGTGGTACTCCACACTAATCCTGACTCTAGTCATTACATGGGAGCGCTTGTTTTACAAAGCTCTAGTACTTCAGATAAAGAGTTTACCATCATTGATGGGCAACAACGGTTAGCCACTCTCAGTATTATTGCTATTGCTGTTATTGAGAAGATCCAAAAATTAGTAGAGCGAGAAGACCAAAAGGAAGCCAATCAAGAACGACAAGAAATCTTAAAGCGTACTTATCTGAGTGACAGAGATCCACGTTCTCTTCGTTACTCAAGTAAGCTTCTTTTAAACGAAAACAATAATGATTTTTACCAAAGTAATTTGATTAATCTTAGAAAGCCGCTTAATAGTCGCTCACTTTCAAAATCTAATCAATTACTCTGGCAGGCATTTGAATATTTCTTCAATAAGTTAGAAGAAGATCTTAAAGATGTTGTTCAGAGTGGTGAAAAATTAGCTGAATTTTTAACAGATGTTGTTGCTCAAAGACTACTCTTTATTCAGATTAATGTTGAAGATGAGTTGAATGCTTATACGGTGTTTGAGACGTTGAACGCTAGAGGGATAGAACTCAGTTCAACAGATTTGCTGAAAAATTATTTGTTTTCCCTCTTTCAAGGGCCAGATGATTTACAGGAAGCGCAAAGGCAATGGAGAAGAATTATCAACACCGTTCAAATGGAGAAATTTCCTGAATTTCTCCGCTACTACCTTAGTCTTCAACAAACCAGAGTGAGACGGGAAAGACTCTTTAAAGTTGTTCGTGAATTTGTGAAGGATAGTCAACAAGCATTTGACCTCCTGGATCAACTGGAATATTACAGCAGTCTTTTTATTGCTCTTGGCAACTCTAACGATGAGTTTTGGCGTGATACTCCAGAAAACCAACCTTATATTCGTGAACTTGAGTTATTTCGAGTCAAGCAAGCTTATCCAACTCTATTTACGGCATACCAGAAGTTTTCCTCTGACAACTTCACGCGCTTATTAAAACTTGTATCTGTACTTTCTTTTCGCTATACCGTTGTTAGTGGTCTAAATCCTAATGAACTAGAAACACTTTACAACAAGGTGGCAATCTCGATTACAAAGGGTGAAATAACCAATCCTAAGCAGGTGTTTGATAATCTCCGCTCAGTTTACGTTTCAGACGAAAAATTCTTACAAGACTTTTCCTTACTCTCAATTTCTACCAAAGGGCAGAAGAAGAAATTAGTTCGTTACATCCTTTGGCAGCTTGAAATGGATGCAGCAGAAAGACCAGACATTAATGAAGATGGCTTTACAATTGAGCATATTTTACCTGAATCACCCACTGATGACTGGCGGCAAAATTTCACTGATACCCAAATAGAAGACATGGTGTATCGCCTGGGAAACCTAACTCCTCTCGAACCTCATCTGAATCGCCAGGTGGGGAACAAACTTTATCCATCCAAGCAAGCAACTTATCAGCAGAGTATCTATAAGCTAACTCAGAACATTTTGGCTGAAGAATGGACACCGAACACGCTAGCTACACGTCAAAGACATTTAGCAAAACGAGCTATTCATATTTGGCGATCTGACTTTCCTCTATAACTTAAGTATTGATTCGCACTGAAACAATAACTTGATTCTCCCTCAATGCTACGATAATAGGCAAAATGTAAAAGGTAACACCTTTTGTGTCTGTCTCCGCTCAACCCAATGCACCGAACTTCAAGCAAACTCTGACTGTACCAAGCAAACCCGTTTGGCGCTTGAGTGTTGCTCAGTACCACAAGATGATTCGCTCAGGTGTCAAGAACTCACCGTCAACCCGTAGGGTATGACGGGAGCTTGTAAAAAGCTCTAACTTGACCAGACTAAGTTCTACGAGAAGTACGTTATTCAGCTCATGAAACCTACAGATACGTGCCAGTTTGTAGCTCTTTCGTACAGCTTTAAACAGGTGTAATGAGTTAAGCCAGTGAGCTGTACCCAACAAGGCTGAATAACATTGTCGAGGCTCACTTAACCAGAAATGAGAGGTAGCAGTAATGCGAGTTTTCGTTCTAGACAAAAACCTACAACCTCTTGACCCCTGCCATCCAGCACGGGCGAGAGAACTACTACAGAAAGGGAGAGCTAAAGTATACAGACGCTATCCGTTCACCATTGTTTTACAGGATAGGGTTATTGAAGATTCAGTAACTCATTCACACAGAATAAAGATTGACCCGGGTAGCAAGGCTACGGGATTTGCTGTTGTTCAAGAAAAAACTGGGCGGGTTACAAACGCTCTTGAAGTTTCTCATAGAGGAGAGCAAATTAAAGACGCTCTTGAATCTCGCTCTTTATTAAGAAGAGGTCGCCGTAACCGTAAAACCCGTTACCGTAAGCCTCGCTTTTTAAACAGAACTCGCAAACAGGGTTGGTTGCCACCATCGCTTGAGAGTCGAATTTCCAACATTGAGACCTGGGTGAGACGAATCAGAAAAGTCTGTCGAGTGACCGCAATTTCTCAGGAGTTAGTTCGGTTTGACCTACAACAGATGCAAAACCCTGAGATTAGCGGAGTTGAGTACCAAAGAGGTGAACTGTTTGGCTTTGAGGTCAAAGAGTACTTGTTGACCAAATGGGGTAGAAAATGCGCCTATTGTGGTGTCGAAAATGTCCCACTCGAGATTGAGCATATCCTTGCTAAAAGCCAGGGTGGCTCTAATCGGGTTACCAACCTTTGTCTAAGTTGCCATCCTTGCAATCAAGCTAAAGGGAACAAGCCTGTTGAAGAGTTTCTGAAAAAGAAACCAGAAGTTCTCAAGCGAGTGTTAGCTCAAGCCAAAGCACCCCTTAAGGATGTGGCGGCTGTTAATGCTACCCGATGGGAACTCTATAGACGACTTCAGTCCACAGGTTTACCTGTAGAGGTAGGTTCCGGAGGTCGTACAAAGTTTAACCGCTCTCGCCAAGGAATCGAAAAAACTCACTGGATTGATGCGGCTTGTGTTGGTGCGTCCACTCCCGAACTGCTATTAATTCGGGGAATTAAACCCCTATTGATAGCAGCAAAAGGGCACGGGACCAGGCAGCGTTGCCGTCCTGATAAGTACGGATTCCCCAAAGCTCATGCTCCAAAAGCTAAGTTTTTTCAAGGATTTCAAACTGGCGACATCGTTAAAGCTGATGTTCCAACAGGGAAGTTTGCGGGTCAATATGTTGGTCGGATTGCTATCAGGTTTAGACCTAGCTTCGTCTTGCAGTTGCCAGCACAAAAGTTTGATGTACATCCCAAATACTTGAAAACTATTCACAAGGCTGACGGCTATGAATACAGATCTTGAAAATAAGGATTCGCTACCGCTCAATTTATTTGTTGGCGGCAATTCCCCTCCCGCTAACCCTAGCGGGTATAACGGGAGTCCCCTTGCCGCATCCAAGATGGAGTCAATCCAAAATCTAAAATCTAAGCTCAAAAATTGATTGACTAACAACATGAAGGACTCTTCTGTTTCTATCTGTCCGGTTCCCTTTGAGCAACAACCCATTAATGAGTACCAGCAATTGACGGATTCTTGGTTCTTTAGTTGGGCGCAACAGAATTTGCCGAGCTATATTAGAAAGTTAGCTTGTATCTGGGGAGGAAGCTGGGTTATTAGTGGGCCATTAGCAGCCGCAAGCTTTGCGCCGCAAAAGCATCTGGTACAGTTTATTGTTGCCAGTGCAGGGGGAGCGGGTGTATTTTTGGGGTTGACGTTACTACGACTTTATTTGGGTTGGTCTTATGTGCGCGATCGCCTTTTGAGCGAGAGTATCGTTTATGAGGAGTCAGGTTGGTATGATGGACAGACCTGGACAAAGCCGCCAGAAATTTTAACCCGCGATCGCTTGATCGTCTCCTATCAAATCCAACCCATTCTGCAACGTCTGTATCGGACGTTCGCTATGCTTGTTCTATTCGTCTTGATAGGTATCCTAATTTGGAATTTTTTCTAAACGTTCAGCCGTCAATCACTCGATTTTGGATTTTAGATTTTAGATTTTGGATTAGCCCTAAATTAAAAACCAAGGGAATAACACTAATTCCTCGCCAATCCCAAATCCAGACTCTACAATCTAAGATTGGCATGGTCAGGATTAAACCTGTTTTGTCTTCACAGTTATTATTCTGTTGCGTGTCGGTGCTATAGTCTTAACCATGACAAGGGGAAAACGCAATCAAGCGCCTGCTATAGAAGTCCGTTTACTACGGGAAGGCATCGTTGAATCAACGCACTCCGCCCAAGCTGTTCTGTGTGATGAACGAGGACGGGTACTGTCTGTGGCGGGTAACTCAGAAACATCTGCCTTTATTCGTTCTGCTCTCAAACCGTTTCAAGCACTGGCCGTCACCACGACTGGTACTCTGGAACGTTACAGCCTGAATGATCGGGATTTGGCAATTATTTGCAGTTCCCATCGTGGGAATTTGGAACAAGTACGCCAAGTTTTTAAGATTCTTTGGCGTTGTGATATCGATCCATCCGCGCTGCAATGTCCAATTCCATCGGGTAAGCAAAGTCCCTTAGAATACAATTGCTCTGGCAAACACGCGGGGATGCTAGCGGTCTGTCAGCAACGGAATTGGCCTGTTAGTAGTTATTTACAGTACAACCATCCGGTTCAGAAGTTAATCTTAGCTCAAGTGGCTGAGTTGATGAGGATGCCAGCGCAAGAACTGATTCTTGCTCATGATGACTGCGGGGCACCGACTTATTTTTTACAACTCGGTCAAATGGGTTCATTATATGCCCAGCTTGCTTCGGGGGATAATTTAGCGATGGAGCGAATTGTCCGTGCGATGACCCATCACCCAACTCTAGTCGCCGGGGAAGGTGAGTTTGATACTGAACTGATGCGGTTGACGAATGGAGAAGTAGTGAGTAAAGCGGGAGCAGAAGGGATTCAATGTATCGGTCAGGTTGGGATGGGGTTGGGTATGGTCATTAAGGTGATGGATGGGGCGAAACGAGCGAAGTCTGCGGTTGCTATCCAATTGCTGAAGCAGATGGGTTGGATTAGTCCTTCGGTGGCGGAAACTCTAGCTGAATCGTTTATGACGCTTGGAGAATTTAAGCGTTTGGAGGTTATTGGTGAACTTTCGATGCTGTGAGTTGAGTGAGTTGAGTGGGTGAGTGGGTGAGGGGGTGAGGGGGTGAGGGGGTGAGTGGGTGAGTGGGAGAATTCCTTAACTCCTTCCCCATTGGAGGTGAAAGAAACTTCA
>DNGI01000372.1:8305-9743 GCA_003486645.1 Cyanobacteria bacterium UBA11370 | reverse complement strand
CAACAACCAATAACTAACAACCAATAACTAACAACTAACAACTAACAACCAACAACTAACAACCAACAACCCATTAATGCAAATTCGCCGACGACCTCCCAATCCTGCGGTTGATCTCAATACCTTACGGTATCAAGTCGTTATGCCAGACTCAGAACCACGGCATATCCTAGAAGAAATCATCTGGCACAAAGAAACAGAAGTTGACCAGATGCGGGAACGCCTGCCTTTAGTGGAGTTACGCAAGCGAGTAGAGAAAGCACCACCCCCTCGTGACTTCAAAGCAACATTAATCTCTGGGAAAACTCGTCCTGCTTTAATTGCCGAAGTTAAAAAGGCATCTCCGAGTAAGGGATTGATTCGTGCCGATTTTGACCCCGTTGCGATCGCTCAATCCTACAGTCGAGGCGGTGCCAGTGCTTTATCGGTGCTGACGGATCAGAAATTTTTTCAAGGTAGCTGGGATAATCTAGCAAACGTGCGGGCGGCAGTTGAATTACCTATCTTATGTAAGGAGTTCATCATCTATCCCTACCAACTCTATCTTGCCCGTAGCTACGGCGCGGATGCGGTTTTACTCATTGCCGCAATTCTGTCGGATCAAGACCTGCAATACTTTGTCAAAATTGCTAAAGCTCTATCCATGGCTGCTTTGATCGAAGTTCATACTCTGGATGAGTTAGACCGCGTTTTATCCGTAGATGGCGTTACCCTAGTAGGTATTAACAACCGCAACTTGGAAGATTTTTCGGTCGATCTACAAACGACTCGCCAACTTCTAGCAGCGCGGAGCAACCTGCTACAGGAACGCGGTATTTTAGTCGTTAGTGAGTCAGGACTGCACACCAGTGCTGATTTAGAACAAGTCGCATCCGCAGGTGCTACTGCCGTTCTCATCGGCGAATCACTGGTAAAACAGCCCGATCCAGAAGCGGCGATCGCTAAATTGTTTTCCAGTACGTGAACCCTAAACCACAAGGCTGCTCAATAGACCTCTCCAGGAAATAAGATTAAAGGCAGGCAAGATGCCTACCCCACAAGAATTTTTGGAGATATCTAATAGGAAAAAAATCTTACGGTTCAACTCCCCTAACGCCGATTCATCCACTTGAGGTAAACCACATTTCATGGAGCCAATCCCCCTTCCATCTTATATTCATTACGAACTACTTCTTCAACTGCTGGAGCGTCAAACGGCTTTTGCTGCTAATCAACAACCAGCCGTCCGAGAACAGGTTCATCAATTGATCGCTACCCTTCGCAAAGCCTTATCCCAGCAGAAGCATCTTGAACAAACCTGTAACCGAGCCAATTTACCCGTTGAATATCGCTGGTCTCTCAATAGTGTAAACTTTGAACAAGAACACTCTACAGATGTTTTCCCCCCCACCAAGAAACCGGAAGTTAGTAGTTAGTTTTTGGTTGTTAGTTGTTGGTT
>DNGI01000372.1:7758-8002 GCA_003486645.1 Cyanobacteria bacterium UBA11370 | reverse complement strand
ACAACAAACAACAAACAACAATTTTTTGTAGGCGGACAAAGCAATGGATGATAAGTTGATGTTGATGATTCCCGGTCCCACACCTGTACCGGAACAAGTATTACTCGCTCTTTCTAAACACCCGATTGGGCATCGTAGCGGCGAATTTAGCCAAATCATGGCGGAAGTAACTGAAAATCTCAAATGGTTACACCAAACTGAGAATGACGTTTTAGTTTTAACCGCTAGCGGAACTGGCGCAATG
>DNGI01000372.1:4775-7563 GCA_003486645.1 Cyanobacteria bacterium UBA11370 | reverse complement strand
CATTGCGCCAGTTCCGCTAGCGGAACTGGCGCAATGGAAGCAGGGATTATTAACTTCCTGAGTGCAGGCGATCGCGTTTTGGTCGGATGTAATGGCAAATTTGGCGATCGCTGGGCACAATTGAGTGCGGCGTTTGGTCTTGAGGTGGAGAAAATTTCAGCGGAATGGGGTCAACCTTTAGATCCAGAACAGTTTCGTGAAAAGCTGGTTGGGGATACTGAAAAGCAAATTAAAGCCGTTATTGTTACCCATTCTGAAACATCAACGGGGGTTCTCAATGATTTGGAAACGATTAATCGTTACGTTAAAGATCATGGAGAAGCTCTAATTATTGTTGATGCGGTTACTAGCTTGGGTGCGGTAAATTTGCCGATTGATAGTTGGGGAATTGATGTGGTTGCGTCTGGTTCTCAAAAGGGTTACATGATTCCTCCCGGATTGGGGTTTGTTTGTGTTTCGCCTAAAGCTTGGGAAGCGTATAAAACAGCAAAACTCCCCCGCTTCTATTTCGATTTGGCTGCGTATCGTAAAACAGCGGCAAAAAATACTAATCCATTTACGCCGCCTGTTAATTTGGTAATTGCTTTACAAACGGCGTTGCGGATGATGAAAGCGGAGGGGTTAGACTCTATTTTTGCCCGTCATCAGCGGTTAATGAATGCAACTCGTGAGGCAATTAAAGCTCTTTCCTTACCTTTATTTGCCCCTGATCAGGCGGCAAGTCCAGCAATTACGGCTGTTGCACCTGTATCGGTTGAGTCAGAACAAATCCGTTCTGTAATGAAAAAGCATTTTGATATTATTCTAGCTGGTGGGCAAGACCATCTTAAAGGGAAAATTTTCCGTATTGGTCATTTGGGATTTGTGAGCGATCGCGATATCCTCGCCGCTATTGGTGCGCTGGAAGCTAGCTTACGGGAATTGGGTTATGAATCGATGACTCCAGGTGCTGGGATTGCGGCTGCGGCTAGAGTATTTGCTCAATCGTAATTTAAGGTTAGAGACATTACAAGGCAATCCTGTAGGGTGCGTCAGAGCCGAGAAATTGTTTCATAGCCAACATTTTTCCCATCTGACGCACCCTACTGATAGGGCTACCCCCACTCCCCCTTCGTTAAAAAAGAGCGAGTTCTTGGTTGAATCCGCTCTTTTTGTTGATATTCGGATAAAAGGTGTGTGAAAACACTGCATAGACATGGATTATATGGTGATTTTCCTAAAGGTTCGGTTAACCCGAAGGCGTAAACGCTTGGAGATTAATCGGAAAACTCCTCAGTGATGCATCCAGTCTCAAACGGTTTCTAGCCAATCATAAATTTGGTCTAATTGCTTCAGTGTAACTAACCCATACTGCCACAGAATCATGGGCAAAGGTCCTGGATCTTGTTCCCGATGTCGTTGGGCGATCGCAATTGAATCTGTGGAAATTGCTAACTCTTCTTGGAGAAAGCGAAGAAATTTTGAATAGGTTGCAGGTGCCATGCTGTTTTTCACCTCCTTTTCCTTTAATCTATTTTGGAATTAGCGGCCTGCCTCCTTGAGCTATGAGTAGACAGTCTGCTATCTGTCCACTGCTCAATCGGTCTTCTTTACTATCTTGATACTTAAATCCTGAGCAACTTGTGTTACAAATCACTTATTATCTGAGATCCAGATCAATGGAGTGGTTTGACTACACGAAAAGCGATCAGAGGATTTAATCACCTTAACAGATACTGCCACTGGTTGTTCTTAGCAGAGTTACAGATTCCACCCAGCTTGGGTAAACCCTTACGGCAACCTTAACTGAGTGGTAGCTTCTGTAAAGCCTGCTTAATTTCTGCTCGATTTGATGCTTTAATCAAAGCAATCTGATCAATGGGCTATTTCCGATTAGCCGCTGATCTTCAGTTACACTTCCCTCACACTTTAGCTCAATGGTAAACCACTAAGATTTTGCTCGTGTAACGCCTTTGTATCCTTCAATCCGTATTTTTCATCCGATTGGCAGAACTACGGGACGTATTAGTCATTTAGAGTATCTAAATTTCCCATCCTTTAACTCTGCCTTACGAAAGAATATCTTACTTCTCCTGCAAAATTACAAGAGATTCAGTGCAATTCTTAATAGTCTTAATAAAAATTTAAGATGGAGAGGCTGTAGGAGGGGTTGAATCCTGGTCTAGGAACTTAATCTGTACCTGATCGCCAACCTTCAAACCCAGTTGAGAGGCGCGTCCTCCCTGAAGTTCAATAACCTGATCGATAACGAGTTCTGGGCCATAGGTTGGGCAAGGATTAGTGGTACAGGGGGGGACATTAGAAGCGATCGCTTTCACTTCCCCATTCCGCAGAAAAACCATATCCAGGTGAATATTGACATTCTTCATCCAAAAACTAACGGGACGTGGTGGATCGAAGGAGAATAACATCCCGTGATTAGGGTCTAAAGAATTTCGATACATCAACCCCATCTGTTGTTCTTGAGGAGTTCGGGCTACTTCCAGCAAAATCCGCTGATCCGCCATCTGCGCTTCCGCCGAGATCGGTAACATTTGACCCAAGTTTGAAGTTGAAGGTGAGACTGACGAAGAAACAGGTGGTAGCTGTTCACTAGACATCAGTGGAGTTGAGGAAGCGACATCCCCAGGAACTGATGCCGAACATCCTATCAGCACAATTGTTAACGTTACTACGAATAAACCGATTGGATAGAGCATTGGAGAGTGGGGAGTAAGGATTTTTTGATCAATTTTAGCCACTAGCCATTAATCATAAACACATCCGTTACATCCGTTACATCCGTTAC
>DNGI01000372.1:0-4564 GCA_003486645.1 Cyanobacteria bacterium UBA11370 | reverse complement strand
TCCGTTACCCCATCCGCTGCCAAATCCGCTGCCAAACGGTACTAAGCCTCGCGCAATACATAACCCACACCGCGTACTGTTTGAATCAAACGTTTTTCGCCTTCATCTTCAATCTTAATTCGCAGATACCGGATATAGACTTCAATGACATTAGACTCACCCATAAAATCGTAACCCCAAACATTTTCCAAAATTTGCTCGCGGGTTAATACTTCGCGGGGATGAGTCATGAGATACTTGAGCAGTTCAAATTCCTTCATCGTTAAGTCAATGATCCGTCCGCTTCGCATTGCTCGACGCATCGTTAGATCCAAAGCTAGATCGCCAAACCTTAACTGTTCAGTCGCCGCCGTATCCGGTTCCAGATAGAGACGCACCATTTGTATAAAGGGTTCCGTGCGATAGGGTTTAAGGAAATAATCGTCAGCTCCTGCCTCTAGACAAGCGACTCGATCTTCAACGGTATCACGAGCCATGAGTAAAAGTAGAGGGACACGAGAACCTGATTGTCTGACCCGATTACACAAACTCAGTCCTGATTCTCCGGATAGGGCGCGATCGACTACCATCATCGCTGGCTGAAGTTCACAGGCTTGATGCCACCCACTATTAACATCAGTGGCAACGACAGTATGATAACCTGCTTCTCTTAAGTCTAGGCTGAGTTTTTCAGCTAACGTTTCATCCGTTTCTACAAGTAATACGCAGGGATTGCGGTCAAAGGTAGTGGATTGCATAGATCGAGCTGGTGATAGGGAGTTGGGTGTAATACGTTAATTACTCCCCTGTTTTAGCATGACTTGGAAATTAGTAAGCTGTCATGCATTTAATTTGTATATCCTCACACCCCACACCCCACACCCCACACCCTTTTCAAAAATTTCAATGTCCAATTTAAATGCGTCTTAGCTTATGGACTGAAAAACTCGTCTTGACAATTCCTGCTGGTTGAAAACTGTGAGATAGATGCGCGATCGCTCCTTCCACCCTCCAAACGACTCAAAAGGGCGATCGTACAGCACCCGTTTGGTCAAAATAGAACTATCTCTCGAAAACCGCTGCTGATAGATTCCTTAAAATTATGAATTTCCATCGAATCGAGCAACCCGCCACTCAACAAGAAGTTTAGTTTTGGAAAAACACTCAATTTTCTCTTTAAAGGATGAACCCAACTCACTTTATACTAGCGTTTCCAGGAAAATCCGGAACAAGGGGAACCTAATTTTTTTAAGCCCGTCTCCGTAAATTAAATCAATCATTTTTCGGGATATCCCAGAGGGACAAAAGAATGAATCGAGCAATCGTGGGTGCCACTTTAACGGTGCTAGCTTTTAGCTTGCCAGCCGTGGCGGTTACTACTAACAAATTTATGGTAAAAGGGCAGACTGCTTATGCTGATTTTTACCAACAAAATGACGAATGCACTTACAGCAGTGTCGGAATTTTTGCGTCTGATAATGTTAGTAAAAGTGGTCCAGGCGCTCCGACTCCTCAAAAGGGAGCAAACGTTTACTATTCTACCTATAATTGGTGTACGGGAGAGGGTTCGTATAGTGATGGCTTTGCTTCAGATGTGACATTTACGAGTGATAATGGACTCAAATCTGCAACATTGAATGGCACTGTTACACTCACCGACTACTCATCAGGAGCGACTAAAACTGTCAACGTGGCGTTAACGTGGACAGGTACGGGAGATACCTATCGTGGTAACAGCCATTCTCGCTATCAAGGCCCAGGCTTCGCATCAAGTTATCGGTACAATGGTAGCTATCGTGACGCACAGGTTTCGGGTAGTGTGACGATGGATGGAAAGAATTTAATCTCAAATCTATCCAGCTATGCGTCTCTAAGTTCTTCTAATAGTGGATCGGTGGAGATTATCAGAAAATAGAGGATGGGGATAGGTAGGGAAAAAGGGTAAGGTTGAAGGGGAAAAGGTTAGAATATGATATCTAGCTAATCACCCCTAATAAAATTAATCTTCCTGTCCCCCCTGTCCCCCCTGTCCCCCCTGTCTCTCTTCTCTACTAATATGAGCTGCAACTTCCTATGATATGATGTCCGGCAAATCACCCGTAATAAAATTTCTCTCCCTCTCCCTCTCTCCCCCTCTCCCCCTCAATCTTTTTTAGGGTTATTCAACCGGACATGAGATGACTCCTAACTTCGTAGACTCAATCAGCATTTTTCTTGAAATAGAACAATGGTAAATGTCGTTTCTCCAGCGTGACTCTCAACTTGAATATCTCCACGTAACAGTTTTGCTAATCGTTTAACTAACGCCAATCCTAAACCCGTACCGCTGTAATTCCAGAGATTGGGGCAGGGAATTCGATAAAAAGGTTCAAAAATACGATTCAACTCTTCAGGTGCAATAGTTGAACCACTATTGGTTACTTTAATCAGTACATTCTCGCCTTGATTATCTGCCGTTAACGTAATCCAGCTATCAGGAGGACTATATTTACAGGCATTAGTAAGGAGTTCACTGATAATTCGTTCTAAGCTAGGTTCGTGAGAAATGACTGTCGATACTTGAGGAGAAATTTCACAACTGAGTACTTGTCTTTGACGTATAGGTTCCTCAGAAAAGCGATTAATAACTTGGGGTAGCCATTGTTGTAAGTCAATCGGGTTAAAGGATAAGGATGCGCTTAGGGTTTCTACATTTTGGAAGTTGAGTAAGTCAATGACTAAGTTAAATTCCCGCTGCCATTCCTCTCGTAAAATCTGAAGGTAGTGTTCTAATTTTTGCCAAAGGGGCTGTTGGTTTTGGGGAGTTTCTATCTCTTCATCACCATTTTGGAGGGAATGGGTGAGAGAAGAGAGCATCTCTACCGCCATCCTCATATTCGCTAATGGGGTACACAATTCATGGGCAATTGAACTGATGAAGTTATCCTTAATCTGGTTTAATAATTCCATATTGCCTACATAGTCTTGGGTCGCTTGGTAGGCATGAGCTTGTCGTAAAATAGTTGCACATTGGCTAACAACTTGAGAAATCAGTTCAGCTTGAATTTGAGACCAAGGAGGTTTACCATTTCTTACAATAGTAATCTCTCCGATCGCTACATCCCGATCCATCAGGGGACAAATAAGCATCTGCATATCGGTTGTGATCAAGGATTGATAAGGCGTAGGCAAAAATTGCCAGGGCGGAGATAGCCAATAGTTTCTCTGTAATAATGGCTCATAGAAGTCTGGAAAGCTCTGCATATCAATCTGAATACCCAGCGCGGATGGATAACTACGCGGTTGATTGACGGCAATGTATTCACAACTAATTGTAGCGAAAGTATGATTCAAATTATACAGAGTCACCCAGCAGTAATCCGCTTCTAAAAAACGTCCTAACTCAGAAATTGTAATTTGGAGAATCTCAATTTGATTTGAATTTTTCCGGACTTGGTTGACTACACGCCTCAACAAATCAATGCAGGCGATCGCTTCTTGGAGGTTTGTTGTTCGTTCTAGAAGTCGGGCGATTAAACTCGCTTGCGTGAGTTCTAAGGTAAGGTTTGGCTGCTGTAGAGTTGTAACTTTTTGCTGAGGCGATCGGATATCATGAAAAACGAGTACACTGCCAATAATCTCGCCGTTGCTATTTCTTAAGGGAGTCGCTGTCGGATGAATCGGTATTTCTGTCCCGTCTTTCCTGAGTAACAAACACCCCTTAGACCACCTCAACGTCCCATTCTCGCCCATCGCTTTGAGTAGGGGATTCTCGATTGGCTCACGGGTTTGACTATCAATCAGCCTTAGTACTTTTGTAGCAAATTTCCCTAAAGCCTCTTGCTCTAACCAGCCAATCAGGGTTTCAGCCACTGAATTCATAAAAATAATCTTACCACTGCGATCCGCCGCAATTGTTGCCTCTGCGATAGTATCGCGTCCGTCCACAACCTCCTCTGGAGTTGTCTCACAACGTTTCTCAAGTTGATGACGAGAGAGGGCAATTTCAATCGTGGTATGAACTTCTCGTTCCTGAAAGGGTTTGACGAGATAGCCAAAGGGTTTCGTTGCGATCGCCCGTTTCAAGGTACACTCATCCGCATGAGCCGTTAAATAGACAATCGGAATATCAAAGCGCGAGTAGATTTGTTCAGCAGCAGCGATTCCATCCATCTTGCCTTTTAGCCGAATATCCATTAACACCAAATTGGGTTGAGTTTCCGCTGCACACTCAAGCGCCTCTTCGCCCGAAATCGCACTCCCTACAACCTGATGGCCTAAGTGTTTTAAAGCTTCTTGCAGATACCAAGCTACAATGCTTTCATCTTCAACGACTAAAATTTTTGCCATGGGGATTTCAAACTTTTATAAAGTTGTAGGGTGGTAGGAGTTATCAAGAGGCGATAAACATAATCTTAAAATTGGCTGATGCCTTTTGCACATACTCAACCCAGTTTATCTCAACAAAATTTTAAGTGCGATACTGACTAGATGAAAATGGGGAGTGGGGAGGGGGGAGGGGGGAGTGGGGGGGGGCGGGGGTGGGGGGGGGGCCGAGTCCAGTCGGTGGCCGTGCGCCTGGTGGTCGAGCGCGAGCGCGAGATCC
>DNGI01000012.1 GCA_003486645.1 Cyanobacteria bacterium UBA11370 | reverse complement strand
TTAAAAAATCTCCAAATGATTACTAGGTAATCATTTGGAGATTGAATGTAGAGAAATTCACTTCGCATTAAATCGGCTTTAATATCTGCGGAATGTGGGTTATATAACTCTACAAGAATTTTAGTCCATTTCAATGGACTTGAGCTATGAGCCGTGGAATTAATTCCACGGTGGGTGACTGGTTCAGTGCAACATCTCAGCGTAAAAGAATATTTTTTAATCTAAAATACCCTATTTGACAACCCGAATAATCACATTCATTCAAATACTCCAAAGAATGCCATTCATTTCTACTAATCGATTCAAAATAACTGCCATCCTGCTGGGCAACGTCCGGCTCCCTACCCGTTACATCAGCATAATACAGATAGCAAATTTCATTAGTCTGAGTTCCAACAATATACTTCCCTAACGGCAAAACCTGAACTGAAAACCCAGCTTCTTCATACACCTCTCTTCCCGCTGCTTCCTCTGGCGATTCCCCTTCATCTATTTCCCCAGTAATAGGGCAAGGATAGAGCCTCTGTTCTTCGTTAATATCAGGAACATCAATACAAAGAGGCTGCTGTCTAATCAGAACTTCATACTCGCTACTGTTAAGATTACTTCTTCTTACCAGAAATACCGCCACAGAATCTCTACCTTTTCTTTCTAGATAATGAAAACCCTTAGCCGTTTGTTTGACAGTAATCCAATCCGTTCTAAAAATAGTTTTTTCTTTGTTCATTGTGCTGACTTCAACCTTACATTAGGATACACACAGTTGCATCATTACTGTTTGAAACCAAACCTAACCGCACTTGCGAAGTGCTACTGCTTGCAGCAGATGGCGATTATTTTTAATATGCCGAAGAATATCGCTTTTGTGTCATTCCTGGCAAATTATCCTCACAGCCAAACTATCCCCCGTACTGAGTGTCGGGGGATAAGCTTAAGTTTCAGTTTTTCTAGGGAATAAATAGTCTGGAATCTCAACTTTACTAACTTTCCTGCACCCGATCACCCAAAGTCTATGATTAACCCAACACTGAAACGCTAAGACAAGCTGATTCTGACTCCCTGTGAATGTGCCACTACCTAGCTGATTACCATTTGGATCAAAGTATTCCCACTCATAAACCAGCCGCCAGTTTTTGGTTTTTAAGGAAGCTCTTAACTGAAACCCTCGATAATACCGTTCAATCATGGCTTCACCCCTGTTAGGAACCAATGAAGCCAGCCAGCCCGAACCCGTAGCCGTTTACCCGTCGCCAGGTCTTTAATTCGTAGGTCTAAATGCGCTCCGGTACTTGCGCCGCTGTTGCCAGTGAAGCCGATCGCTTCCCCGGCGTTGACTGATTTAGTCTGACCTGGTGCTACAACGCACTCGGATAAATGCAGCAAATCAAATTGCAGACCGGGAAACGTTTCGGACTTAAAGGAAGCAACCTTCCCGCCACCACCAGAGTCGTTCCAACAGCTCACAGTACCAGAAGCGATCGCATACAAGGACGTACCTGTGGGGGTGGCAATATCAACGCCGTGGTGGAATGATTGCACTTTAGTGATGGGGTGATAGCGCCAGCCCCTTGGACTAGTCACGACATAACCAGCAATTTTGTCTCCGGTTTTGGGGTCTTGCTGCCACTGCGTCGCCCATGAGTAAATCACCTTCTTATTGATAACGTCGGGTGAATTCTTTTTCAAACGGTACTTTTGCCAGACGGAGAGGGTGTACTCGGCAATGCTGGGATATTGTCGCCTATTACTATATTGAGGTTTGGTGTTATTCCATAGATGCGCTCGTCCCGAATACCACAAAGAAGCGACGCGGCGGATAATTTCTTCTTCAGAACGCTGCGGTGTTTTCTCAAGGTTTAGATACTCGTTCAGTCGATGTTTAGCTATTTGTATCTGAAGTTCACCTGAAGCCAGGAATTGTTCTCGGCTAACTTCATACCCTAGGGCTGCTGTACTCCAACTCTTGAGGTTACTTGGCATGATTTGAAATAGCCCCATTGCACCTGAATCGGCATTGACTATTTGGTGGTTCCCTCCAGACTCTTGAGAGATTAGGGCAATCGCTAGGGCATCTAGTTGAGCGTTCAGATGAGGTTTAGCTGAAGTTGAACGGGACGGTGGCTGAAGTTGTTCTGTACGGGGTGGCTGGTTGAACAGGGGTAGAATATCTGGTGTTTTGGCGATACCCAGGCTGAGGATGGCTGTAGCGAGGATGGTGATTAGCTGCTGTTTTAACAGGGAGCGATCGCTCTGTTTTATGGTTTCGTTCGGTTCATCAAGTAGCTTCAGTAGCCTGTCTACTTTCCCTTCAATTTGGCTGAGATTGGTGCGTTTGAGGATGGCTAAGTCCTTTTCCAGGTTCTGAATTTCGATAGCTATTTGGTTTGACATGGCGGTATAGATGCAGTAAAAGGTATAGGGGAATTAGGGTGGCACAAAAGGCGATTAGGAGCCGCCGTTTTTTAATCACAGCGATTTCTTTTTTGAGCAATCGCAGTCGAGTGACCAGAAGAGCTTTATTGAACTCCGGTGTTGGTTGTGGTGGTGTTAGTGTTGTTCCTGGGAAAGTCTTGGAGAGGCTAAAATGTCTGAATTTCAGTTTTCTCATAGATAAGAAAACCTCCCGCTAGGGGAGGCGGTTAACTGTTGCGGGCAGAAAGCGTCACTCCAAGAGGCGGGGGAGCAGGGGAGTGGGGAGCAGGGGGGAGACTGGGACAGAGCTTGTAGGACGCGCCTCAGTCTGGGTGTCCCTTCGCTACGCTCTCTTGGCAAGCCTAGAAGGACGGGGAAGGTACCCCTGTGAAGCTTCCGCTTCACAGCAGGAGGGAAGGGAGCATTCCCCCCTGCCCCCTGCCCCCCTGCCTCTTCGGTTACAGTTCAGCAACCATCCCCAAACACTGAGCGACTACGTTAGCGATATCGGGTTCAGGACTTTTAAAACCACTTGCCCAATCGAGTTCAGAGACTAAGCGGGAGCCAAATTGATAAGCCCCACCCCCGACGACTACAAAGTGCTTAATACCCGCAGGGATTGATTCGGTACACAAACGAGTGAGGTGTTGCAAATAGCGGTCAGCGGCTAACTCAATCGCGTCGGTTAAATACAGTTCAGAACTACTTCCTTGGGGGCGAAATGTTTCGGATGAAGTGTTCACCGCTTCGACAAAATCAACAGATTCTGGATTGTCAAAACCGCACTGCTGGGCAACCCAGGAATAGAACTGATTTAATCCCATCCCGTCGTGGCAGACTGATAGGGCGGGGTCAAAGCAATCCTCTTCATCCAACACGCCAAAGATGATGGTTTGATAACCCAGGTCTATGACGACGCGAGGAATGCCTCGTAAGTCGGGTAAATCTGAGTCATAAATGCGTGGGAATCGTTCGGCATAAAAGCTTTCCGGAACAATCAGAAGGGAATTAATTTCAGCTTTATGGGTTTCACCCTGCACAGACCAGGTAAGCTTGTCTTTAATTTGGTCAGTTGCTAATGCCTCTTGCTCCCGAAAATCCGCCGCGTCTTTGAAGGGAATAGTCAAACAAAGGTTAACTTTGCCCTCAAGATTAAATAGGGTTAATGCGGCTAAGATGCGAGGGAGGAGGTTAACGGTTTTGTCTTCCCCTAATCCTACGGTTCCACCAAACGCGGCAGCCCGTCGCCCAACGCTGTAAAGTTTGCCACCATAGCTGAACGATAGGCGATTTTTAATTGAACCTTTGCGCTCATTTCTCGCTAGGAAGCCACCCCCAGAAACAAAGTTTTTCTCCTTCATTTCTGTGAAGAAACTGGGCAGTTTTTCCACCACAATAGTTTGGGAGTCCTTCAATAAGCCAATTTTGTTAAACCGTCGTCCGGTATCGATAGCAATGGTTGCGCCAATTGGCATTTCAACGGACATTTCAGCAGGTAGCCTGATGGTGGTTTGTCCATCAGAAAGAGAGCGTTTCATTTGTTGTTTGGCGGGTAGGGCTTTCATTTACAAATCCTCCTCAATATCGGGTTGTTGTTCGATAGCTTGGTTATGGGCAACTTCAGCAGCAATTCGAGCGTCTAGCCCACGGTTATAGGCTTCTTGTACCAGTAGGGTTTTGACTTTAGTTGAGTAGTCATCTAGCCAAGTAAAGGGTCTTCTGGCTAGTAACTCGATTTGAGCTTTGGCATCGCTGATTCGCTGCTCTGCGATTAAGGGGTCTTCTTCCTCAACAAATTCCCCAACATAAACGTAAGAATTCATTGATACCTTACGCTTATAGGGTTCCATTACAGCTTGATAGTCGCGCCACCTTTGGGCTAGTAAATCCCAGTATTTAAACCTTTGGTGATAGTCAGGGTTATCGATGCCAAATTGGTTTAAATCACCGCGCTTGTATTTGCTCCAATTAATTTCACCATTTGGCTCGTTTGGGAATCGTTTGGTGCAGGTGTAACGCATTCGTTGGCGCATTTCGACTACACTCATAGGGGTATATCCTTCCCGATCTCTGAGGTATCCTGGGGGGAAGAATTTCTGTATTTCTTTGAGATATCTTCCACCGAGAGAGGCGCTGATTTTCAGGCAGTTTCGGGTCATTTCCTCCATAGTTCGATAGAGGAGGCGATTCTTAGGAACTTGATAGGTTTCATAGTCGGCTTCCGTGAGTTGCTTCCATCCTATTTCCCAATCTTTTTCGGATTGAGGAATAAAGCTTCTGAGAATGACTTCTGGCTCTTGAAAAGCTGAAGTTTCTGTTTGTTCGTCAGGTTCTGATGTTTCCTCTAATTCTTGGGCTTCCTCAGCTTTGGGAAAGATGTTAGATTCGTCTTCCTCTTCTATGAGAAAGTCCAAGGCTCGTTCAATTACGATGCCCATTTAATCTCCTTGCAAGGGTATTAAAGGCTCGAATAGGAATTATTTCTGATTCGAGCCAGTTGGTGATAATTTAAGGCTCCTCTACTTCAATCACCTCAAAGGCAATGAAGTACAGCCCTGGTTGGGTAATGCCTGTCATAAAGGCGAGATCTGCCTCGGCATCGTTGCGCCGGAGGTATCGCCGGATAATCTGACGTGCTGGGTCAACTCCCAGGCGACAAATACACCAGGGTTCGGGATGGGGTACACAGATTCTGCTCATCGTCCTGTCCCCCGTTTTAAGAAACAATGCTCAAGCAAACCAACCCCAGCGGAATAGTTTCCACCGGGGTTTAAAGTGTGGTCTTGATATGCAAACATAAAGTTGCCCTCCTATGGCTAACTCATGGGAGTGGAAGTCATCGGTCTAGCCGTGTTACCAGCACAACTAGTCCGGTGCAGGCGATCGCTTGCCGCAAGGGGGCGATCGCTCTTTGTTTTTTTATTTTACAGTTATACTGTATCTATACTATATCTGTACAAGTATAAAAAAGGTACAATTATGAAAATTGATTATAGTAAAGTTTCATTGCAAAAGGTTAAGAATCCAAGATTTCAGACTCAGCCGCTACCTGACAAGGACTATTACGACTTAAAAGTTATTGCTGAGTTGCTTAACAAGCCAGTTTCTCAGGTTATAGGCAATGCGATTAATACATATCTCTACCGCAACTCTGAAAATCACACCGAGAGATTGCAGTTTAAGGCTGCTCAGGAAGGAAAGACGATGGAGGAGATTTATCAAGAATTGGCTTCTGGAGAAGTGGATGAGTAGAGTGATTGATGGGGTAACACCCATCAACTAAGACGAGGTTTGATTCATGGCGCAAAAAGACCAGGTGGCGATTACGTTATCGCCTCAAGAGCGTGAAATCGTTGAGAAAATTGCTGTTGATTTGGGTCGCTCAGTGGCTTCTGTTCTGCGTGAATGTGCAATGGATGGACTGCCAAACGTCATCCAGAAATATTCTGCAATGAAGCAAATGATGGTCAAGGAGACTTCATGAGAACGAATAATGATAGCTAAAAAGGGAAAGTCAGAAGTAGCTTTGACTAGCCCCGCTGGTGTGGCGGGGTGAGTACTTCTATATGCTTAGGGTGCGATGCCTTTGGTGGCAAGCTACGCCGTGACTGAGAAAATCCACCTAGTCACCACCCTTAAATATAAATGTATTTTTGAAGGTGAAACTAAATTTCCTGACTATTTGGAAGAGAAAGATTAATGGGACGTAAGTAGGGAGTATGTCAAGTTTGCACGTGATCGTAAGGGGAGGGATCTTTAAGAGGCTGTCTCTAAGGTTCTTCGATACAATATCTATGCTTTTAATTAATACATAAGTTGACGAGTGAGGCTAACAGCTGTGGCAAGAATTTCCGCAGCCTGTTCGATTTCTTCAAAAGTCGTAAACTTACCAATACCAATCCGCAGTGCCCCTTCGATTACGTTAGAAGAGAGAGCCATAGCTTGCAATACGTGAGAAGGGGTTTGTACACCAGATGAACAGGCAGCACCAGTCGAGATGGCTAACTTAGAACGAACTCTGGCAATAATGGCACTATTGGGAACATCAGGCATAGAGATATGCAAATTGCCAGCTAAACGGCACGACACATCTCCGTTTATGATTAAACCAGGAATTTTATCTATCAATAAGCTTTGCAATCTGTCTCTAAGACACGCGATCGCTTTCTCATCTTCATCCATTTCCAGCAAACGCAGGCGACAAGCTTCTCCCAAACCAACAATACCAGGAACATTCAGACTTCCAGACCTGATTCCTTTTTGATGCCCACCCCCAAATAGAATTGGTTCTAGGTGATATCCTTTTCTAATCACCAAAGCTCCTGAACCTTTTGGCCCATACAGTTTATGAGCTGAGATTGCCAGATATGTAATTCCCCAGTCCTGAAAGTTTAGGGGGATTTTCCCGACCGCTTGAGAGGCATCACAGAGGAAAGGGATACCGTAGCGTTGAGCAATCTGAGCGATCACCTCAATTGGATAAATATTGCCAATCTCGTTGTTGGCTGCCATAACACAAAGAAGGGAGAGTCCCTCAGCACAAACTTGTTCTAGATGGTTGAGGTTGAGTCTTCCTCTAGAATCTACTTGGAGGTAAGTCAGTTCTGCCCAGCCGCGTTTCTCTAGAATATGGCAGGTGTCGAGAACAGCTTTGTGTTCGAGTGGCAGCAGCGCAATGCGGTGAGGTTTTCCAGGGTTGGGAGACAGGCTACCCTGGATAGCCAGGTTAATGCTCTCGGTTGCACCCGATGTCCAAACGATTTCTCTCGGTGAACCTCTAACTAGCTCGGCTACCTGTTTAGCAGCTTGTTTAATGGCTTCTTCAGCGCGATCGCCCCACGAGTGATCTACACTGCTAGCGTTGCCGAATTCTTCAGTCATGCAGTGGTAGATGCGATCGGCAACACGGCGATCAACCGGAGTTGTGGCATGGTAATCGAAATAGATAGGAAACTGAGATTCATTCACTTTGTTGTCCTCTCAGTGTCTTCTAAACAAAGGAACCCAAGAATGGTCAGATGAACACCAAAGGATAGGAAGCGAATTATTAGGGCAGGTATCGGGAAATACAACAATGAGTTGTCCTCCATCATAGCCAAGGGGATTTCTCTTCTGGATTTTAGTGCCATATTCAAGTGCAATTTCTTTCGCTTTGCTTCGATCTAGCTCATTTTCAAAGAATGATGATTCCTTAGTAAAACAACGATTAGAGTCATTAAGGGTATCGCATATATAAACTTCGACGTTGAAAGGCAGTTGAAGTGCTTCTTTTTCAATCGCCTCTTTACCTGATTCAAGCCCACAGACAGTAGCAACAACAACTTTTAGATTTTTCGCGGATATTGCCTCTCCACAAGTATTACTTAAATTTCTCAGACCCTCGATGATTGAGCCGCCCGAAGCAATTATGTCATCTATAAATACCAGGGTAGAAATTCTATCATTTTTATCTAAGGTTTTAGGAATATCATTAACTGAGGCGACATTAGTACTAATAACTTTATTCTCTGTGGCATACATACGAGCGAAAGAAGATCCACTTTTTGTGGGTTGACCAAAACTACTCAAAAGAATCTCCCGTATTGATTTTTCACCTTCTTTGATAGAAAATTGCATATTCCTTCTTACATAGGAATGAATCACGGTAAGTTTTTCCCGAATCTGTTTTTCCTTGTAAAAAGTAATGTTCTGTAGAAGTTTAAACATGAGGCGACGTTCAAGGTTACCTTCAAACTGATCTAGCCAAATGCGAACATGGGGTATTGTAATTTCTGAATTCCTATACAAACCCCAATTCTTAATTAAATCAGCTATTTCTTTATCAGTAACATATACTTTTTCTTCTTGACTCCTTAATTCTTCAATTGCATTAGCATCTGAAAAGCTACTGGTAAGTAATTGGCTACCTTTTTGTACAAGCCATTCCTCGAAAATTTTTGGCTTTAGCCTAAAGCATCCATCCTCTTCCAAGAGAATTCCTCTATTAATAAACCCTTCGGTTAAACTCTCAATTGCAACATCATTTAAAAGCTTAGATTCAAGAATATCTTGCTTTTTTACTCTTCCCTTACAGCGCTTAATTTCAGCATAAGCAATCAAAAATTTTCTTCTTTGAGTTTGAATTTTATCGATCTTTTCAGTTTTATCTTCCCAAATCCCATCAATCCAGAAGTGATTAACGTTAATTGTATCAAGAGATTCTATAGAATCTCTTATAGCTTCTCTTGTCTCATCAATGGAAATATACGAATCTTTCCTATCACAAGCCTGCTTAAATAATTTATCACAAATAAATTTTGTGAAAAAAGGATTCCCTTCGGTTAATTCATAGATTTTATTAATAGATTCATCGCTAAATTCAAGGATATTTTGGACAGGGTATCTTATCAATTCTTGAAAATCTCCAAAAAATCTCTCTTTATCAAAATAATCAACTTGAAAAGGAGAAAAAAGATTTAATCTGTCAGTAGATTGGCGAATTATTTGCATATTTTCTCCTCCAACGAGGATAAAACCTATTTGAGAACCTTCCTGACTTAAACTCCTAATGTTATGAAAGAATGTATTACCTATATCAGTATATCGACAAAGTTCGCTTGGGATTTCATCAAACTCATCAATAATTATAATAAATTTAATATTAGGATAAGTTCGCTTAACTTTGCGAAAATAGTTAGCGAGCGGAGGAGACAGGACATCAGTAAAAACAGGTTTATGGATCTCAAAATTACTTAATTTATTGTGATATTGAATCTCTTCTACAATGGCATCGCCAAGTGTTCTAACACAATGACTCGAAGTGGTCTTATCTAGATCACCTACTTTAATATATATAGGTATAAGGTTTTCTTCTTTCTGTAGCTTATTTGCTAATGTCTTGGCTATTGATGTTTTACCTACTCTCTTCTGTCCAAATATCATCACTGATTCAATAGTGTCGGCAATCAAATTCGTATAAATATTCTGTACTTGTTCGCCTCGACCAATAAGATCTTCCTCTTTTTCAACTGCTTGCAAGCTGTATGGTCTTTTTAGCTTTAGTTTATCCCAGTTTATATCTTCCTTTTGAGATTCAAATTCAAATATTTCTTCTTCTGATATTTGGCTTTTATCATAATTTTGCCATGACCAACGAATAAAGAGACTTGGCTTTTTTGCAATATCAGATAAAACGGTTGCCCGTAATACAATAGACAGCTTTTCTACTTTTATTTCTTCATACTCGATTTGCTCAAATTCTAGCTGTATCTTATCAGCATCAAGAATCTCAATCTGAACATCAAAGGCATAACCTAAGCCTTCATTTTCTAATATAAATTTTAACTCAATGCGCTCTCCTATCTTATGGAATGGATATTTGCGATTCGGATGAAATAATCTTAATTTTGTAGGTTTTATTATGTCACTTTTTCCAAAATCCTCTTTAATTAGATTATGAATTTTTTTAAATGTATTAACTAAGCACACTTTTGCGAAAATTGAACAGCTATCTTCAGCATCTTTAATATAAGCAGAGAATACATTATCTACCTCCTGGTAGACATTCATACGAGAAACTCCAGAAGCTTGATTATAAGCTCTTAGGCAAGTAAAGAGTTCTCTGATCCTTTCTTCTAATGTAAGGTGATTATTAACAAAACTATCTATAAAAATTCTGTTTGATGGGTCTTTCAATGCCTTCATTAGCTTTGACTGTAGATCGACTGCTGTTTTTAAGCTTGAAATTCCCAATGTCATCGATTCAAAAAAATTTAATGTCTCTTGTTCGAGAGCCCTTAATTGCGAAAGCTTGACATGATTATCTTGACTAGCTTCAATTTTGAGGCTATAGTACACATCCGTAATTTGTTCATCAAAAAGAGTAAATGTCTTGAGGCGAAAATCAATATCTTCCCAAACGGCATTTTCGTTATGGCCAAGAAGTCTGAGAAGACAAGCTGAAATAAATTTTTTCTTCTGGGGACTATTGGTTGGATCGAATAAAACTTGAGATGAATAATTAGAATTTGAAAGCTCAAACATTTGAACCAGCTTTCGTACATATTCATTCCGCTTATTCTTTAGCTCCTTGCCTCGAAGCCCTTCTATTTCTTTCAGTAAAAGCTCAATCTCAGCTATCATTTACTTTCTCCTAATCCTTCAAATAATCTGCTATAAACTTGTAATTGCTTTTGTAACTAATAAGAAATCTTCATCTGGTAGAAAAGGAACTTGAGCGTAAATAAGTTCAGGCTCGCTAGATAGCCGTGCCACTAGGTGTCCTCGTCCCAAGAGGTGTTCTGCTCCTTTGCGACCGAGGGCTATCTCAGATGTGCCTTCACTCTCAACTCTAAGAATCAACCGATTACCGAGGTTATCTCGAAGCTGAACAGGTAGAACATTAGCATCCGGACGTTGAGCGGCAAAGATAAGATGAATTCCAGCCGCTCTCGCTTTGACTCCTAGCCGTTGAACTGCTGAGGATACAGCATCCTTATATTCGTCTACCAGCATCCATTCAGCAAATTCATCATGGACGAGCCATAAAACAGGTAAGCGTTCACTTTCAGAAACCTTGTTGTTATATGACAGAAGGTCTCTAACCTTCTGTTGCCTAAACTTCAGGTATCTGGAATCCATTTCTGAAACCAGTTCGTCTAGAACATCAATCGCCCGCTCCTGCTCGATAATGATGCCTTCACGCAGATGAGGTAATTCCTCAATATTGGCATAGTCCACACCCGCCTTCGGGTCAATCAGATAGATAGTTGCTAGTTCTTTGGGGTTTGTAGCACAGATGTCGAGAAGAAGGTTTTGCAGCAAAACGGATTTGCCACTTCCAGTAGCCCCAGCAATCAAGGTATGGGGTGCATGTTGTTGGAGGTTCTCAAAGCTACTGCCTAAATTAAGGTAGAGCAGTTCACCATCAATTTCCCTAACCCCAATCACTAAACTGAGGTTGATACCAGATGGCGAGCGATTAATCTTTCGCTTTGCCCAAACCTCACGCAGGGAGATAACCTGTCGTTGAGGACGAGCGATCGAAACGACAATTTCACCGGGTTGACCATAAACACTGATAATGTTCAAGGCATGAGTCGTCAGAAGTTGCGATCGCCGTTTCTCAATGTCTTCGAGTTTAAGGTTATCAGAACCTTTCAGGCGCACAATGGCGGCATTGGGTGTAAGCCTCTGACCGAGTATCTTAGCTTGCAGGTTGTATCCTATCAATGCGCCTCTAAGCTTTGCGGCAGTATCGTTCAGCCATCCAACAGAAGTAGCATCACTCTGGCTTGTCTGTACCTGATATTGTTGCCACCATCTGACAAGAGCGGGACTAGCCCAATTGCTTCTATCATCGGTTTCTAAAGTTGTAGAAGGAGTATTGTTTGTGGAAGTAGGAGGAGCGAGCGGAAATTGAAACTGGAGTTGAATCGGCTGAGTTGGTTCACCGTCTTCATCAGGTTCATTACCTGCTACGGGAGTCACATCTACATTTGGTACTTGACTGGCTTCTTCAATACCTAGAACCCATGTCACTCTGTTAGCAGGGAATAAGGGTTGAGAGATTAACCAAGGTTTGTCATCGCCTATTTGCTCGCGAATAGTAAAGAGCGATTGCCCTGCTTCATACGCAACAACGATGTCACGCACTAATTTTCGATCGAAAACTTCTTGGAAGCAGCGATTGACTTTAGGAATGGGAATCCTTTCGCTCTCAACACCACTGTCGCTCGTACCGGAAATAAAAACGTGAGAGTAGCCGGATAAATCAATTCGTATCGTTCCTGCACGGATGCCTTCTCTCCACTGTTCGATGGGCAGTTTAGCATCAGCACTGAATTCGATACCTTCCAGCAGAAGATCGCTGAGACGAGACAACCACAAATCGCGATCGAGGCGGCTTGGGCTGATGAAGAGAGCATTGGCAATGCGATCGACTGTATCCCTAAGCTGCTTTTGGGAAGTTTTTCGAGCATCTGCTAGTCCGGCTATGCCAACATATTTTGCTTCCGACACGATCGCTTTTAGTACAGGCTCATCGTCTACGTACTGTAGCGAAATTGCCATAATGTCAGCTATCTGTCCCTCTTTCTGTCCCAGCCACGAAGCATAATCATCAAGGAAATACCAGCCTATATGGTTGTGTTCTCCTATTTCAGCAGTAATTAATGCCTTACTTAGAACAACACCCATTAGTTCGCTGGCAAACCTACCGCATTTAGCAGCCCGCAGTACAATGTCTCCAGAAAGACTGTTCGCTTCATTGATGAACCGTTCTACAAGCCTTTCAATCAGTTCTGTGCCAATACCGAGATTGAGTGCTTCCAATCGTTTTCTAACTAGGACTTGTAGTAAGTTTAACGACGCATCTGAGGAAACCAAAAAGTTTCGTTCATCTGTACGGTTTTGTTGGTAGCGGATTACTTTAACCCCTTGGTTAACCAATTGCCGCCGTTCGAGTAAGTCATCGTAGTTAACAACCCATTCACCTAGACGATGAATTTCATCGAAAATGGTTTTGGTTGTTTCCTCTTGAAAAGAAATTTGTCGTGCGGGTAGAGAGTGCTGTTCTGGCGAACAATCTTCACCGTTAATAATGCTATATACCATGTTTATATAAGCTTGACCTACAACTGGCTGTTTGGGGCAAGTAAGATAAACAATCGATTTCAATTCGTCTTTGGCAGCAGGACGTTTGCGCGACCAGCGTGCAGGAAAGTGCATCATAATATCGGATGCAGTGCTATCGAAGGGAGAAGGTTGCCAAGTAACCTTGGCTTGTCGGGAGATAGCATCTTGGAGAAAAACAATGTCTGCAAACTTTCCTTCTCTGGCATTGACGGCAGGTACATCGTTAGACAGGACTGCGATTCGCAGCCTAGCCATAAAATCCTGAGAGACTTCACTGGCAATAAAAGCATCCGGATCTGCATCAGAGCTTTCTATCATCTGTGCGTAAAGTTGGGCAAGTTTTTGACCATTCCTGTGGCGCAGAAGCACTTGACAGCGAACTTCCTGAGAATTTTCTTGCAATTGTTCGCCAAGTTTATTGACAATCGCCTGTGGTAATTTAATAGAGTCGGTCTGGTAAAGCATGACGCTCAGATTAGTCTTTTCATGAGGTTGCAGTTCAACGTATCGATGTACTAATCCCAACAACTTTTCAGCAGCATCAGCAGGGTCTTCGTTGGTGAATCTATCGCCTTCATCTTTTGTGGGACGTTCCATTAAACTGTAATCATTAACAGTATCTGAGACTGCCAAGAGTTCGGGCTGCTGTCCTTGATAACCCACACAGACTTCTGGGTAATAAGGATGAGAAAGATCGTTCCTCAAATCTGTAAAAAACAGCCGGGAATCGCCGAAGTTGACTTCGGAGTTGGAGGTAATATATTTAAGTAACCCTGCAACCTGTCGCGCTTTGATAGCAAGGGTAGCTAATCGTAGCGGATGCCAAGGTGCAACGATCGCAGCGGGCTTGCCTCGATCGACGCGCACGCATCCTAAGCGCAGTATAGGCTGATAAAAGTCGAGACGATTGCGATCGCCCTTAGCGTGGGTCAGGATGGTCGCCAACAGCTTTCCGTAGGCTTGGCACTGGTAAAGTAGGTATGGGCTGGCGATTCCATTACTTTCGGGTTCGAGGAAGCTGGCGATCGCTTTCTTGTAGATAGCTCTGAATTCTTCCCATGCAGTCAAGACAGATTGAGAAGCTTCTTGAGAAAGTCTACCCTCTTTAACAGCTTCTTTGAGCTTTGCAGGGAGTGTTTTTTCCAGGTCATTTTTACGTTCGTACTTGCCTACCAGAGAACCGCGATCTTGGCTATAAGCAGCCATCAAAGTTCCTACGTCTGATAAAGAAATTCCCTGTAAACGACCTTTCTTGCTAACGAGTTCTCGGGAAACTTGAGAGTGTTGAAAGGGATGATTTCTTATCCTTTTTAAATCATTACAAAGTTCCATCCCAATTGAATTAGGATTGCACTTCCAAATCAATTGAATTTTACCAATAATATTTTGGGCGCGATCGCGCATTTCTATATAAAATTTGATTTCTGTTGCAAGTTTAGCCGTTGAATAATTTTCTCGGTATTTGTTTTTTTGCTTCTTTTTGGTTTCTTCTAGAAGAGTATCGTACTTAAACAGCCAGTGCGTATCCCATTCAATGTAAGGACTGGTAAGTTTTTCAATACCTCGATAGCGGGTACAAAAGTACAGTCCTATATCAGCATTTAATTCCAGCCATAAGCTTTTCCGTGAAGACTTATGGGTTAAAATCTTTAGCGTTTTAAGGCTCTCTACCGACTCTGCTTGAGCAAATAGGCGCTCAAAACCTTGTAGCAAACCGATTAGGAAATCTTTGCATTCAATGGGTTGCCCGTAGACAAATTTATCCCACTTCGCTTTGAGTTTGCGATCTATATCGAGTTCGTCGCGGTGAGTATCGTAGAAATCTCGATCTTCATCTAAAGCCTCCTTTTTATTGCGCTTCTTCAGGGCAGTGAGGTACTGAATTTCTGCGTTTGTGAGCGTGTCAGGGTATTCATCGTTATAGAAATCGAGAGTCAGAGAAGCAATGTCACTTTTCTGTGTTTGCAATCCTGAAAATAGGGAATTGATGCTATCTAGTTCCCATTCAAACTCAGTCAATGCAGCAGCTTGCGAGTGCCATCCAGGGGGACTACTGATGAATGCTGCGATCGCTGGATAGGCAACTTCTGGGATATCTTCTTTGACTTTATCAAAAGCGGATTGTAGGTCTTGTTCGTCAATAGGTTTGCGGTTAGGTGTTTGCTTAAGTAATAAACAGCCTCTTTTAGAGAAAGCTTGCTGGAATAGTTTTTCCCACTTTTGAGTTTGCTTCAATTGTGTTTCAGGAATAGCGCGGAAGTATCCAGAGTCACGGGGTAATCGTAGTGCAGGTAATGCCCAACCTAAAGCATCGACAATGGGAACGCTATTAGTGTCGATGTGCGATCGCGTATCAACAATGTATTGAGCAAAATGCTCTAAGCTAGGTGTGCCAACTTTTTGTAACCCACTAAGAGCTTTATGCCAGTATTCAATCTGTTCTTTAGGAATTGGTAGATATTGAGCAGCAAGCTTAATCCACAAGTCTACTTGCCCTTTAAGTTCCTGCGCTCCCAAAGGTGTAATGTCGCCAAGAGATTGAGCTTGATCGTCGCTAGTGCTGGCAAGTAGCAGGGCAGAGCGATCGCAGGGGGCGTGTCGCAGGTGAACTGTTGATTCATCAGTCAGAATCTCATCAGGGAGTCCGTAGTCTCCGAGTAATCTGCGCGAAACTTGAATCTTAATTAATGCCGAAAGTTGTGAATCGAGCAAAATTGTGCGACAGATAGCTGCTACCTGCCCAGCAGTAAGACGATCGAGTAGAAAACGAGCAACACCTTCTGTTTCCTCAATATTAATGGAATGCTTCAGAAAAGCTGCCGCAACTTGTCCAATTAGCTCAATTGCCTCCATTAACTTACCTCTCTAGCAATAGGATTCAGCACATAAGCACAGGCATCAGATAGACGTTTGAGTAGTCCGATACTGGCGAGACGACGTTCTAATCGTTCAGCATTCGCCGTGAAGTCTTCGCGATCGGCATCT
Source organism: Cyanobacteria bacterium UBA11370 (assembly GCA_003486645.1). GTDB lineage: Bacteria > Cyanobacteriota > Cyanobacteriia > Cyanobacteriales > Coleofasciculaceae > UBA11370. The sequence continues at coordinate 17,219 of DNGI01000012.1, read as the reverse complement.
CCCGAACTGATGATATTTTCTGCCTGCTTATCACCGATCGCAAAGCCGTATTTTTGATTAAGCGTTGTTAAAAAATCTTGAAACTCCATCCGATGAGGAACACAAGCGAGAACGAGTGTTCTCAAGAGTGCATCGCTAGGAGCGTAACGAGTGCGCCTACTACCTCGACTAGACGACAATCCAATCTCGCGTGCCCAGCTACCATGAAATTTAGCTAGGTGTTTTTTGTGCCGTCTAACAGCCTCTTCTCGCAAGTTTTCTAACAAACTTTCTGGCGAGCCTGCTCCCGATGAATAGTCTTCATCTTTGGCAGGCCAAGCAAATCGTTCTTTCAAAATATCTCTTGCTTCCTCGAAGGGATTCGATGATTCTAAGCATTTCTGCCATTCAGGTAGTTCGGTTGTGCTGCGAATATAATGTTCGATCGCTCGTTGCGATAAGTTGTTATTTTTCTGATACTCATCTGATGCCAGATCCCGAATAATCGTTTTCTTAGGGGCAACAATTTCTAAAACAAATTTGGGCGGTTCTGTTTCTTCCAGTCTAGCTTTAGCGCGGCTGAGTAGGTAAATAATCAAATGTAAACCTGTAATAGTAACAATATGAGGTAGCGCGTCATAATCTGGTAGATTACAACGCAAGATGTTTAGCCAATCCTTGGCTAGATTTTCATAATCAGATAACTGAGCATAGGGAAGATAAGGAGGGGTGCCACTTTTTTGAGGGCGCTCAGATTCTAGTTCCTGTTTAGGTTGAAGGGCAAGAATAAGTTGATTCCATTTAGAGGCTTTGTTAGCTGGCAAACCTTCACTAGCAATAATTCCTATTCTCTGCAAACGTGAAAAAATTTCTTCTCCGCAACCGCTACGACATAGCATTAGATATAAAAGTTCACCAGTTCTGCCAAAGAAACGGCGATCGTTGGTTATTTTGGGAGATTCTTGAGAACCACTAACTAGCAAGTCTCCATACAAACAACTAGGTCCGTAAGGAAAGACAAATTTAGAACTCCACCGTTTATTACTGTCTCCCTCAATAGCATTAGATTGCAGAAACTTAACCAGCTCTGAGAAATCCTTGAAAGAGTCAAATCTTTGTTTGAGGTAGCTGAAATCAGGATTTTGAATGCCTCCACAGTTTTTACTAATTTTTTCTATCCAATTATTCCATCGTTCAGCATCATCTGAATATTCGGATGCAATTGCTTCCAGATGAGGATTATTAAATATAATGTTGCGGAGGTGAATTCGAGGATATGTATCATATTTAAGCTTATTGAATTCATTTTCTCTAAAAGCTTGCCTTTTAGCAGCCTCCGACTGTGTAATACATAACATCTCTAAAAGACACAGCCAAGGAGTCTGCTCATCGTGTAGACGATGACCCCAAATTGATTCGTCTACCCACATAGTGAGTTTAGACTGTTCAATTTCTTGTGAGCGTGGGAGTATCTCAAGCATTTATAGGTAAATCTCCAAAGAACGAGGACTGGCAATACCGTCATTATTTACTTCTAAAAGGCGAATGTTCATAGAATATTCGGTATCTTCTTCTTCTCCTTCTAACTGTTTTCTATTAGCAAGTTGCTTAAGAACCTGTGTTTTGAAAGCAAGAACATCCTCATAACATTCCTGAGAAAAACTGCTTGGCAAAGATCCTTCTGCTACTCGACTCAGATACTCATACCGAGTTAAAGTCAAATTTAAGTAAATGGCTTCAAGTTTTGGAGAAAGATGAACAATTAAGCTGGCTTGGCGCTGGTTTTTATCTAATTCTATCGAAACACTTTCACCACGTTTCTTGGTTACAGATATTGATTCCTCGTAAACGCGGCTAATTTTGGCTTGAGAGTAACTTCCTGATGTTGCCAAGATAAGCTCATCTTGGTTGTTTACTAGAAAGCCTGTAAAAATGCGATTTAACCCTCTTACTATACGAACAAGAATCTGCTTGGATACTTTCTTGCCTTCTTTCAAAACTCTGTAAACATCGCTCAAATATTCTCCTGCATACTGAAACACAGTGAGATTCCACAAACTCAAATCGGCTACGCGATCGTTTGGCAACGTAAAAAATAATCGCTGTCTTTGAGATTGTAGGACACTTAAAAAATCCGAGCGATTACCGACAAACTCACCTTCTAAATAAGCTCGTTGTTGCGCCTGATAATTTGCATCAGCACCATAGTAGGGATCGGAAAGAACTAGCTGTTGGTAGTAAGGCTGCAATTCAGGATCGTCTGCTCCAAAAATTAGGATGTTGTCAATCTGGTTGCTCGTCTCGGTTCCAATGCAAAAACTCCGCAACACTTTGAAAACTGCTGTTGATTCACGCCTGCGTCCAGAAAAGTTCTCACCGAAAATATTGCGGTAAATACTAGCTAATGAAGTTTTCCCTAACTCTACGATCTTAGGGACTTGTTGACAGGTTAGTAATTTATCTTTGGCATCCGGATGACCAAGCAACGAATTGGCGACTAACAAAAGTAGCTGACGTACAGGTAGGTGCATCTCATTGAGTTCGCAGAGTTCTAACAGATCGGTCAGTCTTTCTCTTGTCGTTCGGTTAGCTTCTGAACCTTCCAAACGAAGTTTATTCTCCCATATTGGACAGCCAAGGTTTTGCTGAGGACAGCGATCGCATACTTGCCAGCCAGGATGTTTCAACACCGCATCTAAGATCCGTGGAAAGATAATAGCGGCACTCTGACGACTGAGGTTGTAAAACCGCACATAAAAGCCTTCCTTTTCCCGTAAGTCCTCAACTAGCAGGTCTTCGATTACCTGTCGCACTTCGATGGTTCCAGCAATCTCTGCTTCTGCCCATGCCTCAACAAGCTGACCGTCATTAGCAGCAATTAAGTAAACTTTAGTTGTATCTTTTCCTCACACTAATTATTACTAATTTATATAAAGCCAACTTGACATAAAGCCTTGGAGGGTTGCCAAAGACACTAAAGGCTTAATAGTGGCTTCATACGCATTACGTAATTTCTGTAAATCAAGCAAATCTTGGAGCTGATTTAATTTTAATTCGTTTATATAGCTTTCCACATATTTATACCATTTAGTTTCGGGTAAATTTTCATAAGATACAGTTAAGCCTAGATGTTGAAGGCTAACAAAATCTTCAAAATAAGCGTTGGATGGTAGGGAGTTTGATTTAGAAGAGTTTATTTCTGGCAAAGTCGGAATTAAATTCCATAGTTGATCGTGAGCAACAAATGACCAAGGTAAATAATGATCTAAAGAGATCCTTTGTTTTGCCAATTTCTTCTTAGAGTAAATACATTCAATATCTCGATTTTCTAAAATAATTCGCCAATATTTCGTTTGTTCTGATAAAGAATCTCTCTGCTGTGGCATAAATATTTTATTAACCACATTAGGTATATTTGGATTTCTTTCCTGCATATATTGAAGCCATTCCCACGATACCCATCCCCTGACGATAGGATAGTTTTCAGCAATGTATTCTACCCAATCTTGATGTAAAACAATGGCTTTACAATCTTTTAAATATTCTGATTCAAAGCGATAGATAGGTTTCGTTACTTCAAATTCATAGTTAGAAAGCTCAATTAGGGCTTGATTTACTTTAGCGTCCAGTAAACCTTTAGTTTTTTGAGCAAAAAAAGGACGAATAAGACGGAATGGAACATACCTGCTTATAAAAGTAATAATGTCATCAAGGTTTTGAGATTGAATGGATTTCCTTAACCACTTTTTATCTGTGTCTCTAAATTTTAAGATTGGTTCAGTGATTACTAGATTAAGAGAATCTAATTTACTAGCAATCTGATCTTGTGTTCCAAAGGAAAGTTTAAAATAGTTGTGAGGATACCAAGCGTTAGCCAACATCTCTACAATTATTTCTTTAAAACTAATAGGTGATAAAGTATCAAATTGCCTTCTTTTAATGATGTCTAGTATGGACATAAAAAAAAGGTATTTGTAAGAGTTGGTGGTATTATCAAAAATTTGGGATAAGACCGAAACGTTAACCCGATCTGATAGGGGCAACTCTTGAATTGAAGCTTTATGCAGAGTTTGTGTCAAATCGCCTAAGTAGGCTTGTACAAAGTCTTTTGCAGCAGACGGATTGATCTTATGTAAGGCTTGGACAATCTCAGTAACAGTTTGAGCAGTAGGATCTGTGTGTTCGTGAAACCAACGGAAGACAATCGGACGTTCAACACCCAAGCCTGTAGCCAGTAAGCTTTGGCTGATGTTGTAGAACTCCAATACCTGTCTGAGCGCTTGACCTGCTTTTCCCATAATTTCAATTATGACAGAGCAGGTAGATTTTTTGTTAACTCATTAGTTAACGGAGTTTTGTAATTATGTTATCATATATGATAACAAAAAAATAGGTAATAAATCATGCGGGAGCCATTTCATTGCGCGATTTGCGGAAAAAGGGTAGAACTTGGTTATGCTCACCAAGCTTGCCGTCATACTTGTGGTAATGCTGAGTGTCAAGCAGTTTATCAAAAACAGTATTCTGTCGAAGTTGAGCAACGTCGTCAAAGTAATCGAATTAAGCAACTCCAACTAGAAGGCGTTGATATGGTGACTTGTGCAGTGTGTAATCAACAATTTGAAATGATTCATCACAGCCATTTAAAAACGCATGGTCTAACTGTTAAAGAATACAAAAAGCTTTATCCAGATTTACCTACTCTCAATTCACGAATGAAGCAAACAAGAGGGCAAGGAGCGTTAACACAATCACATTATTTGAGCTATGTAGGAAAAGAGCCAGACCGAGAATTATATGAATTTTTAACAGGATGCTTATTAGGAGACGGCTATCTTGAAAAATGCTCAAATAAACGCAATGCTCGTTATGCTGAAGGCGGCAGTAATCAGAGATATTTAGAATGGAAGTATCAATTTTTAAGCAGATATTTTTCTTGTACTTTTAATGAACGTTTATCTTCACCACATACAAAAACAGGAAAGCAATATAAAGGGTGGTGGCTAAAAACTAAAGTGCATCCGATTTTTACAAAATTTCACCTTGAGTGGTATCATCAAAAAAAGGTTGTTTCTGAAAAGCTATTATCAGAATATTTAACTGAATTCGCTTTAATAATTTGGTTTTGTGATGATGGATGCTCGTACCACAAAATTCGATTTTATACAATGGCCTTTTCTGATAATGAAGTAGAACTTCTTGTTAATTTACTTAAATCTCGATTTGGTCTTAAAGGCAATATTTTAAGAAATAAAAGCGGCCAACCTTTTATCAGTCTTGATGCTGATTCAAAAATAAAATTTAGGAGGATTACTTCTCAATTTTCAATTCCTGGTATGGAATATAAGCTTAATTTTTAAGACAACAATTAACAAGCTTTTGGTAAAGAAGTAAATAGCAGTTCATCTGGTTCTTGCGCTTGCTGTAAAGTTTGGAGTACAGCCAATACTTCCTCACTCAGACATTTGGTTTTCTTAGTATAAGCAGGTAGCTTTTTGACAAACTGGAACAACGGTCTAACTACTGCAAGCAGCGTTGCATTTCTAATACCTGCTAACATTTGAGCATTGGAAGAGCGCAAAATCGTTTCCAGTTCCTTGAAAACTTGCGATCGCAATCCCACCACTTCAAAATACTTAACAGCAAACCTAGAATAGTCTTTTAAGAACAACTCAAAATGTTCTGACCCTAGAACTGGAATAAACATACCATCGCGATAAACCCCCACATCATCGATGTGGTATAACAAAACCGCCGCCACCAGTACCGGAACTACTCCTTGTTTAACCCCATAAGGCGGTGCTTCTAATAGTTTGTAGAGATTATCTAAAGTTTGTTGTTTCTCCTTAGCAGAAAAACAAAATTCCTCAATCGCTTGCCATATCGTGCTAACACCAGATTCTTCATTTGGTGGATAAAATCCCCAAGTTCCTTCTTCTTGGCGATGAATTCCCGTCTCACTCAAGACAGAATAATACATACTAACTTCTGGGCCGTTTCCTTGCAAAGCAAGTCTTTCTTCCTCTGCGTGTTCTAACATCGCCTCAATTAATTCTCGTCTTGCTTTCGACCCTTGAGAAGTTAATTCCCGGCGATTAATTAATTCATTCCAAAGAATAGGACTCGAACTATAAACCCGATCGCAAACCTCAGAAAGCTTGGCATTAAAATCTGTAATGTGGCTAATTGTTTCTGATTTTCCTTGAATCCAACAAGGATTTTTATTAGCACCTACATCAAATGATGAAGCTAGAGTTTCATTTAATAGTTCTTCAGCCTGCACTAACCGATAGCGAACTTCTTGTCTTGCTACCCCATCTGTCTGCAACTCAGAAGCGCTGGTTTGAATTTTTTTTAATGCAGCAAATTCTCGCGCTCTAATTTGTAATGAATCAAGTTTAGCAGCCGCCAAAATAATTAAAGGCTTTCCATCCGCTGTTTCCGAAGGAACTTGATTGGGTAACTGCCTGTCAACCCAGTATCCTACTAATCCATCACAATCAGAATGAAAACATTGTAGTTCGTTTAAATTTTCTAAACCATCTAAATACTTACGTTCAAAATACCGTAACGTTCCTGTTTTGTAACTATGCCGTTGTGCAACTAAAGGAGCCAGAGGACGAATTGTAGATAAAAGATTGACTAAAGGTAATCGTTCTTGCTCGATATATTTAGATAACTCAGCATCAACATTAAAATCAGAACCTTGCCAAATTCGCAGTTCATCCAACTGGCGTCGATAAGTAAGGATACCCTTTTGTAGGAGACTCTCAATTTTTTGTTCCCATCGCAACTTATTATCATTTGTGGAAATATCACACATAGCTAGCGTGACTAAAGTGCGAGTTGCTCTCAATGGACTTGTAGTAGTAATCAGGTTTAAAATACCAATTGTCTTTAATACTTGTAAACTGTCTTCATCTAAACTTTTAGCATCGTCAATTAAATTTTGAATTTCTACCCAGCGTTGCAGATTAGGTCTAGATGCTAATCCCACTCCCACTGCCTCAATAAAGTAGTCATAAACTCTAGATAATTTTAAGGTTGGTAAAACCTCTCCTGGCACTACTGAAGTTTCTTCTAAATAATTTTGAAACGAATAAGGTTCAGCACTGGTGAGAAAGGTAAACAGAGAGCGATCGTTTTGTGCGTAACGAGTACATAATTTCGGCAATACTAATGCTGCAATAGGGTGCAATGGGTAAACAGCAGTTAGAATAGACTGAGTGATATCATTTGTAATATCATTTGGCAAAACTTCAAACCACTCAGCTACGTGACTGTGAATTCCACAAAGAACTGGTTCAGCTTGAGATGAGTCAATTGCTTGACCAATTAACATCATCATTTGTGCGTCAGAATCTTTAAATGGGATGTCTTCAAATCTTCCCTGAATTTTTGCCCATTCGTTGCGCTGTACAGATGTTAACCTCTCTCCATAATCAGCAAATGATTGGTGCAACAAGCCAAGTAGATAAATTTGATAATTCTTATCTTTAGGTAGTTCGGCTAATTGCTGGAATAAATATAAATCTTCTACTCCTTGGTTTTGAACGGCGAATTCTAAGTTTTTTCCTAATTCATCAATAATTAATAAAACACCATTATCAGCTTGAATTGCTACTTCTTGTACTAACTTTAGAGCCTTGCGACTATCTATAACCGCACCATCTGTAATATCAGTGGTTAGGTCTACAAGTTCTCTATAAACACTAATTTTAGCCCGTTTTTGTGGTGTCGTCCAAAATAGTTCGGCTCCTCGATAAAGCGCTCTAACTATCGTATTACTTAATGGCTCTCTTTGGGCAGTGGCAACGGCACGAAATAAACCTCGATCTGGGATATTTTCATTCAGCGCTTGATATTCTGAGCTATCAATGTCAAATGCCGTAGCAGCAATTTTTAGAGCTTCTTGCCGCATCTGGCTGTTTTGAGAAGAACATAAAGAAGTCAAAAAATGGGCAAAGGCGGATTTACCAGTACCGTATACTCCTGTTAACGTCCAAGCTCGGTGATTGGAAGTTCCGTTCAATCCCGGTAGAATACGTCTGATGGCATCAAGTGACCTTTCTGTTGGGATATAGCCTTCCAAAGCATCTACTTTTTCTAAATCCCGTTCTAAGTTGATAGAACGAAAGTAGCGTCGCTTGAGGCTGAAATATTGAGATAACCGTTTATTCATTGTTGGCCCCTTTCGATCGCCCTTTGTAGTAATTGTCTAGAATAGCGTTTGCCAGTTGCTCTGGCTCAGAATTATAAGAAAATTGAATTAAGCCAGCCGATTCGGAGAGAGCAATTGAGTTGAATTGTCTTTCTACTCGTTCGATCGCCTCGCAGATGGCACTTTCTGTGAGTTTGAACGCCATACCTGGGCTGCCAATATTGTAGAGGAGGCGAGAAATCGAGATTGTTCTTTGTTCTCTTCCTACCCAACTGGCATATTCCAAACAAGCAGCAACAACGATCTCTGGCGGTAAAGTGCCTTTGGCACCGACTCGAAAGCTATAGTATCTGGAGTCTCCTGCTGTATGGATAATACCTAATTCGGTAAATGGACAATCGAGGGTATCTTCGCTAACACCCGCCTTAGAGATTGCTTGTTCGACGTACATTCTCAGGATACAACTGACATCTTTTTTCACTGAAGATTCAACTATACGAGATGCCACAGTATTTTTGTAATCGCACAGGGCGTTGAAAAACTCATCTTGGGAAAATTGGAATTGACGGAAAATATTAAACGCAAAATACCAAGCTGTTGCATTGCAGGGAGGTTTGAGGAGGTTCCAGTGTAGCAACCATAAAGAAGCGGGGTCTTCTAAAAATGAGTCCCAACCATTATCCCCTAAAATAAGCTTGCCAAATTCTGTTGGCATATCGTCTTCTAGCACTTTGAAGGCATTACACCAATAGCGAATGGCATTTACCATGTTTTTGCCAACCCCTAGTCGAATCGGGGCATCATCCTCTAAAAAAATGCCCGAATTCTTCTGAGCAGCATCGAAACCTTTTTTGAGCCAGCCAAACCGGGGATGAAACGTTTCGTGGCGAGCAAAGACTGGATTTACACTATTAATTTGGCCTATAGCGCCATCTAAATTAAGGCTGATTTTCTTGACCATAAAATTTCTGTTAATAGATTACCAAAGGAGCGTCTAAAAATAATAAACTTATCTACCAGCTCCTAAATCTTCTTTTCTGGTACTGTGCCAGTTACTTCACGACTTTATTATTTACTTCAGGACTTTATTATTCACTTCAGGACTTTATTATTTACTTGAAGATTTTATTATTTTTGTACAACCCATGACCAAAGTAATTGCCGTATTTAATCAGGCTGGGGGAGTTGGAAAAACCTCTTTAGTCAATCATCTTGGATATATATTAGCTTGCCAGAAACGCCTCAATAAAGAAAATCAAAAGCGCAGCCAGAAAAAAGGTGACTATTATCGAGTCCTTCTGGTCGATATGGACCCGCAAGCTTCTCTAACAATTTTTCTAGGGCTTGACCCCTATGAGTTACAAAAAACGGTTTACCATGCTATCCTGCATGACGAACCTCTCCCCATCCATCGCGGACTCTATGCAAAGGAGGCTAGTAGTGATGGAACACCTGGAGTTGATTTGGTTCCGTCTAATCTTGGACTCGCCCTTGCCGAACGCGAACTGGTATCAGCCGTAATGAGTGATTTCCGGCTAAAAGAAGCGTTAACCAACTTTCTCGAAAAATACGATTTTATTTTGATAGACTGTCCTCCAAGCCTGGGCAACTTATCGTATATTTCTTTAGTGGCAGCTACACACGTCTTAGTACCAATTCAGGCACAATACAAAGCTTTTAATGGCGTTCAGCAGTTATTTGACACGATTAAATTAGTGCGTAGCCGTCCCAACCGCCAACTCAAGATTGCGGGTTTTGTCCCAACCATGTACGACTCAAGAAACTCCCATGATGAACGGACGCTAGCTGCCATTACCGAGCAACTTTCTCCTGTTGCACCCGTTTTACCTGCCATTGTTCGGTCTACTATTTTTGCTGATGCCTCTGAGTCTCACCTGCCCTTGGCTTTGTACGATAAAAAGCACCCAGCACTCAAGGCGATGAACCAAATCATCAAAAGTTTAGAACTATTATGAGTGAGCCGAAAAATTCTAAAAAACAAAAGCCTTACGCGGGAAAAATTGACATTTCTGGATTGTTCGACCTAGCTGACGAAAATGAGCCAACGGCTGATAATTCTTCAGCACCGAAGCCGCTAATTCCAGTCGAGCAAATTCACCGCAAACCCGAACAAGTCCGACGCTATTTCGATCCCCAAAAAATGGAGCAACTGACGCGCTCAGTCAAGGCTCATGGTATTTTGGAAAACCTAATCGTGCGCCCGCTACCAGGAAAGGACGGGGAGTACGAGCTAGTAGCAGGCGAACGTCGTTACCGAGCCGCTCTTGCTGCTGGACTTTCTGAAGTTCCAGTTCTGATTCTTGACTTAACTGACTCTGAGGCTCGACAAATTGCTTTGGTCGAGAATCTGCAACGAGAAGATCTTAATCCAGTTGAGGAGACGGAGGGGGTTCTGCAACTGCTCTCGATTCGGTTAAACCTAGCTGTACCTGAAGTGATCTCCCTTCTTTACCGGATGCAAAATGCTCAGACGCGAAATGTGAACCACAACGTTATGGCTCAACCCGACGAAGTTGAAGTTGAGAAACTCTTTACAACTTTGGGTCGGATGAGCTGGCAATCTTTCGTCAAGCATCGTTTACCTTTGTTGAATCTCCCGGAAGAAATCCTAGAGTCTTTGCGCCAAGGAGAGATTGCTTATACTAAAGCGACGGCGATCGCACGCATGAAAGAGGAAACGATCAGACAAGAGTTGTTGAGAGAAGCGATTGAGAAGGATTTGTCCCTTTCCCAAATTCGGGAACGGATTAAGGCAGTAACTACTCCTGCAAAAGAGGAACCGCCTTCCTTGAAGAACCGTGTTAAAGAAACTCATGGTCGTCTCCAGAAAGCCAAGTTTTGGGATAATCCAGAAAAACAAGAGCAATTAGAAAAATTGCTGGCGCAGATGGAATCCCTTCTAGCAGATGAGTAATGATTCAAGATCAGCTAAGACGCATGAAAAATTGGGTAAACTAAGCTGGAGTTCCCCCTGCCCCTTGCCTAATTTCGGTTGGTGATCGCATCCTTTGAGTTGCGTAAGTCCTGACCGGGAAGGACGTTTTGATGTAATTTTTGTAGGTGGATTTTACCCGTTCAAGGATTTCAATGGGTTGCATGAGAATTGTGTAATTGCTTAAAGCCCAAAGCCACTAAGCTCTATTATGGCTCTGCTACCCGTTTGATGGCTTCAGGATTGTAGGGTTCCTTCTCGGTAGCTCATTCACAGTTGGAGGTGATATAGGTTTAACATGACAATTCCACCGTTTGATGATAACGGCAACCTGCCTCCAGGGATTCATTTTTGTACCTGGGATGAATTTCTCGCCCGATTTGACACCACAGTGCAGCGTTCGTGGCTGATAGAAGGACTCAAAAAGGCGATGGAGCATCTTAGAGCCGCAGGCTGTCGAACCATCTATATTAATGGTAGTTTTGTCACCGACAAGCTGAACCCGAATGACTTTGATGCCTGCTGGGATGCTGAGGGAGTTGATATCGATTACATCAGAAATAACGCTCCCACCTTGCTCAATCTTTATGATAGACGAGCAGCCCAAAAATCTAAATACAGGGGAGAACTTTTTCCATCTGAGTTGATAGCTGATGATACAGAACTGACTTTTTTAGAACTGTTCCAGCTTGATAAAAGACAAAACTGCAAGGGAATAATCGCTATAGATTTAGTGAGGTGGGAACCGTGATTTTAAATGATTTAGAGTACCAAGTAACTAAAGAGCGTATTGAGGGGTTTGAACGGGCGTTGGCACTGCTAAATTCACCGGATAATGACTTGAAGAAAACCAATCCTATTATGTGGCAGCTCAATGTAGATGGAGTGCAGAGTCTGTTAGATGACTTTACCTCCCAGATGCAGGAGTATGAAGCCCTAATTAATCGGGATGAGAGCGAACCAATCGTCTTTGAAATCGATTCTCTCTCTCAGCTCCCCCGCGTTCTGATTCAAGCCCGTATTGCTGCTAAAATTAGCCAGAAGGAACTTGCTGAACGGCTGGGAATTGAAGAGAGTCTTCTTCAGCGATATGAAGATAGAGAGTATGAATCGGCGACGCTGATACAATTGCTCGAAATTAGTGAGGTTTTGGGAATTTCAATTCAACCAAAAACTACTATTAGAGTTGTTGCACCGTTGAAAACTGCGTGATTCAATCATCCCATTTTACTAAATGTTTGCTAAATTTATCTTTTTTATGTACTTATTTGATTACAACCTGTAGCTTATATCGCATACTTAGCTAGCTTTTCCTCTGCTTTTTTAAGGCTGATTAACAGGTCGTGAGGGCATCCAAAAGGAACAGGAAGTTTTCCTTTTGTTCTAAGGTGTTGAAAAGTTGGACTTCGGCAGCAATATGTTGGAGAGGTGTTTGAGGCATGGTTTTGAGTCCGCTTAGTTCAATGATGGTTATTTCACATCTTCGCTGACACCTTCGAGAAAAGCGATCGCACCTTTTGCCCAGACATTGTTTTCGGCAAAGTGTTCGCCAACTTTGATGCCTGCTTTCTTACTGCCGTTCCAAAGTCGTTTGAGACTGAGGAAGTTTTGCCACCGCTGTTGATCCTGGGCTTCGAGGAGTTTTGCCTCTACTTCGATAATTTGCGGAACGGTGGTTGGGTCTGCCAATGTGGGATATTTCTGCTGAAGTTGCTCAATAAATTGCTTATAGTCGGTGAGCAAAATCTCAAAGGTTTGCTCAGAGGAACTGGTGTGTTGAGTAAATTCTATTGTGCTGCCTTCAGCGGCATAGTTCACGCCAATGGTTGCGTGTTGCTGGTTGAAAATTGGTGATTTGTCAGTCATGATGGTTAATCTTTCCAGGGTTTGTATGGTTATAGCGTTTGGATCGCGGTTATGGATGTTGTTCTTGTCGGCTTTCTGCGCTGCTAGATGGGCTTGAAAGATTTCGTAGTTGTAGTACTTACAGATCTCCTGGATAGTAAGAACAACATGATAGATTTCTTTGCCCGAATCAGTCCGGATCAAGGTGAGGAGATGGGAGAGGTGACGGGCAACCACCTCTGTGTGTTTTTTCGCAAATTCGCTCAGAGTCTCTGCTGCCGTCTTACGAACATTAGTGTTCGTATCTTCCATTAATTCAATCAAGACGACGCTCAAGGTAGGAATCAAGTCAGGGATAATTTTATCAGAGCCAATCTTACCTAATACCTCTACTGCGCTCCAAAAAACCTTGGCGGTAGAATCTACCAACAACTGGGTTAAGCCAGGAATAGCAGTATCGGAGCCAATCTCACCTAACGCCTCCGCTGCACTCTTACGCACATCAGAGCTATCATGTTTTGTCAGTTTAAGTAAACCAGGCACAGCCTTATCAGAGCCAATTTTACCTAATGCCTCTGATGCTTTCCAACGCACATCAATGTCAGAGTCTTCCACCAGTTTGAGTAGATCAGAAATGGCAGCTTCAGAGCCAATCTCACCTAATGCCTCCGCTGCTGACGCACGCACTTTAGATTTAGAATCTCCCACCAATTTAAGCAAACCAGGAATAGCAGTATCAGAGCCAATCTCACCTAATGCTTCCGCTACACTCTCACGTACACCAGAGTTAGCATCTTCCAGCATCTTGAGCAAGCTGGGAATGGCAGTGTTAGAACCAATCTTACCTAATGCTTTTGCTGCCATCTTACGCACAGTGTGATAGGTATCCTTTACATCAGAATCTTGCACTAACTTAAGCAAGATGGGAATAGCAGTGTTAGAACCAATCTTGCCTAATGCTTCTGCAACCCTCCAACGCATATTGAAGTCATGGTGTTTCGCCAACTTGATTAAAGTAGCAATAGTAGCTTCAGACTTAATGTTGGTTAGTAACGCTTTTCTTATACCTTTTGCGGCACTCTTACGAACATTAGGATTAGCATCCTCCAGTAGTTGAAGCAGAGCAACAATGGCGACGTTAGAACCAATCTTGCCTAATGCTTCTGCTACACTCGCACGCACTCCAGAGTCAGAATCATCCATCAATTTGAGTAAGCTAGGAATGGCTTTTTCGGAGCCAGTCTCGCCTAGTGCTGTCGCCACATCCTGACGCACTCTAAAGTTGGCATCGTCTGTCAGTTTGTGCAAACCAGAAATAACAGTTTCAGAACCGATTTTTCCCAATATGCTTGCTTCTCTACAGAACAAGTCATTACGATGCCCCAACGAGTTCAGACAAGCAGAAATTCCAGCGTCAGAACCAATTGCACATAATGCCTCCACTGCACCTTGACTCACATCAGGGTCAGAGTCCTCCAATAGCTTCAATAAGGCAGATGTGGAATTCTCAGTACCAATTTTACCTAATGCATTTACTACACTACAACGTACTCTAGAGTCAGAATCATCTATTAATTCAAGCAGACTAGAAACAGCTAATTCAGAGCCAATTTCACCTAGTGCGTCTACTGCACATTGACGTACATACCGATTCGCACGGATAGAAAAGTCAGCTTTTTCCAACAATTTAAGTAAACCAGGAATAGCCTCATCAGAGCCAATTTCACCTAATGCTTTAGCTGCACTCACACGTACAGAAAAATAGGAATCTTCCAGCAGCTTTAGTAAAGCTGCCATCGCTGCATTGGATCTAATGTGGCTTAATAACTCTGCTATCTCCTTTCGTGTTTCCCAACTACACCCTTCTGCCAAGTTAACCCAAGTAGGAATCGCATAATCCGATCTCGTCGCTCCCAAAAGCTGAACCTTCAACCAATTAGCTACCTCTAAATCTTCCACAAGCTTGACCGTTTTCGCCTGAAATTTTTGTTTCACCTCACCTGCCAATCTTGCACCCAACATCCAATCCACTTTTATTGAGTGCTGCACTACCCGCAGTGCCTGTGCCTCACTGTCCACTAGAGAAAGCATCAATGCCACTGGTTCTGTCCACTTCAGGTAGTTGAGGTAATTTTGCTTCAGTTCATCATCAGTCAGGGTTGGCAATAGCTTGAGGAGATATTCTGCCGCGTAATATTCCTGGATGAGTTGGTGGCGAAACTCGATTTGTTCAGTGCTGCGATTTTGGAACAGATGGTACTTGAGCAAGTCATCCAAGATGTCTCGAATTGGAAATTTCTCGTTTGGAAAGACTCTGCTGAGTTCGCTTTCAGCTTCATCTCGGTGAATAACTGGTCGAAAATCAACGGGTGTTTTTCCTTGCATCATGATGGATGCAATCGCTATCAAAGCTTTTTTCCACAGTCGGCGATCGCTTAAAGGTCTGACATCGCCTTTCAGCAGTGCAATTTCGTGTTTACGAACACTGCTAATTTCATACATAGTCGTAAACACCTGAAAAACTCCTGCCAGGTTAGAGGGCAATTGGTTGTCAGGAGCTTGCTGGAAAACCTCACATAACATCATTCCACCAACACTGGGATTTTTGCATGAGGTACTGTTGCTTCTTCCAACAGCAACCGCGCCAATGCAGTAGACTTACCCGAACCCGGTCGTCCAACCAACAACACATGCTCCGGCTCTTCCCCTAGAGCATACTTTCGCAACCCATCCAATACCGAAAATCGCTCGACTTTTTCTTGCTCTTGTTTCCCTTCCTGCGATTGTTCTCGCTCCCGCTTTTGCACCGTCTGCACCATCAACCCAAAGTCAAAAGTTGGGGCTGATTCCTTTATCTGTTGCTGCTTGCCTTCTGTATCTGTCAACGTATAAAGCTGCCACCACATTTTATAGGTTGTGGCTATTGATCGTAGGTAAGGCTGAAAATCAATATCAGACTGCTTTGCAACTAAATCACTCCATCCGATTCGACCGGGAAGGGTAAGCTTGACTGTACACTGTTGCAGCAGATTCTCTAGCTGACTCATGGCTCAACTTTTTCTTGCCGTTCCCGTTCCCATTCCAAGGTGATTTCGAGATTAGCTTTGCCAGAGCCTTTCACAATCACTGCTGTCAACTGCCCCGACTCGATCGCCAGTTCCATGCCAAACTTCACCGTCGCCTTCTTAGGTTTCACCTTCTGGATCGGAGCGGCAATCATCTGCACCACCCCCTCGATCGCGTCCGCAACAGGCTGAAACTGCTTGACATCAAACCCAACATCCTCTCGCCCCGTACTAGTGCAGCGCGGCAGAAATAACTCACCAGTTCAAGTGGACTCTGGGTAGCCCTGAAACTTCAGGATAAAAGGTTTGACTATTTCCAGCGAAGGAAAACTTTTGCGATCACGAAGCGCTGCTGCTTACAGCAGATCGCACTTATCATAAAGATATTGGTTGGCATTCAGGTTATACGGGGGAAATCACAGGTAAACTGAGACTGCTTGTGGCTTTAGCTTCAGGGGGCGACAACGAAGCTAGAGAGGTTGCTGGATCTGGGTTATAGCTCTCAAACCTTGTTGATAAAATGATTTTTTGTTGGGCGTATAATTAAGCATTTGCTCGACCCATAACTGGCAGGAGTAAAAAGCGATTAGCCAATTTTGCCCATAAAGACCAATCCAAAAGTTGCTATGTCTTCTTCTAGTCCTACCTGGTTCTGTCAGACGACAAACATATTTTTCTTGTCCTTGTAGCTTAGTTTTTTTACCCTGCAACCAGGCGGAAGTCATCGCTAAAGCAATTAATAAAATTAAGCTAATTAATCTATTAGGCGATGCTTGAGAAGCTTGAAGGTTATAACCACCTGTTTTACAATCTTTAAACTCCGTATAAACAAATTTTCCTTATCATAAATATTTACATTTAAAAAAAAGTAATTATTTTAATTTAAAACTGTAATTCATTTTTATCCTCTTTAATAAAATTATTAATCTTAGAAATCATATTTTGTAGTTCTACGCATTCTTGTATCATACCCAAACGGCTAAAAATATCATAAGCATCTCTAGCAAATGCCAAAGCAGATTCAGGATTTTGAGGCAATTCAATCTCTGCTAGCCGCCATTTCGTAGTTGCAATTCCTTCTTTATTATCAATACTTGAAAAAAATCGAAGGCTTTCAAGGCTATACTTCCGAGCATTCTCTAAATCCCCAAGAGCAACTGCAACCCCTGCCATGTTACACACTATTCCAGCATATATAGTTATTCCAAATAAGAGT
>DNGI01000013.1:5885-17200 GCA_003486645.1 Cyanobacteria bacterium UBA11370 | reverse complement strand
CCGTTACCCCATCCGCTGCCAACAATTCTTCCTGTCGTGCATTAAGTTCTCATGTAAACTTAAACCTATCGATCTGGAACAAATCAGGGGCGGGATTAAATCATTTCTAATCATTAATCGCTAAAAGCGATCGCCAATCTTCTATCGCTTGTTCTGACCATAACCAGTTTTTACTCAATGCTTCGGGTTGAAAGTTCACGGGGTCATCTTTAAGTACTTTTTGTCGCAGTTTAAGGGATTCATTTAATAAAGTTTTCCGCTTTTCTGGCGACTGCTGTTGAGCAGATTTCCAAAATCCCAGCGCTAACCCAGCATAAGCGGTCATCATTTCTTTTTTAACAGTGTCTTGACCATTATCTGCCGATTCAATTAGAGTTAGTGCATCTAACCAAGCATTATTCGCTCGCTCAAAATCTCCTTCTGTATAATAAGCAAACCCTAAAGCATTCAAATAAGCCGCAGAATTGGGTTTTCCTTTGTGAGCGGTTTCCCAATAACGTCGAGCATCATCTAAATTATAATTTTGATTGCCACTTTGTAGCGATTGCCATGCTAAACGCCCTCGTAAGAAACTAATAGCCGGATTATCTAATTGGGCTTGAGGAACGGCATCAAGAGCAGCTTTAACTTGAGGTAAAGCGCCATCATTGAGTAATTTTTCCACCGCCTTTTGCCCTGCGTCAATATTGCCTTGACTGAATTGAGTAATGGCAATATTCGTTACTGTAGACGTATCAGCGTTTGCCAAATCTCCTGTTTCAGAACTTGGAGATTGAGGAATTGTCGAAACGGAGGGATCAGGCTGAGGACTCTTAGATTGAGGTTGACGATTCCAAACTAACCAAAAACTCAATAGAGCGATCGCTACTGCTCCTGTTATTCCTAAAATTATCCCCAGTTTAGGAATTGAGAGCCAGGTTTGCCACTCTTGCTTAACGTCTCTTGGTTTAACCGTTTCAGTCGGTTGAGGGGAAGGAATAGAGTTTTGGGATTGTGAGATAACAACTGGAGGTTCCTGGGGTGGAGTAACCTGATGATTAGGAGTGTAGAGGGAGGGTTGCCAGTTACTTGTATCTCCTGGAGTAACAGCAGAATTCTCACCATCTAGGGGAGGCAATACCACATTCCCATCAACCGGATTAGTATCGAGTTGTTGGAGTAAATTCTTAATAAAGGCTCCAGCGTCATCACCCTCTGGTTCTTCTAACCCAGAACCATCCATCCAATCCGTGAAATCATCATAACCTGTAAACGGTGCCATCACATCAGCCGCTAAATCCTCCTCGTTATCCAGGAAACTGGGAGACGTTAGGGTTGGAGATGGGGTTAATAGGTCAGTTTCAGCCTGGGAGTCAGTAAGTTCGGGTAAATGTAACCGTTCTTCCCGATTATGGCTATCCTCATCAACATTGGTTAAAAACCCATCAAATTCGGGATGCAGGTATAGTACAGGTAGTGCCCAATAGAGTTGATTTGATCCGTAAGCTGAAATTAACCCTTGCCGCGCTCGACTCAGGCTCAGATCAATCGGATACCCTTGATTCAGGTTGCGATAAAGTAAACGAGTGAGAGTGAGAGCAACTTCATCGGGAATTCGTTCTGCCATCGCCAAAACACCAGGAATACCGCGTTTTACCAGCGCTTCGGCTAAGTTTCGGTCTTTGCCCTGATCCAGGGGATCGGAGGTGGCGGTATAAGCGCCGCGACAGGAGTTAAAAACGGCAAGCTGGACACCATTATTTGCCAGTAATCCCGCTAAGTCATTTCCGTTTAAGGTTTCCGTTAAACCTGTTTTATTACTAACCAGGTAGACATCGCCGCCAGAGTCCCCTAAACTACTATGACCTGCATAGTGAAAGACTTGATATTGACCTTGTTCAAGGGCTTGGGTGAGTTGTTCTCGTCCCGGCTGCTCTAAAATTGTAAGTTGAATGGCTGGGGGTTCTTGGGGAGAACGACTTCTAAGTTCATCTTGCAGATGAGACGCTTCTTGGGCAAGTTCCAAACTTTCTTGGTCACTTGGCCCAGCAATTACCATTAAAATTTTTAGGGGTTGGTGGGGTTGAGAGGGGAGTTTCTGAAGCGGTCGGATTAACCCCGTACTAAGCTGATAGCGAGAGAAAACGACATCTGTACCTGTGGCGAGGGGGCGATCGCCTGCGTGCAAAACTTCCCAGGGTAAGCGGGGTAAACGGTTGCCTTTGAGTCCCAAGCGTAGTCGCAAAACCTGACGTTGATTTTGGGCGATCGCTTGTGCCATCATCCAACTATCCCGTAGGCTGCCTTGAAATAGAGCATTGTAAAGTTCTTGACCCAGTGCCACCAGGTTCATGCAGGATTGCTGGATACGCTTATTCGATTCAGGCAAAAAAAACATATCTTCCATGCCACCCGCACTCCCCTGCAATAAGCCTAACAAGGGGTCGTTCATGAGTTGCCGTGCTTGGGCTAGCCAATCTTCTACAGGCCAACGGACTTGTTCTTCTGCCAATGGCACCCCCGGTGCGACTCGTTCAATCCGCACCAGATATTGATCCTCCCCTAGGGGGGTTGCCGAGATGTGGAATTCCTGTGCCACTGCTACTGCCTGGTCAATCTTGCTGAATGTCAAGGGCTCGCTTCTGGGTTGTCAAGGGTTTTCAGAGTTTAGACTATTGCTTCTGTGATAGATTGATGGATTTTCGGGTCTAAAAGTTTCCACTATTTTCCGGATAACTCTAGCATATCTCGGAATAGTGAAATGGTAGATGCACCCTGATTGACGTTCCCTGGCTCACCGGTTTGGGCTGGGGATTTTTTTTCAAGGATACACTGAACGACTAGAGACAGACCTGATACTAAGTTGCGGTCAAAGATAGTAGATAGGAGAGACTCTTGAGGACAAGGGGGACATGGGGGACATGGGGGAAAGAAAGTACTACATATGAACGCAACTTGGTATGATACGTGCTTCTTCGGAAATTAGAGTAGCTTGTTTTTGAAGCGATGACACTCATCGAACAGCCTGTTGAGTTCCGCAGCAACGTTCCAAGGATTTTGACCTTTAAATGGGGCGGCGATTACGGCTTCGTAAGGATTTCTCCCAGTGTGCTTGACGGCAGCGATCGCTGATTTGTTAGACAGTCCACGTCCAGCTATGAGCCATGCTACTAAAACGTACCCAGTGCGTCCAATGCCACCGGAGCAATGAACAACCACTTTCTCGTTGTATTGGTTAGCGATCGCTAAAAAAGGCAAAATTTGGTACACAAGAATTTCGGGGGCAGGAACGTTAAAATCCTTGATTGGTGCCCAACAAACTTGATTGATTCCAAAGACTTGTCGATAAACGCCAAGCAAATCTGAATAGCCAGCTAGCTGAGTTTCAGGCAATAAACAGCAGACACGCTGAATGCCTTGATTATGCATAAACTTTATCCACTCATTGACTTGTTTGTTGGTGTAGCCAGGTCGAGCAGAGCCAAATACGATAAGTTCATTTTCTGAAGCCGCAGCAAATTTGTACATAATAACGTAAGTTGCAGCGTTAGACTCTCTATTTTTGCATAAGGGTTTTATTTCTTTGAGTTGCGACTAATTATAGCGGTTTTAAACCAGTGTGAGGTTCAGCGATAGGGAACTGAAATCTAGATCCTGTCGGAAAAAACTTGTAAATCTATTAGGATTGAGTAAATCTGGTGCAGAGAACTAGCTGCCCGATTTTCCCGATATACCTGCTATAACTAAAAACTAATTATGACTGCAACGACCCAAAAAGATTTATCTAAAAACATTGCCGAATGGGGCTGGCGAATGGAAACGATTACCCAACCCGATGGTACAATAACTAGCATTCAAGTTCCCCTTACATCTGAGGAATTTCTCCATCCACAAGAGGGATATCATTTGCCAAACAGTACGTTTCATGATGATAGCGCCAGCGATGCTAAAGATATGCTGACCCGTCGCTATGCCAATGATCCAGAAACGGGTATTTTCCGGGATTTAATTATTAAATGGGATAGTTCTGGCTTACGGGATAATTGTCCTGATGTTTTCATCGCCTTTGGTATCCGCAATAAAGACCAAAATCGCACGGAATTTTGGGTCGCTGAAGAAGGGGCACGTCCAGCTTTAATTATCGAAGTTGTATCTCCACGCTATCGCAAAGAAGACCGAGAAATTAAGGTCAAACAGTACGCAAAAGCTAGAGTACCAGAGTATATAATTATTGACCGCCGCCGCCAGCGGAATCAGATCATTGAAGAAGTCTTAGGTTATCGTTTGGTGGATGATCAATACTTGCCTCTAACACCCGATGAAGAGGGACGAATTCTGTGTGAAACCATTGGGGTTTGGATTGGGTTAGAAGAGGGTCGAGTGGTGATGGTGGATGCGGAGACGGGGGAACGCCTTTTGAACTCCCGCGAACTACAACAACAAGCTAATCAAGCTGAACAACGGGCAAATCAAGCTGAACAACGAGCGAATCAAGCTGAACAACGAGCTATAAGATTAGAGGAACTGTTGCGATCGCAAGGAATCGATCCACAGCAAGTTTAACATCCATTCTTATATCAATAGATGGGTAATTATTGTATGAGATAGGATTAAGTAAAAGTGGTAATGTATCAATGGAACAGAAGAGGCAAACTGCTTTTCCAGAGAAGTGTCCCTATGATATTAATTTAGTCTTGGCAGAAGACTGGTTGCCAGAGTCATTGGATTAATATAGCCAGTCTAAATAATTTGCAAAACACCTCCCCCAAGTCTTTCCTTATCGGGTGCATCCCAAATTTGCACGCAATACTTTTAAGAAAGGACAAGGGAGACAAGGAAGACAAGGAAGACAAGGAAGACAAGGGGGATAGTACTGACAAGAAAAATATATTTGCTTGCAATGGGATGCTCCCCTCCTTATCCCCCTTGTCCCCCCTCTCTCCCTTGTCCCCCCTGTCCCCCAAGTCTCTCCTTGTTCACGAATCAAATAGACTCGCTATAGATAGGGCAGGTGTTATACCTACCCTGTATGTTAATTGACTACTTAATCCAGAACTTCAAACGATTTCACATCCAGTACTGGGCCAATCATGGCTAAGGTCATTACATCCTCTTGCACCTCTCCTTTAACCTTCACTTTTAGGTTATTTTGTTGTAACTGAGAGGGAGGATTTTGAAGTTCATAGGTTTCTCCAGACTCTGCAACTAATGCCCAAGCACCAGTCCCGATATCTTTACGTTCGATAACGCCAGTAACCTTAATACTCATGCAAATTTCCCCTCACCTTTACTAGCTAAATACGCAAGTCCAAAGCAGAGAATCGCATTCACTCCTAAGAACAAACGAGCGACAATACCACTACCTAACCACAATAGGCTAGGAGACATTACTGCACTAATTGCCAAACAACTTGCCACACCCAAAGCTGACCCAATGGCAACCCATTTCCATTGTCGATGTCCGAGGAATAACAGCACTAATATAAACGGAATCAACACACTGGCAAAAATGGGATTTAACAAGGTGCTACTTTGAATGGCTGTCCCCAATTCTGGAATCGAACTTCCCATCACTCGGAAAGGCCATTGAGGTAAATCAAACACATACAAACCCCGTAGGAAAAACAATCCCGAACTCCCTGCAACTAACCCACTGGTCAAACTCCAACCAAAGGGTAGATAATTGCGTAAGAACCAGGCTAATAGATAGGAACCCAAAACCATCAGAACCTTGGGTAATAGTGCAACAGCACCACCATCAAACCAGAACTTCAGATTCAAATAGCCATTTTCGCGCAACCAACGGAAGAAATCACGGAAAGTAATTGAACCTTTTGTCGCCAATTTTACCGCAGCAGACGCATCTAATTGTCCCGCACCAAAGTGGTTGAGAGGATCATCTTCAATACGGCGGCTAGACTGTTGGAGAACGCTAAATACTTCATCCGGATCGCTAATACCACTGGCTTTAACTAACGCCGCTACACCAGCAACGTGAGGCGATGCCATACTAGTCCCTTGGTATCCTGCAAAGGTTGATGTACCTGTTTGAGGATTGATAGTTTCTTGTAAAATCTTACCCGCTTCACTACCACCAGGAGCAGAGATATCTACGCCAGCACCAAAGTTAGAATACGGCGCTTTTACCCCTGCTGAATCTAATGCGGAAACCCCAATCACATTCGGATAACGGGCGGGATAAGAGGCAGAATTTTGGTTAGCATTCCCTGCTGCTGCGATAATGACAACACCTTTGTTAAAGGCATAATCAATCGCTTCTGACATCAGTTTACTTTCACCACCACCACCGAGACTCATGTTGATCACATCAGCACCGTTATCAGCAGCAAATTTAATGGATTCTGCGATATCTGAAATCGTACCACCGCCCCCAGCACTTAATACCTTTAATGGCATTAATTTAGCTTCGTAAGCGACTCCAGCAACTCCATAACCATTATTAGTTGATTGAGCAACAGTACCAGCAACGTGAGTACCATGTCCGTTATCATCAGAGGCATCGACTTTATCATTAACAAAGTCATACCCTTCAACAAACTGGGTATCTTGTAAATCAGGAACGCGGCTAATTCCTGTATCAATTACCGCTACCGTAACGCCATTTCCCCTCGTTTCATCCCACGCTGATTCTACATTAATACTCCGCAGGTTCCACTGCTGGCTGTATTCAGGGTCATTAGGTAGGAAAAAGGCATTGTAGATGTAGTTAGGTTCAATAAATTCCGTTTCCTTGGAGAGTTGTGATTTTTTGAGATTAGTCAGTAATTGCTTGTCTCCTTCCAGAATATATACATTGTCAGCAGCAGAAAATTCACTATTGAGTCGAGGAGTAACGCCGTATTTTTGCGCGATCGCGTTTACTTCTTCGGTAATCTGAGAGGCTGGGATATCTTCGCGGAAATCCAGCACAATCGATTGATATTCGCCTTGATTTGCCAAACCTTTAAAGTTAAATAGGGCAAATCCCAGGGTTAATACAAACAAACACAGTAATAAAAACTTTCTCATGGCAAGCCATCCCTATCGTGCTAGCTTACTCACTACGATAACTGATCCTTGGGGTAGCTGTATGCAAAACTCAGCAAGAAAGACAAGGGAGACAAGGAGGACAAGGGGGACAAGAGAGAGGTGTTCGTATCTCATTTAGGACTGCTATCCTAACCCCTGACTTCTTACTGATCAATTCCAAATCCAAGATCTAAAATCCAAAATCGAACGACTAATGATCAATTAGTGCTAAAAGCACCGAACTGGTTGTATGTTCCGAGACTCAATCCCACAGGCTGTTTCTGTATTTTTTCTGTTTTTTTTGAGCGTTCAATTTCTGTTTCGGCTACATCAATTCCGCTTCTGCCTTCTTAGATCGCTGACGGGTGACAATTAGAATAAATGCGATCGCAACCAAACCCAAAACCATTCTCGGTTCAGGGATACTGGCGTTGTTCATCGGATTGTCCGGTTGATTGAGTCGCTCTTTCCCATCTTCCACTTTCCGGTCAAAACGGTCTTTTTCGGCTTCGGCTTTACGAAGTGCCTCTCGTTGCTCATCATTAACAAGAACGATCATAGATGAATAGGGCGTGACAATTTTATAGGTTTTGGCGATCGCATGAATGGCATCCAGTTGAGTGACTTGGTTTTCTTCTATTTCCTTACTCAATCCTGTCACTAACTGTCGTGCTGCAAATGGCTCAAAACCGCTATTAAATTCTGAGTTTTGAGTGTTTAGTTTTGAGCTTTGATTGGTATTAGTTTCCTGATTTAAAGGCTCATTTTCGATCTCAGTTTTTTCCATTGACCAAGCATATCCATCCACTACATTTACCACAGATGACCCTAATGCCGCCTGCGTTGCTAGTCGCTGCAAAACTGTTGGAAGTTCGGTAGAGACTCCTCCACGGCTATCCTGAATTGCTTTTAAAGTGGCATCATCATAAGCAGGTGGCAGTGCGCCCAGATGCACCATCCATAAGGGTGCAGGCATAGCGGGAACATCTTGGCTGTTATCCGATAATTCATAACTTCCTTCATCCGTTACCACTAAAAGGCCGTCGTAGGGAGTATCGCCTCGTAATTGTATAAACTGCCGCAACATTTCCTTATGTTGGAGAGTCCCATAAAACGTTATCTTTGCCACATTAAATGTTCGGATATCATCAATACGTTTTGGTTGAGTACCTGAAGAAGCAGTGACATACAAATCAGCATCATTATTCGCAAAATTATTATCAGCAAAGCCATGTTTTTTTAACCAATTAAATGTCTCTTTCAGTTCCTTGGTATGTTTTTCCATACTGCGGGAACTATCAACAACAACAGCAAATCTTTTCCCTTGGGGTAAGGAATAATCGTTTTCAACTAAGGGCTTGGCTGTGATCTGATAACCATCTGAAAAATTAACTTGATGGACTGTGGGTAACTGCGGTTCTGTTGCTGGTAAAAATGAGGGAAGCCAGTTATCGTGAGAACTTTGTACGCCTTGTTTTACATAGATTCGTTTGGTATCTTTTGTCCAAAAGATATTGCGTTTTTCTCCTAATTGAGGCAGTGCCCATCCCTCTTTTTGTCGCATAACTTTGTAAGTTAGCCAGAGGTGCAATTGAGGTGCATTATTTCGCTCCCAAGATGCTAATTTAGCAGGAACCGGAAATGCTCTTAAACGATAAAGACGTGGCCCTACCTGTTCGAGGAGTGCTGGATCGACAGGGCGTTCTCGCCTTACTTGTGAATTGTAGACCTTTTGAGCGGCACCGCGCGGTGAAACTTTAAAGGCGAAACGCTGATCTCGGTTATCGCTATCACCTAACCATACACCTGTAATAGTGGCACTTTCTGGTAAAGAAAAATAGTAGAGAATTTCCTCAACATCATTGGTTTTGTTCTTATACACTTCGTAGAGTTCTACCTCTGCCCAATCTCCGTGTTCTTGTAGGGTAAGGTTTTGCGATCGCAGCCATACTTTTTTCTGGTTAATATTGAGAACTCCTGCCTTGGCTTCATCTAAAATTGCCGTTGATTGTAAGGCACGTTGAACTGCATTCCGCTCGGCTTTTTGAATCGGTGCGTCAAAGAATTGGGCGTAGAGTTTTTCGGCTTTTTCGCTATCTGAACGGGAGCCATTGTACAAAAATGGCGACATCAGAGTATTGTAGCTATCTTGTAAAAACTGGCATACGGATTCTGGCATACCAAAGATGCTACTGTACATGGCAAAGATATGGTCATTCTCTTTGATAGGGCTGACATACCGATAAGAGGATAAGTAGGCATTTAGTAATCCTGTACGAACTATTTCTGATTTCGCCAAAAGTTCCTGTCTTTCGCTGTCATTTTTGGCTGGACTTGCTAGCAGTTTAAATGCTTTAATTTGGGGTTGTTGTTGAAAAGAAATAAATAGAATTATCCAGGCACTAATCACCGCTAAAATACCTTGGATTGTGCGCTTTTGCCCATACTGGGAAGCGAAACGATGTAAGATATAACGTGCAGATTCAATGTATAAAACTGCCAAGACTGAGGGCATCCCAACTAAAAGGGTACAGCTAAATCCAAATAAGATAAAGGAAACTGGAATCCACCAAAAAGCAGCACGCCAGTCATAAGTCAACATCCACCAAAGCTGCTCTACCCAACGAAATGAGAAGAATTCGAGTATGAGAGCAGCAGCAGCAGGTATGGCATAAAACAGCAACAATACTCCTGCATAGATACCCACGAACAGCATCAAACTGTGAGCAATTAATTGTAACCATGCCACGGCTCGATTTCGCTCTGCATAACCGTGTAGCACATCGAATAGAAATGCAATAATACAGACAACTATTGTTCCTAGAAGCAGCGTGCTAGCCGGAGTCAGTTCTCGCAGTACGAACAAGCGAACTAAGCAAAAGGCGAATAAGGGAGCTTCTACACCATAAAACAGACGCATTAACTCTGCGGGTCGTTTACGCAGACACCACCCTCCAATCAAAGTACAACCTGTTGGCACCGCAATCAAACCAACTAAGGGGATGAGGAATTCACTCTCAATTTCGCCATGGAAGATAGCCCTGACTAATCCAACCCCAATTTCTGGCAATATCCCCGCATACACAACGAGTAGAAACGCAAGATTCCAGAGCCAAAAGATGGCACTACCTAGGGTATGAATGAGTTTTTTCATAGTCTTAGTTTCAGAACAATGAAAACGTTTGTTAGATACTAAGCCTTTAGACTAGGATTTTCGCTAGTTTATCTAGATTTGTTGCAAAAGTTTACCTATACCAATCTTATATATAAAGAAGCTAAAAATCGCTCACAGTAAGCTTTCTAGGTTGAGCAAATTTTAAGAATGAAACAGCCCTGCTACATATAGAGTTCCTGCGTAAGTCCTATGCAAGCAAGAAGTCTAATTTTAAGCCCTTTAATGCAGCCGACTCGCTCCCAGATATAATTCTCCCACCTGCGGGTCATTCAGCAAGTCTTGACCTGGGCCAGAAAAGCGATCGCGTCCGGCTTCCAACACATATCCTCGATCTGCCATGGCTAATGCTTTCCGTGCATTTTGTTCAACTAAAACTATCGCTTTACCTGTTTGATTAATGGCTTTAATTTGTTCAAATACACTATTTACTAAGATCGGAGATAACGCCGCTGAAGGTTCATCTAATAATAATAAATCAGGGTCTAACATTAACGCCCGTCCCATTGCTAACATCTGGCGTTCTCCTCCAGAAAGCGTCCCTGCACGTTGATGTCGTCTGTCAGCAAGTCTAGGGAACATTGTAAAAATTTTATCTTTCAGGGGTTTTAATGAATCATTACGAATAAATGCCCCCATTTCCAGATTTTCTTCTATTGAAAGAGAGGGAAAAACATTAGCAATTTGGGGAACATAACACATCCCACGTTGTACAATTTGATCCGACTTTAAATGGGTAATGTCCTTACCTTTAAACGTAATTTTACCTTGATTGGGAGTTAACAGCCCAAAAATGGTTTTAGCCAGGGTTGATTTCCCCGCCCCATTTGGACCAATTACTGCTACCAATTCACCGGAATTAATTTGAAAATTGACACCTTGCAGAATATTGAGGTCTTTAATATATCCTGCATACACTTTTGCAACTTGTAATAAGGGAGAGTCATTGGTCATTTGTTGTTGGTTATTGGTTGTTGGTTGTTGGTTATTGGTTGTTAGTTGTTGGTTATTGGTTGTTGGTTGTTGGTTATTGGTTATTGGTTATTGGTTGTTAGTTGTTGGTTGTAATTTTTTAGTTCTTCACTACAGACTAGTGGTGTTTGCTAATCACTAAAAACAAACAACAAACAACAAA
>DNGI01000013.1:5453-5596 GCA_003486645.1 Cyanobacteria bacterium UBA11370 | reverse complement strand
ACAAACAACAAACAACCAATAACTATTGAGGTGTTTTTTGCAAATCCGGACGTTCTTCGGGTACTATTGCCCCTTGTACAGGACATACTTGTAAACAGATACCACAATCAATACAAGTATCAAAATCAATCCAATACCAATCA
>DNGI01000013.1:5038-5242 GCA_003486645.1 Cyanobacteria bacterium UBA11370 | reverse complement strand
CAAAATCAATCCAATACCAATCAGTCCCCTTAACATTTTTACCAGGCCCTGGATGAATACAAGCAACAGGACAGGCATCCACGCAATCAGCAACGCCTTCACAAGTTTCAGTAACAATTGTATGTGACACAGTATTCTCTCTTGTAATCAATTAATTAACACTTAAACAAACCTATAACGCTTCTCATACTCATGAGGTACAAA
>DNGI01000013.1:3641-4857 GCA_003486645.1 Cyanobacteria bacterium UBA11370 | reverse complement strand
TATAGCGGTTCTCATACTCATGAGGTACAAATTTCTAGGTTTTAGGGAGTAGGGAGTAGGGAGTGACGAAGAAAATTAAGCGAACTTCACCCATCTGAGAAATGCCATATGTCCCATTCAAACGTGCAACCTACCAATAAACCATCCGTTACATCCGCTACAAAATCCGCTGCCAATTAGTCCCCTTTCAACTTATCAAAAAATTGCTGATAATTCCAAGACTCTGACCCAAAAACATAGTCAGGCGAAAGAACAGTCATATCCGTACCACCCGCATTTCTGAGATGATTAATAGCAGGTAGTAGCATCTTCTGCTCTACCACAATAGTAACAGCATACCAATCATCCCCATTATTAGAATAGACCCTAGCAATAGTTGGCCCTCGTAAACCCGTTAACCCCCGGAGTTCACTATTATTCATCAAGTAATTCCCAATCTGATCAGCAGACTTGCCTTGAACGTTAGCCGTAATTGAAATATACGTCTTAGCCTTAAGATGTGCCTCAATTAACTCCAGGATAATTTTAGTCGTTTCCAGCTTAGATTCGTCTGCTTGAAGTAGCCGTTTATTTCCAATTAAACAAGCTTGTGACTTGAGAAGAGTACCACCTGTAATCTGCTTCAAGCGGTTTTCTCGGAGGGTAGTACCTGTGCTGGTAACATCAGCAATCATATCCGCATAACCCATACTGGGTGCAGCTTCCATTGCTCCCTGCACCTCTACTAATGAGAAATGGACGATCAATTTTTCGTATAACCAATTCCTCGTCATATTGGGATATTTCGTGGCAATTCTAAGCGTTCTTCCTTTCTCTTTAAATAGGAGGGTTAACTCAGCTAAATCTTCAATTGAAGAAACATCAACCCAACTTTCTGGAACAGCAAGAACCAGTTCGCATTTGCCATATCCGAGGCGATCGCAAATCACAACCACATTATCATGACCTGCTCCCTCTTCGCAGACCACATCATAGCCTGTAATTCCTAAATCAGCACTTCCTTCTTCTACTTTAGTGAAAATATCAGCTGCTCTTTGAAATAAGACAGTCAGTTGGGGTAGAGACGGAATAGAACCTACATATTGGCGATCGTTCGGTCGAAATACACTTAAACCACAAGCGGAAAGTAGGTTTAAAGTGGATTTTTCTAATGCTCCCTTACTAGGTAATGCGAGTCTAATTGTTGTCATTTGTTGTTTGTTGTTTGTCATTTGTT
>DNGI01000013.1:0-3370 GCA_003486645.1 Cyanobacteria bacterium UBA11370 | reverse complement strand
TGGTTGTTGTTTGTTGGTTGTTAGTTGTTGGTTGCTAGAGGTTCCAGATTAATACTAACTCTTTATATACAACCTGTTTAATTGATTAGCGGCTTCAGTGATGGTCATGCGCTGTTGCTCTCCTGAATCCATATTTTTTAATACAACCTCTGAGGTTAGTCTTTCGTCGGAACCAATAATAATTGCATAAGGGATTCCTCGTTTACTAGCGTATTGAAAATTGCTGGAAAGGCTTTTATTTCTGACATCAATTTCTACTCGCAATCCTTGTTGTCTCAACTGCTGCGTTACACGAATACCATAGTCAGAGTCTTCTTGACTAACCGGGACAACTAAAACATCAACACTAGTATCTACACTCCATACTTTACCTGCTGTTTCTAACGCTAACCGCAGCCGTTCTAAACCGTAGGAAAAGCCAGTCGCGGGTGTATCTTGTCGCCCTCCCAATGTAGTTACTAAATCATCATATCTCCCACCACCACAGATCTGCCGTTCTTCTCCCTCCGCACCGTGATAAATTTCAAAAATCATACCTGTATAATATTGCAATCCTCGGCTCAAACCTAAATCCAGACTAATTTGGCGCTTGTCAATATTATAGAATTCTAGGGTATTAATAATCTCATGTAATTGGGCTAATCCAGAGCGATCAATACCGTGAATGGCGAGGAGTTTTTCGGCTTCTTTTAATACCTCGGTTGTTTCACCAGCGAGTTGTCCAAGTTCGCTCATAAATTCTAATGCCTGACGAACTCTAGATGTTTGGTCTTGGCGCTTCATTTTTGTTAGCAGACGGTCTACAATTTCTTGAGCATCACGATTTCCTCCTAATTCAATATTCATGCTATCTA
This sequence comes from Cyanobacteria bacterium UBA11370, assembly GCA_003486645.1. Classification (GTDB taxonomy): domain Bacteria; phylum Cyanobacteriota; class Cyanobacteriia; order Cyanobacteriales; family Coleofasciculaceae; genus UBA11370. The sequence goes on along the minus strand of DNGI01000013.1, from coordinate 2,516 downwards.
GAAGATCCAGAATAGCCACTTGTGCTTCAGATTCATCCATACTTTGAAATAAGTCGGTTAACCGTTTTGTTCGTTGCAAAGAGGTTACAGGTGACGTTTCAAAGGCGGGATAGATTTCACACAATCGACGTTCAACTTCTGCTTTACCTTCCTTTCTTAAAATTTCCATATTCGTGAGTAGGAAGCTACGCAGGCGACTTTCTAGTTGAAGGTTATCCAGAAACTTTCCTAGCACTCCAATATGACCTAAAACTACCCGATACTCGGTTAACCCTAGGGAATTTAATCCTTCACAAGCCGTAGAAATTACTTCTGCATCCGCCATTGCACCTGTCGCACCAACCAGTTCTATCCCCATTTGGGTAAACTGACGGTAGCGTTCTTTTTGGGGTCGTTCGTAGCGGAAAGCTGAACCAATATAATAGAGGCGCAGAGGTAAGGGAATGCCTTGTAAGTTATCCACATAAGCGCGAACCACTGAAGCCGTTAGTTCCGGTCGCAAGCAGAGGCGGCGGTTGCGATAAATAAAATCATACAGGCGTGAGGCAATTTCTTCACCGGATTTCCTGAGATAAAGTTCCGTATATTCAATCAAGGGTACGTTAATCTGGCGGTAGCCGAACGACTCGAAGCACTTTCTGAGGGTATCTTCAAGCTGTTTGGCGATCGCACAATCGTCGGGTAAGACATCGTTAACGCCACGTACTCGTTCAATCTTGGTCGTTCGCATAGTTAGGGTTTCAAGGAAGCGGGTTTGAGCGATCTTAAATTTTAGATGCTTTTGGGTTCATGCCCTATTGTCTCGTGAATGGGGTGATCAGCTCTTAAGCGGACGGAACTCTAGCTTTCTTTCCTTCTTTCTTTACCTCATCCCGTTGCAATCTGCTGTAGTTCCTGCAACTCTTAATCTCTAAACTTCTTTTTTGTAAACTCTTTTTCCAGGTATAGTAGTTAAAAAGCTCTTGATTCAGATATGGTTGCTCCCATCCCAGAAGCCCCTGAAATCGAGCGTCACAGAGCCGCGATGGTTCGCACTGACCTCTCTAAACCCGTGCGATTAGCCATAGAAAGCGCCATCTTAACTAAAGATACCACGTTTTTTGATTATGGCTGCGGTCACGGGGGTGACATTCAGCGCCTGACGAAGCAAGGCTATAGTAGTGAGGGTTGGGACCCCTACTATCAGCCGGATCATCCCCTGAAACCCTCCGATGTGGTTAACCTGGGGTATGTGATTAACGTAATTGAAAACCCGGCTGAACGTCGGGAAGCCTTAATTAAAGCCTGGGAACTTACCCAGACGGTCTTAATTGTTGCCGCTCAAGTCTTGATTGACGATCGCACCTCTGGTCAAATTGCCTATGGTGATGGGATTGTAACTCGCCGCAATACCTTTCAGAAATATTACGAACAAGAAGAACTTAAAATCTATATCGACCAAGTGTTAGGGGTTGATGCGATTCCCGTTGACTTGGGGATTTATTTTGTTTTCCGTGATGAAGCCCAAGCTGAAAGTTTTCGTGCATCCCGCTTCCGTTCCCGCACCAGTACCCCCAGAATTCGCCTGACCCTAAAACGGTTTGAGGACTATCAGCAACTGCTCACACCCTTGATGGAATTTGTTAGCGATCGCGGTCGTCTCCCCAGCCTAACTGAACTCAGCAACGCTCCAGAAATTCTCGAAGAATTTGGGACTCTGCGTCGTGCCTTTCAGGTCATTTTACAAGTCACTGAGATCACAGAATGGGATGCGATCGCCGAAAAACGCCGCCAAGATTTACTAGTTTACCTTGCCCTTACCCAATTCAGCCACCGTCCCAAACCTAGCCATTTCGAGGAAGCTGTCCGAAATGATTTTAAAGCTTTGTTCGGAGGGTACAAACACGCCTGTGCCGCCGCTGATTTAATGTTAGTCAGTGTGGGAGATACTCGCTTAATTGCTAACTGCTGTAAACAAAGTGCGATCGGCAAACGTTTACCCAATGCGCTTTACGTTCATGTTTCAGCACTAGAAGGCCTTAATACTCTACTCCGACTCTATGAAGGCTGTGCGAGTCGAACCATTGGTCGCTTAGAGGGTACAACCTTAATCAAATTCCACATTAATCAACCGAAAATCTCTTACCTATTTTATCCTGACTTTGATACTGACCCTCATCCCGCCTTACATACCAGTATGCAAATTGACCTACGGGATTTACAAGTCATTTACCGAGACTACGATAAGTCAGAGAATCCACCTATTCTGCATCGCAAGGAAACCTTTGTTACCCCAGACTATCCTCAGTATGAAAAGTTTTGTAAACTCACCCGCCAGGAGGAAGATTGGGGATTACTGGATAATACACAAACGATTGGTACTCGTAAAGGTTGGGAAAAATGCCTCCTAGACCATTGTGCCCAAATTCAAGGTTACTGCGTTAGATGGCGCAAAGATGCTGATCCGTATCGGGTTAAATTGGTACAATCGGCGCGTCGTCAGCGGAAAGGGAAGGGGAGAGGGGGAGATGGGGGGA
>DNGI01000151.1:11086-11696 GCA_003486645.1 Cyanobacteria bacterium UBA11370 | reverse complement strand
AACTCAGATCTTGCACCAGTCGCAATAAGCCTGTAAAAGCTAGGTTTTTGGTGATTACGTTAACGAGAAATCAAGGGTTGTAGCACTTTGTTGAGAATGGTGCAAGATCTCAGTTTCAACCGACTTGATCTATAAGACAGGGGTTTTAACCCTTGGCGAATCGGGTATTTATGCAAGAGGTTTATAGACAACCAACAACCAACAACAGATAACCAACAACCAACAACCAACAACCAACAACCAACAACCAACAACCAACAACCGACTATGCCAAAATATGTAATGTGGGGAAGTTATTGTGAGAATGTTCTTGAAAAACGGGAGCCTTACCGAAACACTCATCTTGAAGGTCTTGCTGCTCAAAAAGAATCGGGTATTTTGATTACCATTGGTCCAACAAAGGATATTACTAAAGTTTTTGGAATTTATGAAGCTGAAGATGAATCGATAGTCCGTCAACTGATTGAAAGAGATCCCTATTGGCAAAATGGTATTTGGACAGACTATGAGGTTCGAGAGTGGATTCAAGCGTTTTGATAGTAGAGTCGTAGAGTGGTTGAGATCCCCGACTTCTTGAAGAAGTCGGGGATCTGATACCAAGTTGCGTTCA
>DNGI01000151.1:0-10844 GCA_003486645.1 Cyanobacteria bacterium UBA11370 | reverse complement strand
CCTTGTCCCCCTTGTCCTCCAAGTCTTTCCTATCTACTATCTTTGACTGCAACTGCGTATGACTTTCCTACAGGCGATCGCAACTTATTCTTGATCTTGATGAATGGGTAATTCAATTACAAATTCTGTCCCTTGATTAGGAACTGAATGACAGAGTAGATGTCCTCCATGTCTCTCGGCGATAATTCGGTAACTAATTGATAATCCTAAACCTGTCCCTTTTCCAGGTGGTTTGGTTGTAAAAAACGGATCGAATATGCGCGATCGCATTTCTGGAGTTAAGCCAGAACCATTATCACTAATGTGAATCGCAATCCAATTGGGTTTAAGGACTTGCGTAGAAATCTGAATTTTTCCGGTATTTTTTGTTAATGACAAATGACCCATAAGCAATGACTCTTCAATTGCATCAATGGCATTACTAATAATATTCATAAAGACCTGATTCAGTTGACCTGGATAACATTCAATCAGGGGAAGTTCACTATAATTTTTTATCAGTTGAATCTCAGTTTCTTTGGCGTGTTGTTTCAATCGGTGCTGTAAAATCAGCAGCGTGTTATCAATGCCTTGATGAATATCGGCTAGTTTGCGTTCGGATTGGTCGAGGCGGGAAAAGTTTCTTAAAGACAGCACAATCTCGGCAATTCGATTAGCGCCTTCTTGCATGGATTCGAGTAATTTGGGAAAATCTTCGGCGATAAATTCTAATTCAAGGTGTTCTAATTGTTGAGCAATTTCGGTGACTGGATCAGGGTAGTGTTGCTGATAGAGTCGTAAGAGGTATAAGAGGTTATGAGCATACTCAAAGGCTGGACTAATATTACAAGAAATAAAACTAACTGGATTATTAATTTCATGAGCAACTCCGGCTACCAGTTGACCCAAACTTGCCATTTTTTCATTTTGCACGAGTCGGGCTTGGGTGCGTTGCAGTTCGATTAACGTTTGTTCGAGTTGCTGTGCTTTTTCTCGTTGTTGTTCGCTGAGGTTTTGTAATGCAGATTCGGCTTGTTTGCGATCGCTAATATCTAATAAAATACCGTCCCAAATTAGCGTACCATCGGCTTGTCGCTGGGGTTTTGCTACACCCCTAAGCCATTTGAGAGTACCGGATGACGTAATATTGCGCCACTCCCAAGACCACTGTCCGAGGGTTTGTGCGGAGTGGTTAAGTGACGCAATAAAAGCACTCAAATCGTCGGGATGAATACTAGCCCACATTAACCCAGAATCTTGCTGAACGGCTTCGGGTTCTAATTCAAATAGATCTCGGATAGCCGCACTAACATAGGTAAATTCATCGGTTCCATCGGGATACAGACGATATTGATAAATCACTCCCGGTACATTTTCAGCCAACCGCGCAAACCGCGCCTCAGACTCTCGCAAGGCTTCTTCTGCTTGCTTAAGTTCTGTAATATCAGTTTGAACGCCGATGTAATGAGTCAGGTTTCCTGATGAATCTCGCACGGGAGAAATAGAAAATTCATTCCAAAAGAGAGTGCCGTCTTTGCGGTAATTGCGTAAAATAACATGACAGTGTTTTTCTTCTTTAAGCGCCGTTCTTAATTCGTTAAGAGCGGGTTGAGTGGTTTCACTCCCTTGCAAGAAACGGCAGTTTTTGCCAAGGATTTCGCCTGGTGAGTAACCTGTGATTCGCTCAAACCCAGGATTGAGGTAAATGACTGGGTTATCCGGTTGGGTGGGATCAGTAATAACGATGCCATTGCTAGAAGCACCAATTGCTCGATCTAGGAGTTGTAAGCGCTCCTGTGCGGCTACGCGATCGCTAATGTCGAGCATCACTCCGTCTACAATAACATCCCCATTATCCATTCGGGAACAACGCAAGCTATCCCGTACCGATTTCACCTTACCGGATGGGGTAATGATGCGGTATTCATAACTATTGGGTTGAAGGGATTGGATTGAGGCTTGTAAGGCAGCATTAAAATCAATTTTGTCTTGAGGATGAATCATTTGTAAATAGTGTTGGGGATCGAGTCTCAATGTCTCTGGATCTAATCCTGTAATTTCTCGTATTCCCTCACTCACATAAAGGCATGAAATCTTGCCATCCAAATGAACGACACCCCGATAAACCGCACCGGGAATATTAGCCGACATGGCGGCGAATTGTTGCTGACTTTCGCGCAAGGCTGACTCAGAACGTTTGCGTCCAATTAATGAACCTAACTGGGTGGCAATAGTATTAACTAATTCAATGACTCGCGGTTCGGGTTCACTGACTTCTTTTTTAAAGAACACCAAAATAGCTAACACTTGCTCATTAAAGAAAATCGGAATTCCAAAACAGGTTTTCAATCCGATTTTTTTGCCAGTTGAGAACGTAGAAAAACCTCACCTTGCTCAACTGAAACATTACTTAACCACAAGAATTGCTTGGAGTGGTAAATTTTGCTGGGGATTGTCCAGTTATTCGTAAATATCAATTTCTCACTCTGATATCCAAATTCTTCAAAACATGACTCACTCGCATACCAACCTTTTCCATAGTCAAAACTCGTCCCATCGGGATTAGGAATCCAAAATTCGCCAAAATTCCAACCGATTTTTTCACAAACTTGATATAGAGTCGCTTTTATTGCCGCTTCAAAATCATCAGCTTCATTAATGGCTTTCGTGGTTGTTACCAAAAGTTGGAGTTGTGCATTTTGCTCTTCTAGTTGTTTTTGTTGGCAACGAAGAATCAATTGATTTTTAACTCGGACTAAAACTTCTTGAATATCAAAAGGTTTACTAATATAGTCTACTCCCCCAACTTCAAACCCTTTGACTTTATCCAAGACTTGATTGAAAGCGCTGATGAAAATCACCGGAATATCTGCGGTTTGGGGAGAAGATTTTAATTGGGCACAAACTTCGTAACCCTTGATATCCGGCATATTGATATCGAGCAAAATTAAATCAGGTTTAGCAATCTCTACTGCTCTTAGAGCCAGTGACCCATTAATTGCTTTTCTGATTTTATACCCGTGTTCGCTCAACATCGCAGATAAAAGACGGAGGTTATCTGGGTTATCATCAACCAATAAGATATCTGCAACAGAAACTAATGAGCAATTGGTATTCATTGAAGCTAATAGGCATTGAAGGAAGTTAGGAAGAAAGATGCGTAGGCGTTCACAAGTTGCAGGAGGTAGGAAGTCAATAAATTAAACATTAAAGAGTTGAAGACTAAAAAAAATCAAAATAGGTTGAATGCCTTAATTCCTGAATTTTTAATTTATTTTTCAACCCATAAATTAGACTCACAAGAGGTGATTGAAGATTGAGTTAAGTCAGCAATAGTATCAAATCGAAAATTATGAACTAAATCAGCTAATGCTAATCTCACAGGCGCATGAGAGTCGGGGATTTTGTCAATGAGGGTCAGCATTTCCTCATCATTACAGCTTTCGGCTGCGCGGTGTAGCTGCACCACCCAGTCTGGAGACATGACTAAAAGCGCTTCAGGAACCAGTTTTTTAACGCTGTCTGATGACTGGCGTAACTTCATTACACACGAGTCTTCATAAACATAGCTTACCCCAAGATATTGACTTATCTTTTCTAAAAGCACCGACTCTTGAAACGGCTTAAGCACAATATCATCGCAGCCTGCTGACATCACCATCCCGCGTTCTTCCTCAAAGGCACTTGCAGTAATTGCAATTACTATCGTAGCCTGACCTTTTAAGGATGTTTTAATTCGCTGAGTCGCCTCATAACCATTCATCACAGGCATCTGCATATCCATTAAAATTAGATGAGGTGAAAAACGTTCCCAAAGCTCAACTCCTTCCAAACCATTTGTGGCTTCTAGAACTTCAAACCCTAAAGATGCTAATAGAGTAACCAATAAGTGACGATTCTCGGCTCTATCTTCAACAACCAAAATCCGATATACGGGTTGCTTTAGTGCTAACCCAATCACTTTTTGTGATAAAATATTATACTGAATTTTAGCCGCTTCAACTTCTGATACCTGGATATTAAAACTCACTGTTGTCCCTTGATTTAAAGTGCTTTTTACCTTAAGTTTTCCTCCCATTAATTCAACAAATTTATAACTAATTGCTAAACCTAAACCCGTTCCTTCTTGAGTTCTCCGACCCGTTTCAGTTTGAACAAACGCATCAAATAATGTGTCAAGTTCATGAGGAGCAATCCCTGGTCCCGTGTCTTCAACTTCAAAAAAAATGGTTGTTTGTTGTTGGTTGTTTGTTGTTGGTTGTTTGTTATTTGTCCCCGCCTTCTCTTCCTCACTCCTTTTTCCGGTCTTCACTCGCAGTATTACACTCCCTATTTCTGTAAATTTGATGGCATTTCCGACAATATTAATTAAACAGGAACGTAATTTACTCTCATCCGTTTGTACGTATTGAGGAACATCCGGAGCGAGGTCAAATTGGAGATTTATACCCTTAGATTTTGCTTTGAGTTCTAACATTTCTTCAAGACTATCAATCAAGCGATACAAATCGAATGGATTGAGATGAAGCTTTGTTCTACCTGACTCAATTTTAGACATTTCCAAAATGTCATTAATTAATTCTAATAAATGTTCGCCACTACGAGTAATAATGGCGAGTTTTTCCTGCTGTTGTGACATCAGGTTCGGATCACGGCTTAATAATTGAGTAAACCCCAGGATTGCATGGAGAGGAGTGCGTAGTTCATGGGTCATATTCGCAAGAAATTTAGTTTTAGCTTGATTGGCAGATTCAGCATAAATTTTGGCGGTTGCTAAGGCTAGATTTTGCGCTTTAAGTGCCTCTGTCTGCTTAACTTCTGTAATATCCCGTCCTACCGATTGAAACTCAACAATCTTGCCCTGCTGATCAAAAATTGCTCGATCGCTCCAACACTGCCAACGGATTTGTCCATTTACGTAAATCGGATATTCACTAGTAGCAACCGGGCAATCAGGGGTGAGTTTTAATAGAGAATTAATGAGTGTACAGACTTGTTCTTGATTTTGTTCAGGAATTAAGGAGATCAAGCTCTTGTCAATTAATTCATCACGCTTTTTTCCGAAATAACGACAGTAAGCCCCATTAACAAAGGTCAGAGTTCCATCCGGTAAGTAACGACAGATGAGTTCCGTTTGATCTTCAACAACACCCCGATAAAGTGCCTCACTTTTTGTTAATGCTTCTTCAGTTTCAAGACGTTCTCTAATTTCTTTTTGTAGGGCTTGGTTTGCAGCTTCTAACTGTGCAGGACTGGGTAGGGCTAAAGCTTTCGGTAGTAATGATACTAACGCTCCGGCGGTGTAAAGAGAAACAGAAGCAGTACTCGCCTTCATCAACCCTGATAGCCAATAGGTTGGATGCCACAGTGTCCAGATTTCCATCAAATGGGTAGTACCACAGGCAATGATGAAGGCACTAAATAATAGGAAAATCGAGTTAAAAGGGATATCTCGTCTCTTTTGAACGAAATAAATTAACATGAGGGGAATGGAGTAATAGGCGAGTCCTGTTAAGGCATCGGAGACAAGATGTAATCCTACTAATTGAGGTTTCCACAGGTAGCAATGCCCGTGGGGAATAAAAAATTCGGCGAATATCATTAGGTAATCCCTACTCTACGGTGTTACAGATTATTTCTTTTAGAAAGAGTAATGGGAGATGCTTATAAAAAATATTTTAGGCTTTTGAAATCGGCGATCGCATTAAGTTAATGCACGTTTATAGCAGTTCTCAATTGGATGAGGTACTTTCGTTCTGGGGAGTAGGGAGTAGGGAGTAGGGAGTGGGGAGTGGGGAAAAAAAATTAAATGTACCTTACCCATTTGAAAAAGGTTATAAATTACATACTAAATCTTGCCCTCAGCCGAAAATTCTGGGGCTATATACACCAAGCCTACTTGACTAAGTAATTGATTGCACCCATTGCCGAAATCTCCGCCGTGCTGCACTTGCTCCTGCTGTATCACTCAGTTTCAAAAACTCGGTAATTTCTTTCATCAGGGGTAAGTTGGGAAATGTGGGACTAGTTTCTACTTGTACATAGTCTCCTTTTTGTAAAACAAAAATTTGTAATTTCCCGTCTTCATAACGCCACAGTTCCGGTACTTCTAAGGCTAGATAAGCAGCAAGTTGAGTCTTTGACGTTACGTCTATTTCAAGTACTAAATCTGGGGGTGGATCTATCGATAAATTAAGCTGCCGCTTTCCTATCATTCGCTGAGAATTTTGGATATAAAAACAATCATCTGGCTCGATACCTGCTGCCATTTCTGGGTGCTTAAATGTTGTTGAACCATAAGGTTCCCAGTCCAGTTCTAACTCATCAAGTAAGATTTTGACAAACTCATCAATCAGTATCTTCGCCTTTTCATGTTCTGGCAATGGCATCCGAATCTCCAACACCCCTTGAAAGTAAGCAACTCGTGAACCACGATGCTCTCCTAGTTCATCTAAAATTGCCTCAAAGTCTAACCAACTAATTTGGCGTAGTGTCAAACATTGACCGGGTGAAACATCAATTTGGTTTAATTTGAAGGTGACAACCATTTTTATTAAGATAAGAGAGAATAGCTAATAGTTAATTTAACGTGTTATTGGTATTTTTTTTTTATTATAGGTCGTTGAAATGAACAATAGCTTATTTATAATAATTTTTTTTATCGGGGTGAAACAGGCGATCGCATTGATAATTCCCAGCACTAGAGGCATTCACCAGAAATAAACCCCGAAACAAGATATCGCTGACAAAACTCTAATGCTACTAATAAATCACTAGTTTGTTGCGGATACTTAACAATTGGACGAGCAATTACGATTAGTGAAATACCTAATTCAATTGCAATCTTTTGTTTTACCTCTTCTCCTCCTGCTACACCCGATGCCTTAGTTACCACTAAGGAAATATCCCAATGATGCCACAGCGCTTTTTCTAATTCTGTACTGACAGGAGGACGTAAAGCAATAATCCGATCTGAACTAAATCCAGCTTCTATCGCAGTGTGTAGAGATGTGACAGACGGTAAAATTCGGGCAAATAACGTTGAACGATTGTGCCAATTTTGGAATAAGGGTAAAGCTTTATAACCAACGGTCAGTAATACTCGTTGTTGGTATAGATAGTCACCTTTGAGTAAGGTTTCAAAACTATCTAACTCAATAATGTGAGACGAATTCGTTTGCCGCTTAACACTCAGACGCTCAAAACGTAGGTAAGGAATTTGGTAATGGCTTGCGGCGGCGATCGCCATCCGCGAAATTTCCACCGCATAGGGATGGGACGCATCAAGGATTGCAGCAATCTGTTCTTGTTGCAAAAACTCTGCTAACTCATTGGCATCCAAACATCCTACCCGAACCCGTAACAGTGGTGATTTCGGATAAAGTCCTTCTGCGGCTATAGTCGTTACCGTTACCGTACAGGGTAAATTGAGGGAAGCGATCGCACCTGCTAACTCGACACTCTCACTCGTCCCACCAATCAGCCAGAGACGCTTTAATGGGGAGTGGGGAGTGGGGAGTGGGGATTTTTCAAAATCCTTGCATCCAGAATCCAAAATCGGCCTACCGACCTTTCAGAGCTTTGTTAAAATTTTTACGATAGGACGTATTGGTAACAATTAACGCAGGCCATAACAGAGACAAATAAATTTTATTCGGCAAACTGCGGTTGAAGTTCGTCCGTTCAAATCCTTTCCAGAACTTCCAAGCCCCGTAACCATAAATCCCTAATAAAACAAGAATTAATAATTTTAACATTTAATTAACCTCCATGACAACTCAATGGAATGACATCTCCCAATTTAGCAACAAAGGCGAGGATTAGGGTGACAGGCAGATAGCCTTACTCCCTCATTTTAACCACCCATCCATGACAACGCTTTGAAGTTAACGCTAGAGAATTTTTCAGGTTCAATCTTTAGAAGTATATCAACGCTAATCCTTATTTTGTAAGGCGTTCAGGATTTGAACGAACACATTTTCCTCCTGAGTGGAATTGATCCCAACTACAAAGTCAAAGTAGGATTAGATTCAGTCCTAGTCTATCCATTGTTCAGTTGTGGAGTCAGAAGTTAGGAGAGAGCTGCCAGCAAAATTATTTCAAGAGCAGACACTATCACAGACAAACAGAACGTAAATCATAGGGCTACTAAGCCGTGAAGCGCAAAAATTAGGAGGACTTATGCGAGCAGTGCTGATGGCAGGCGGTTCGGGAACACGTCTAAGACCACTGACCTGTGATCTTCCCAAACCAATGGTACCGATACTTAATCGACCCATCGCCGAACACATTATCAACCTACTCAAGCGACACCAGATCAATGAAGTAATTGCCACACTGTATTACCTCCCCGATGTTATGCGAGACTACTTCCAAGATGGCAGCGACTTTGGCATACAAATGACTTACGCCGTCGAGGAAGACCAGCCGCTGGGTACGGCGGGTTGTGTCAAAAATATTGCTGAATTACTTGATGATACCTTCTTAGTGATCAGTGGCGATAGTATTACAGATTTTGATTTAACCGCTGCAATTGAATTCCACAGAAGCCGGAACTCAAAAGCAACCCTCGTTTTGTATCGTGTTCCTAATCCAGTAGAGTTTGGGGTGGTGATTACCGATGAAGAAATGCGAATCAAGCGATTTCTGGAAAAACCGTCCACGAGCGAAATTTTTTCCGATACGGTCAATACAGGCACATATATCTTAGACCCATCTGTTTTAGACTACCTCCCAGAAAACACCGAATGTGATTTCTCCAAAGACCTGTTCCCGCTGCTGCTCGAAAAAGGGATACCAATGTACGGGTATGTCGCTGATGGGTACTGGTGTGATGTCGGTCACTTAGATGCCTACCGCGAAGCCCAGTATGACGGGTTGTATCGCAAAGTCAAACTGGATTTTGCCTACGAAGAACAAAGTCCAGGGATATGGGTAGGACAAAATACCGTAATTGACCCTACCGCCAAAATTGAATCCCCAGCACTCATTGGTAGCAACTGTCGCATTGGACCACGGGTAACGATAGACGCAGGAACCGTCATTGGAGATAACGTCACGATTGGTGCTTACGCTGATCTCAAACGACCGATTCTCTGGAATGGCTCAATTATCGGCGATGAAGCCCATCTCAGTGCTTGTGTCATTTCCAGAGGAACGCGAGTTGATCGTCGCGCCCACGTCCTGGAAGGTGCCGTTGTGGGTTCGTTATCCACGGTAGGTGAAGAAGCCTTAATTGGCCCCAGCGTGCGCGTTTGGCCCAGCAAGAATATTGAATCGGGTGCCACGTTGAATATGAATTTAATTTGGGGAAGTACGGCTCAACGCAATCTTTTTGGTCAACGCGGGGTTCAAGGATTGGCCAATATTGATATTACTCCAGAGTTTGCCGTGAAGCTAGGGGCGGCTTACGGTTCCACGTTAAAACCAGGTTCCCAGGTAGCAGTCTCCCGCGATCAACGCAGTATTTCCCGCATGGTTTCTCGGTCGTTAATTGCGGGTTTAATGTCAGTCGGTGTTCATGTCCAGAATATCGAAGACCGGGCAATTCCAATCAGTCGTATGGTTGTTCCCACGCTAGGAGTTGCCGGGGGGATTCACGTCCGCATCCATCCAGACCGAACCGATTACATTCTGATCGAATTTTTTGACTCTCAGGGAATTAATATCTCGAAGGCAAAAGAAAAGAAAATTGAAGGGGCATATTTTAAGGAGGATTTGCGGCGATCGCCGATTCATGAAATTGGCAATGTTAACTATCCTACCCAGTTGATTGATATCTACAGCACTGGGTTTGAGAAGTATCTCAATGTTGAGGCAATTCGCAATAGTAGCGCGAAGTTAGTTATTGATTACGCTTACGCGGTTTCGGGTGCTGTTTTACCGCTTTTATTAGCCAAGTTTAGCTGTGATGCGGTTGTGCTGAATGCTAGCTTAACTCAAACCTGCCTTTCGGCTCAGGAACGGGAAGGGTTACTCACTCAATTGGGTCAAGTAGTCGAGGCGCTGAAAGCGAATTTTGGTGTACAGGTTTCGGCAAACGGGGAACAGCTTATCTTAGTGGATGAAGCGGGAATGCCAGTACGGGGTGAAACCTTGACGGCGTTGATGGTGAGTGTTATGTTAACGGCTCATCCCAGAAGTGCGGTAGTTGTCCCTGTACACGCATCAAGTGCAGTTGAACAAATTGCCCGTCGTCATGATGGGAAAGTGATTCGCACAAAAGCCAATCCGGCGGCGTTGATGGAAGCCTCTCAAGCTAACTCGAATGTGGTATTGGGGGGTAGTGGCGAAATGGGCTTTATTTTCCCCCAACTTCATCCCGGATTTGATGCGATGTTCTGTATTGCGAAATTGATTGAAATGTTAACGGTACAGGAGCGATCGCTGGCTCAAATTCGCACTGAAATCCCACGGGTTTGTCATAAGAGTTATACCATGCGCTGTCCTTGGACGGTGAAAGGGGCTTTAATGCGCCATTTGGTTGAAACTCATGCGGATGAAAATTTAGAATTGATTGATGGGGTGAAGATTGTTAACCATTTCCATGATAGTTGGGTGTTGATTTTACCGGATGCTGGAGAACCTCTCGTCCATATTTTTGCTAACAGCGATGACCGGGATTGGGTTGATGAAAATTTGCGGAAGTATCGTAATTATGTTCAAGAGTTTGTTGAACAAGAGAATGGCATAGAACTTCCGAAAGCTGAAGTGCTGTTGTAAAAGGAGTTCAGGACTTAATAGAGTCTCAAACTCAAATCAACTTGTAGGGTGCATCAGACGAGGAAACCCTAATTATCTGGATCTATAACGAAAGTCTGATGCACCTCATACCCAGTTGCCGTCAAAGATAGTAGATAGGAAAG
>DNGI01000237.1 GCA_003486645.1 Cyanobacteria bacterium UBA11370 | reverse complement strand
AATCAGAACAAACTGATGAATCTTATGTAGCTGAATCAGAACAAATAGATGAATCTTATGTAGCTGAATCCCAAGAATCTGAATTGAACTTGGATGAATCTCAGGAGCAAGAACCGGATAACTTCCTGTTAGAGGCAATTTGGGGTAACTTACCCACTTCCGAATCTCCTAGTGTTGAACAAAGTGGAGAAGTCGAACAGGATGAGGTAGAAATTAAAAAGGAAGAAGAAACAACACGTACTCCAATCTTCAATCTTCAACCTTCAGTTTCTCAGAAAGAATATCAGAAAGAAATCGTTTCTGTATCTCAAACGGTGCGAGTTAATGTCGAACATTTAGAACATTTAAATTATTCCATTGGAGAATTACTAACAAACCAAAACCGCCAATCACTTCAAGGTGAACAATTACAAGCATCAGTCAAAGCTTTACTTACTCGCCTCCAGCACCATCAACGACAGCTTGATCAACTTCAAGATTGGTACGATCGCCAGTTCAATTGGTCAATGCAACGGTGGAATGGAGAATGGGGAGTGGGGACTAAAGAATGGGGAGTGGGTAATTTTCCCATCTTCAATTTTGGTTCTAAAATTTCCAATCCAAAATCTAAAATTGACAATCAATTCGATCCGTTGGAATTGGATCGTTATAGTGAATCTCAGATGCTAATTCAGTCGGTTATAGACGATGCAGTGCAATTAGGAGAAGCTACAGAAGCGATCGATCTATTCACTCATCAATTTAATCTGACCCTAGAAAAACAACGTCAACTTTTAAGAACTACCCGCGATACCCTGATGGAAGCGAGAATGCTACCTTTAGGGGAAATTTTTGGTCGTTTCTCTCGTGTCATCAATCAGTTAGAAACCAGACATAATAAACCCGTCAATCTTGAATTACGTGGGACTGATGTTTTGGTGGATAAAGTGATAGCTCAAAAACTCTATGATCCGCTGCTACACCTAGTCCGGAATGCGTTTGATCATGGAATTGAGTTGTCTAATATACGAGAACAACAGGGTAAGCCTACTCAAGGTCAGATTGAAATTTGTGCTTACCATCGAGGCAAATATTTGGTCATTGAAGTTCGTGATGATGGTCAAGGATTGGATTTTGAACAGATTCGTCAACGGGCAGTACAATGTCAGTTCATTGATGATAAAGAGGCTAATTATCTCAGTTCAGACCAACTCATTGAGTTTCTGTTTAAACCGGGATTTTCTACAGCTTCAGAAGTTAACGATCTATCTGGACGAGGTGTGGGTTTAGATGTGGTACGTTCTCAACTTCAAACCTTACAAGGTGCGATCGCTGTTGATTCAAAACCCCAACAAGGTACAACCTTTAGGTTGCAAATTCCTTTAAGCTTAACGATTTCCAAGTTATTGCTGATTCAAGCTGGCGAACAAACGTATGCGTTACTTTCGGATGCAGTTGAGCAAATTCTTATTCCTCAATCTCATCAAATTCGGGCTTGGGATGAAGGAAAAGTACTGCGATGGGGCAAAGGTTCAGATGAGCAACTCATCCCTATTTTTAAACTTGCAAATGCTCTAGATTATTTCTGCTTAAACCCCAAATCAGTAAGTTTACAATCTCAACATTCTTCGGTTTCCACGCCGCAAACAATGCCTGTTATTCTTGTACGTTGCCAAGATAAATTAGTGGGGTTAGAAGTAGACAATCTAATTGGAGAACAGGAATTAGTAATTCGTCCTTTGGGGACGATGATCGCACCACCCAGTTATGTGTATGGAGGTACTATTTTAGCGGATGGTCAACTAGCATTAGTAATTGATGGCGCTGTATTAATGCAGTATATCTCTGACCAAAAAACCAAGGGAACGAGTGGTTTACAAGTTCAGAATTTAACCGTTGAACAATTAAGCACACATGAATCCGCTTACACTCTTCAACCTCAAACTATTCAACCCCAGCGTCAATTACCAAGCCAAAGCTATGCCGCTTTAACCGCCGCATCTGATCGAGATTTCTCAACAACATTTCACCACATTATTCTGGTAGTAGATGACTCTATTACTGTGCGTCAAACCTTAGCGTTTAGTCTCCAGAAAGCGGGTTATCAAGTCATTCAATCCAAGGATGGTTACGAAGCTATCGAACAACTTACCCGTCATGCCAATATCGAGTTAGTAATTTGCGATATTGAAATGCCAAGAATGAATGGGTTTGAGTTTCTCAAATACTGTCAACAAGACCAAAATTTGACCAAAATTCCAGTTATTATGCTAACTTCCCGTAGTGGAGAAAAACACCGCTTGATTGCTTCAGAATTGGGAGCATTAGACTATATCAACAAACCGTATCTAGAACACACTCTATTAGAGAAGGTACAAGATGTACTGGAGAAAACCGTAGTGAATTCTTAGTTCTGATATCAATCCGGTTAAAGACATACATTCTTTTTTAGGATTACTCAACTGGATATAGTGAGTCTATTTGATTCGTGAACAAGGATAGATAAGGGAGACAAGGAGGACAAGGGGGACAAGGGAGAGGTATTTTACAAATCATTTAGACTGGCTATATCAGATCACGCCTCTACAGAATTTTGATCATTTAGCAACCAACAACAACCAAAAACAAACAATGGGAACAAACAAATTTATCGTTTTTAAGATTGGTGATTGTCCAATGGCACTACCCTTGAATGATGTCTTAAAGGTAGTTAATTACCCTTCAGAAACCAGTGGAGGATTGAGAGACTTGGGATTAGTTCAGCTTGGCAAGCATACAATTCGTGTCTTGGATTTTCATCGGTACTTAACCCCTAAAACTTTAGCCAGCATTGGCGATCGCAAATCTTTTTTAGTCATTACCCGCACTCCAGAGGGTGAACTCTGTGGAATTGTCGTGGATGAGCCGCCTAATTTGATAGAATTACAAAGCGAGATGATACGAAGCCTTCCTACTTCTGAAAGTCATTCGGGTTTACTGCAAATGGTTAGTCATGCAGCCGTATTATCCGATGAAGACACCACAACGACGATTTTTCTATTGGATATTAAGCGAATTCTGAATCCTGTTATCTAGGGTAAAGGAAAAACTCCCCTAGATTGAATATTGCTATAATTTTCCCAACCCATCTATTCTCCTCCGACTTTACCCTGGGGGAGATTTTATTTTATACTTTGATAGGAGTAAGCTAAGAGACGTTTCGAGTCGAGGCAAACAACCAACAACCAACAAGAAGCGAAGTAATTAAACCCTAAAACCCTAAAATTCAAAATCCAAAATCCAAAATCCAAAATCCAAAATCCTATGAATGCTTTTCGCGTCGGCATTGCTGGTCCTGTCGGTTCAGGAAAAACAGCGTTACTAGATGCTTTATGTAAGGCAATGCGAGAATCCAATCAAATTGCTGTTGTAACGAATGATATTTACACCCAAGAAGATGCTCAATTTTTAGTCCGTTCTCAGGCGTTAGAAAGCGATCGCATTCTGGGTGTGGAAACGGGAGGGTGTCCTCACACAGCAATTCGAGAAGATGCTTCAATGAATTTAGCTGCAATTGAACAGTTAGAACATACGTTTAAAGATTTAGACTTAGTATTCCTAGAAAGTGGGGGTGATAATTTAGCAGCAACATTCAGTCCAGAACTGGTTGATTTAACAATCTACGTGATTGATGTCGCCGCAGGTGATAAAATTCCCCGTAAGGGAGGACCAGGAATTACCAAGTCTGACCTATTAGTTATTAATAAAATTGATTTAGCTCCTATGGTAGGCGCTGATTTAAGTGTTATGGAACGCGATGCGAAGAAAATGCGCGGTGATAAACCTTTCGTTTTTACCAATTTGAAAACGAAGGAAGGACTATCAGCAATCATTGAATTTGTAAAACTACACATGGGGTAATATTAAACTTTAAATTAGTCTATAGCCAGTCTAACTGATTTGTAAAACACCTCTCCCTTGTCTCCCTTTTCTCCCTTGTCTCCCTTGTCTCCCCTTGTTGACAAATCAAATAGACTCACTATATCTCCCCCTCTCCCCATCTCCCCTAACACCTCAACCAATGCCTGATCCACAACTTCCAGAACACGTCCAATCCTCATCTCAACTACCGCAATGGTTTATTGAAGCGGTAAAACGCCATACTCCAAACTCAGATGGATTTTATGCTGCCCAATTATTATGGCAACGAGGAATTCAAGACCCCGAAAAACTAGATGGTTTTCTTAACCCAGATGTATATAAACCCGCCAGTCCCTTTGAGTTTGGTCAAGAAATGAAGTCGGCGATCAAACGACTTCACCAAGCAATAAAAGCTGGAGAAAAAGTTACGATTTGGGGAGATTTCGACGCTGATGGTATCACCGCTACCAGTGTCCTTTGGGAAGGATTGGGACAATTTTTTACTCAAAATCAACAGTTAACTTACTATATCCCCAATCGTTTAACCGAATCTCACGGTTTAAATCGTGCCGGAATTGATCAACTCGCAACCTCAGAAACTAAATTAATTGTTACTTGCGATACAGGTAGCACCAATCTCAAAGAAATCGATTATGCTCAACAATTAGGTATAGATATTATTATTACCGACCATCACACCCTTCCTGATGAACGTCCACCTGTAATTTCTATTATTAATCCCCGCTATTTTGCCGAGACTCACCCATTATTTCACCTTTCCGGTGTAGCGGTGGCTTATAAATTAGTAGAAGCCCTTTATCAAACCCTACCCAATATTCCCAAACAACCTGTAGAAGATTTACTCGATTTAGTGGCTATTGGTTTAATTGCCGATTTAGTCCAATTAAGCGGAGATTGCCGCTATTTAGCACAGCGCGGAATCCAAAAACTACAACAACAATTGAAAACTCGTACTCGCCCAGGTGTAGCGCGTTTATTGGAATTGTGTCAACGCAGTGGCGATCGCCCAACTGATATTTCTTTCGGAATTGGCCCTAGAATTAATGCAGTTAGTCGTATTCAAGGTGATGCTTCTTTTTGTGTGGAATTACTTACGAGTCAGGATGAAAAGCGCTGCCATAAACTGGCGGAAGAAACCGAATTAGCCAATACCCGCCGCAAATCTTTACAAAAAGATGTTACCCAACAGGTTAAAAATAAACTGGCTAAAATTGACCTTTCAACGACCAGTGTAATTGTTTTAGAAGACTCTCAATGGCCTGTCGGTGTATTAGGTTTAGTGGCTGGTCAAATTGCCCAAGAATACGGACGACCGACTATTTTATTAAGTACACAAATAGAAGAAAAAATAAACCCTCCTGAAGTCAATACCGAACAATCAGAACAACTCTCTGCCTCATCTACTCCCCACTCCCCACTCCCCACTCCCCACTCCCCCATTCTCGCCAAAGGTTCTGCCCGTTCGGTTAATAATATTGACCTTTACGACTTAGTAAAATCACAAGAACATCTACTTTATCGATTTGGAGGTCATCCCTTTGCCGCTGGATTGAGTTTACCCGTTGAGAATATCCCCTTATTTATCGAAGGAATTAACCATCAGCTGCGTCAAAAATTGGTTGTTACGGATGCCTTAGTTAATCCTTCTTTAGAAGCTGACCTCGTGGTTGATGTAGCCAGTTTGGGGAAAGAACTGTTTCAAGAACTTAAAGTTATTGAACCTTGTGGGATGGGTAATCCTGTTCCAAAGCTACTCATTAAAAACTGCTGGTTTGAGCAAGTTTGGAATAGTAATACTCAAGATTTTAAAGGTCGTAAGGTTCAATATATTAAAACACAATTAGAAATTTGGGACGACTCTAGTAGTTACGGTTTTCCAGGTCTTTGGTGGGGACATTATCAAGATGAAGTACCCAAGGGCAGATGCAATGCAATTGTCGAACTTGACTATAACAATTATAAAAAACGTCCCGAAGTGCGCCTCGTTGCCCTACAGTTAGGAGACACTATTGCTTCATTTAATTTATTTCATCAACTCGATTGGATTTTAGATTGGCGAGGTGAAGATGAAGAGAGGGGGAGAGGGGGAGAGGGGGAGAGAGGAAGAGGGGGAGAGAGGGAGAGGGGGAGACATTTTGATCCAGAATCTATTAGCACAGTGGCGGGAAGTGTAATCCCAAATTCAAAATCGATTCATCCTTTAACAATTCATGAATGTCCAACCAGTTGGGATGAACTGCAACTATGGTTTAGACGGGCGTTGCAAGCCGAACGAAAATTAGCGATCGCTTACCCTCCTCCTCCGCAATTGCCACCTCAGCAAATCTGGGAGAAGTTAGTAGGAATTGCTAAATTTATGAGTCGCACGAATCAATCAGCTACCTTAGCACAACTTCAAGAAAAACTGGATTTGAGCGATCGCACTCTTCATCTAGGATTATCCGCCCTCTCTCATTTGGGTTTTGAAGTACAACACCTCGATTGGTCTGTAAAAATTAGTAGGAATTCAACTCTTGTTTCATCAGATACTAACAATTCGATTCCTACTCAGGCAATTCAATCCTTCTTATCGGGCATTGAAGAAGAACAGTTTTTACGCCACTATTTTTATCAAGTTCCCTTATCTACGATTCAAGAAATGGCGATGAAGAGGGTGTAGGGGGTAGGGTGTAGGGTGTGGGGAACCCCATAATGGGAGCATCAGGGGTTTCGAGTAAGGA
>DNGI01000130.1:10913-20464 GCA_003486645.1 Cyanobacteria bacterium UBA11370 | reverse complement strand
TTAAATATCTGCGGAATGTGGGAAACAACTGGGTAAGCAACACAAAAAGGTTGCTGACAAGAGAAAAGATTTTCACTTCAAAACAGCTAATTGGTTGTTGTCAAAATATGACGTAATCGCACACGAGGATTTAAACATCAAAGGACTAGCTCGTACCCGATTAGCAAAATCTGTGTTAGATGCTGGGTGGTCAAACTTTCTGTCAATACTGACAAACAAAGCCGAAAATGCTGGTTTGTTGGTTATCCCAGTAATAGCTCACAACACCTCCTCCGATTGCTCCAATTGCGGTGAGAAAGTACCAAAGAAGCTGCATATTCGTTGGCATAACTGTCCTCATTGTGGGTGTATTTTGGACAGGGATCATAATGCTGCAATAAATATCAAAAACAAGGCGATAGGGCAATTCGTCTTTAAAGCTCAGTTAATGTCCGACGGGATACCGGGAGTCGCTGAGAAGCCTACACCATACTGTACTCAGTTGGTGTAGGAGTTGTCACCGTACAGTAAATCTTGACTTTTGAAATAGGGTCGCAATACTACCCCCAATAGCACCACCAATATGAGCAAAATTATCAACAAAGGGAGTAAGAAAGCCAAGGGCAAGAGTGTATAACCCCCAAGCAGCAATCACCAAACCGATACGGCGATCGCGCACAAAAAAGGTTTTCTGATAGCGGAACAAAAACACAACTATTGAACCCATTAACCCGAAAATTGCACCCGATGCACCCACCGATGGCCCAGGACTTATTAAAACACTCAACAACGAGCCACATAAGCCACTAATTAAGTAAATAATTCCAGCTTTCTTAAAGCCAAGGGCGTGTTCACAAGCCATACCCAGAACGTATAAAGCCATGCAATTGCCTAGTAAATGATCCACACTTCCATGCAGAAATATTGGACTCACTAATCGCCAAACTTCTCCCTGCAATATCCTTGTCCGTTCTAGCGCCCCTGCATCAATAATTGCGGCTTTACTCTCTAATGCGCCTGTAGCCATTTGCCATAGGAATACGATGATATTGGCAGTAATTAACATCAGGGTTAGAGGCGGAAAATAAGACATTCCTCGCTCAAAGTCTAACCGATTATCCGCTAACATAGTCTCGTTAATTAGAAGCGGTTCTTCTTCAGGATTACCTCTTTTTCTAGGGTCAGGATTGGACTTTTTTGCCATATCTGTTGCTCCATCAGTTTAGCGTCGTTCACCTGTATCCAGCATCACTCCTAGCGCGATCGCAATTCTCCGATCCAAGGATTGTGAGCGATCAGCACTCATATCCAGCACATAGCGGTCTAAAAGCGTAAACTTACGATTGAACTCACCTATCACCCTATCAGTATTTCTTTCAAGGATAATAAAGTTAGCTCGTAGCAGCCCAAAGAACGAGCCAAGAAAGCGACGCAATAATGACAAAATAATAGAATCTTCTTTAGCAACACAGAGCAGAGAACCATTCGGGGCATAGCACTTCCAATTCTTCCGAAAGATATCATAAACATAATTCTTCCGTAGTGTTGCCAATAAGTGACCCCTAGCATCTTTGATGGTAAACGTTGCTACTAAAATTTCTATCTTCTTATCTTGCAAAATTTCAAGGAGTCGTTCTTGCTTGCTTTGATCTCGATAGATGGTGATATGCCGTTTCTGATAAAGCAAGAAACCTATGATGATCGTGACAACACCCCCGCCAACCAGTGCTAGCAACATTAGCCAACCCACAAGCACATCAGGTGCATTAATACCAAGAATGAAAAATATCACGAAAACCAAAAGTCCTGCAACTATTCCTGCTGATATAGCCCCTACATTTCGCAACAAATGAGCAGGACGTTCAATGTAGAGAATACTTTGCCCTTGTTCATCCCAAACATCATACTTCTCAGAAATAGTTAAAACTTTTTGGCGTAGGAGAAACTTATCCCGGTTAAAGACAGGATCGATAGACGAGCCTATACTTGGTTGTCTGCTGATCCCTTGTGCTACGCTTTGGTTGAGAGGGCGATCGCTCCTCTGGGTGCTGTTAACCTGCCGATTCCTAACCCGAATACTTGCACCGCACCTAGGACACTTGACCAGCTTGCCTGCAAACTCATCCTTTAACGTGTACGAACGTCCACACTGACAGGCTACAGGTATCGGCATTGAAGTTCTCCTTGAGCAAGGCTCGATGGAGCTAGCATACCCTACTCACTCGTCCCTGAAAAGAATACTGAGCTATTTTAGCGATCGCAAGACCTTATTTTCCCAGTTAGACTATTCCCCACTTCCCACTTCCCCTTTAAAACTTGCGGTTGAGATCACATAAATCAGATATAAGGGATTAAGAGACCTCTGCGTGAAGCAGTAGCACTAGCAGGGTGATTCATGCTAGCTATTGGATACATAAATCGAGCTACACAGGTCACTCATCGTTTATCCTAAGTAACCAACCCCTAAACACCGACCCCCGACCACCCCACTTGACATCTGAAAAAAAATAATTAGATTAGACTGTTCAGCTAGGCTGCTATTTTTAGGACTCCCATGACCACCCTTGTCATCGTCGAATCTCCCACCAAAGCACGTACCATTCGCAATTATCTCCCCTCGGACTACCAAGTTGAGGCATCAATGGGTCATGTGCGCGACCTCCCCTCATCCGCCGAAGAAATTCCCGAAACCGTTAAGGGCGAAAAATGGGCGCAGTTGGGGGTGAATGTCGAGGCTGAGTTTGAACCCCTGTATGTTATTCCCAAGGAAAAAAAGAAAGTTGTCAAGCAACTCAAAGATGCCCTCAAAGAGGCGAACGAACTTGTGCTAGCAACGGACGAAGACCGAGAAGGGGAAAGCATCAGTTGGCATTTATTGCAAGTGCTGCAACCCAAAGTTCCCATCAAACGGATGGTATTTCATGAAATTACCCGCGAAGCGATCCGGGATGCGTTGAAAAATTGCCGTACTATCGATGAACAACTCGTCCATGCCCAAGAAACTCGCCGAATTTTAGACCGACTGGTGGGTTATACGCTTTCTCCCCTACTGTGGAAAAAAATTGCTTGGGGGTTATCCGCAGGTCGGGTACAATCGGTGGCGGTGCGGTTATTGGTGCATCGAGAACGTCAACGCCGTGCTTTCCGTCAAGGCAGTTATTGGGATTTAAAGGCAATTTTAGAGCAGGGGAAGACACCCTTTGACTCCCGACTGGTGACGGTAGCGGGGACTAAAGTAGCGACAGGAAGTGATTTTGACCCCAATACTGGGCAAATTATTGCAGGTCGCACGGTTCGGTTGTTAAATGAAGCGGAAGCGAGAGAACTTTTAGCTAGACTGACGGATAAACCGTGGACGGTGACGGAGATTGAAGAACGTCCTGTTACCCGTAAACCCTCTCCGCCCTTTACTACCTCCACTTTGCAACAGGAAGCAAACCGCAAATTGCGCCTTTCTGCAAGGGATACGATGCGAACAGCACAAAGTTTGTACGAGCAGGGGTATATTACTTATATGCGGACGGACTCGGTGCATTTGTCCGATCAAGCGATCGCCGCCGCCCGAAGTTGCGTTGAACAAAAATACGGTAAAGAATACCTCAGTCCCAAACCCCGCCAGTACACTACCAAAAGCAAAGGCGCACAAGAAGCCCACGAAGCCATTCGCCCAGCGGGAAGCACATTCCGTACCCCCAAGGAGACGGGTTTGGATGGACGAGAATTGCAATTGTATGACTTAATTTGGAAGCGTACCGTAGCGTGTCAGATGGCGGATGCTCAGATGACTCAAATTACGGTAGACTTGCAAGTGGAAGATGCGGGATTTCGTTCGACTGGAAAACGGATTAACTTTCCGGGTTATTTACGAGCTTACGTTGAAGGGTCTGATGATCCGGATGCTGCACTGGAAGACCAAGAAGTGATTTTACCCGCTTTGAAAGTTGGAGATCATCCCGATTGTAAGGAACTCGAAGCCGTTGGTCATGAAACCCAACCCCCGGCGCGTTATACGGAAGCGTCTTTAGTTAAAACCTTGGAAAGTGAAGGAATCGGTCGTCCCAGTACCTACGCCAGCATTATCGGCACTATTGTAGACCGAGGGTATGCCCAACTGACCAAAAATGCCCTAATTCCGACCTTTACTGCTTTTGCTGTTACTGCGCTTTTGGAAAAACACTTTCCTGACTTGGTAGATACGGGCTTTACTGCCAAAATGGAGCAGACCCTGGATGAAATTTCTACAGGTGAAGCTCAATGGCTCCCCTATCTGCAAAAATTTTATTTAGGAGAAAAGGGGTTAGAGACGCAAGTTAAAGAGCGAGAAAGCAAAATCGATCCTGCGATTGCCCGCACGATTGAACTGGAAAACCTGGATGCGAAAGTGCGGATTGGTAAATTTGGTCCTTACATTGAGGTGGACAATGGGGATGAACCGATCACCGCTTCCATTCCTAAAGATTTAACTCCTGCTGAACTGAATGGCGAACAAGTCGAAGTACTACTCAAGCAGAAAACCGAAGGGCCTGATACAGTCGGACTACATCCCCAAACTGGCGAACCCATCTATGTGCTACTGGGTACTTATGGGCCTTACGTTCAATTAGGCGAAGCAACGGAGGAGAATAAAAAACCTAAACGTGCTTCCTTGCCTAAAGGGGTCAAAATTGAAGATGTAACCCTGGATATGGCAGTGGGGTTGCTATCACTACCGCGCCACTTAGGGACGCACCCCGCTACAGGCGGTAAAGTTGAGGTTGGGTTGGGGCGGTTTGGGCCTTATGTGGTTCACAATCAGGGTAAGGAAGGAAAAGATTATCGATCGCTTAAAGCTGAAGATAATGTATTGACAATTGGGCTTGAACGTGCATTAGAACTCTTGGCTCAACCGAAAAAGGGACGCGGTGGAAGTGGTAGCAAGTCCAAAACTCCGTTACGGGAATTGGGAGTTCATCCTGATGATGGGGAAGCTGTAAATATTTATGAAGGGCCTTATGGGTCTTATATTAAGCATGGCAAAACGAATGCTTCAATTCCAGAAGGAGAATCTGTAGAATCGCTGACGTTAGAAAAGGCATTAGAACTGTTAGCGGCGAAAGCATCGACGAAGAAATCGAGTAAGTCGAAAACCACTAGTAAATCCTCAACAACAACTCGCAAAACTACGGCTAAAAAGACAACCAAAACTACTACAACGAAGAAAACTAAATAGACATCTCTAGAAATTAAATACGCATTATCCAAAATCCTGGTAAAGACGTTCCATGGAACGTCTCTACATTCTTTAATCTACAATTCCCACTAAAATTCTGATTAAATCTTCTAAATCATCAGGGATGCGGTATAGTGAAATATCCTGTAAAATTTGTTGATTTATTTTTTCTAAGCGACCAAAACGCCAAGCATCACCAATGGTTACTGATCCATAAAAAATATCACCCTCTTCAACTTCAGAAATGGCAATGAGTTCTACAGCAAGTTGGGTAAATCCTCTGGTTAAGTCATCATTTTTTGCCTCAACCACTAATAACCGTTGATGGTGTTTGAGAAAGTAATCCAAATTCCCTTTCAACCAGTTATTGACGAATAAGGGATACTCAATTCGCACTTGACACTGACAATATCGTGCAACTTCCAGTAATGCGGGTGCGACAAGGGTTTCGCGTCTTGCTGTTTCACTGCTTAAACTAACGAGTGGTAAAGACTCATCAATGCGCTGTCGTAACTCATCCAAGCGTTCTAACTCACGACTACTGCGGGGTAAATCAAGACGCTTTCTGACCAAAGTATAGCCGAATTCCGCTAAGATTTCATCGGCTTCATAAGGCATTTCAAAATAGGATCGAAATGTGTAAGACTGTCCCTCTTGCAAAATGCGACGGCGAGTCATAACTTTTGTGATTGATTACATTTGAACGTACTGTTCGTTCAGATCCCCGACTTCTTGAAGAAGTCGGGGATCTTGGCGTTTATGAATTATTTAGGATTGCTATATTCAATTTTAGCCTTGTGATTCAAATTATAATAGTGCAAATAAAAGCGATCGCTTTTCGTTAAAATAGTGTTGAATGAACTTAATTTTAGCCCCTAACGCCAATGCCCAAATCCTACATCCTTTATCATGGTAATTGTTACGATGGGTTTGGGGCTGCCTGGGCAGCATGGAAATGCTTAGGTAATTCAGGGGAATACATTCCAGTTAATTATGGCGCACCTTTACCTGAATTGGAAGACCAATCAGACGTTTACATTGTAGATTTTTCTTATCCTAAATCGGTTTTATTGGATCTAGAACAGCGGATGAAATCGGTCATTATTTTAGATCATCATAAAACGGCATGGGAAGCGTTAAATAATTTGAGTTTGGTGGATGCGGTACTTCAAGGTTCTGAGAAGTTAGGCGCTAGATTTGATATGAATAAGTCGGGTGCCATGTTAGCGTGGGAATTTTGGCATAATGAAGCCCCTCCGGACTTGATAAACTACATTCAGGATCGGGATTTATGGAAATTTGAATTATCAGATAGTCAAGAAATAACAGGTGCGTTGAGAGCGTATCCTATGGATTTTCAAGTGTGGGATAGTCTAGCTAATCCTTCCGGGATTGAACGCCTCAGAAATGAAGGAAAAATTATTCTGAAATTTACTAATCAACTCGTGGATAGAATGTGCCAACACGTTCAATGGCGAGAGGTGGGAGGGTTTGTTATTCCTGTTGTTAATGCCAGTGCCTTTGTTTCTGAAGTGGGAAATCGATTATGTGAATTGTATCCAGAGGCTCTATTTTCGGCTTACTATGTAGATGGAAGTGATGGTAAACGGCATTGGGGACTTCGTTCGGTAGGCGAGTTTGATGTTAGTAAAATTGCCCAGCTTTATGGTGGAGGGGGACATAGAAATGCGGCTGGTTTTGTTGAAGATTTAGCCAATAATTCAAAATTCAAACTTCAAAAGGTATTGTGATAAAACTAAGGAGTTGCGATCGCACATAATCTAGAAAGAAACTAAGAACTCATTGAATGCGGATTATTAGCCGAAAAACCCTCCGAGAATTTTGGGAAAAACACCCTACAGCACAAACTGGGCTGATACTATGGTACACTCGCGTATTTAACTCTGAGTTTCAAAGCTTTATCGACTTACGCCAAGTCTTTCCGAGTGCTGACTTAGTTGGTAATTTCACGGTTTTCAACATTAATGGTAATAACTACCGACTGATTACTTACATAGACTATCAATATCAAATAGTGTTTATCCGCGCTGTATTTACTCATGCCGAATACGATAAGGAGAACTGGAAAAATGACGACTGGTTTGAAAACTCCTAGTAATTACTACATAGCACTAATTACTAGCTTCCCACCACGCCCAATTACAAATGAGGCTGAATTAATTGCCACTCAAACTCAGATTAACTCGATCTTAGACAAAGGAAAGTTGACAAACGATGATCGTGATTACCTTAAAGTCCTCGGTCTTTTGGTTTATGATTATGAGAACAAACACGAACCCATGCCGCTACTCAAAGGATTTGAACTTGTCCAAGCTTTGCTAGAAGAGTCAAATTTACAACCCAAGGATTTAATTCCTATCTTTGAAACTGAGACAGCAGTTCTCGATATATTGAATGGTAAGCGCCAACTGACAACTGAGCAAATTAATAAGTTGGCGGCTTTATTCCAACTTGCTCCTAATGCTTTTTTTGAGGTTGAAAATACCGTCTAATCTCCGATCCAGCTTACTGCAATCCTTTCCACTTCGGTAATTAGAGTTTAATTGATATTGAAAGGCAATCGCTAATCTATTAGACATCTCCGATAAATAATCTGAAACTCTTACCCTGTCTAAGCGAAAACCTAATTTCCGGAGAGGTCTATTCAATCAATCCTAAGCCGCCCAGTACCAGTCAACAGGATAAAATCAGAAACTAAGGAGTTGCGATCGCAAATAATGCGGTATCCGATCAGAAGTCGGGGATCTCAACCTCCGCAAATACAAGCAATGACGAACACTACTACTTAGGGGTGTAGTAAACTGTTCAATCGATTCTATTACTGCTCCTAATTGCTCGATTACGGGTTTTAAAACCTGTGTATCCTCATCTGTCCAATGACCCCGATAAAGAATGGCTAACCCCCCAGTTTTGAGCAATGGTAAGGCATATTCTGCACAAACAGAGGCTGAACCAACCGCACGAATTAGAGCAATATCGTAGGTTTTTCGGTGTTGGAATTGTTTCCCTATAACTTCAGCTCTACCTATTAAAGTTTTAACATTTTTCAGCTCCAATTGAGTGATTAATTGCTCCAGAAAATTAATCTTTTTACGTGTAGAATCAAGTAAAGTAACGGAACTTTGGGGAAGTGCGATCGCAACTGGCAATCCGGGAAATCCTGCACCTGTACCAATATCAATAATCGTTTGATTTGAATTCATCGATTGCAATAGCGGTACAATTCCTCGTAAGGAATCCCACAAATGCTTCTCCCAAAACTCCTCCGGTTGAGTAATTCGAGTTAAATTTAATTGGCGGTTGCCTAACAAAATCTCTTCATAAAGACGCTGAAAAATCTGCTGCTGTTTTTCATCAGGTTGCCACTTTAAGGTTTGCTGCCAAACCTCTACCATTTCCGGCAATAACATAGTTGGTTGTTGGTTGTTTGTTGTTGGTTGTTTGTTGGTTGTTCTAATAAACCATACACCAGTTCTCAATTGGATGGGGTACATGGCTGTTGGTATTAAGATCGAGGGCAGAAGTTAAGTGTACTTCACTCATAGGATAACAGCTATAAATAACAAATAACAAACAACAAATAACAAACAACCAACAACCAACAACTAATGACTAATAACTTCTACTTTACGTCCTAAAGTAGCCGGATCAACTGCTTCCAATTCTCCATGTTTGATAGTCCAGCATCGGTCAGCAAGGGGTAATAATTCACCCGCATCATGAGTTACAACTAAAAGTGTCCAATGAGTCTTAAGTTTTGCTAATAAATTAACTAACTGTCGTCGCATCGACCAGTCTAACCCCGCTGTCGGTTCATCTAACATTAATACACTAGGTTGACGAATAAGCTGCACCGCTAATGCAAGTCGCCGCTGCTGACCTCCACTTAAAGCGTGAGGTGGGGTATTTAAAGATAAATCAGCCAACCCCACTTCTCCTAGCGCCTCATAAACCCGTTCTGAACCCAATTCAGGATGCCCCATCCGCAATTCCTCTAAAATTGTATTACCACAAAAATGCCGTTCTGGAAACTGAAACACTAACCCGGCTAACTGTTGCAAATGATCGGAAATCAATTCCTGATCCCGCCAGAAAATAGTACCTCCTGTTTGCTCTGCTAAACCTGCTAAAATTTCCAGTAATGTGGTTTTGCCAGAACCACTTGGCCCAATTACAAGTCCCAGTTGTTGGGGTGCTAGTTCCAAGTTCAAACCTTTTAAGATAGCGGTAGGAGTAGCAGGTGGGTGATAGGTCAGGTTTTTGAGATATAACATTCAGAAAGAAATAGGATTCTTCTCAATTTTGACATTAATTTATAACAATGGGGAGTGGGGAGTGGGGA
>DNGI01000130.1:8481-10668 GCA_003486645.1 Cyanobacteria bacterium UBA11370 | reverse complement strand
GGGAGTGGGGAGTGGGGAAGGAATTTTATCTGTACTGGTTTAGGGAATTTATGATGGCGAGTTATTAAAGGTTGGAACCTCGAATCAAGCATAACGTCAAACATTAATTAAGAATCATTTTTTGTGAGGCTGACAATGAAAAATTCGTTTTCTGTACCTAAACGAACAGTAAAAGCTTTTGCCAGTATAAGCGTTCTAGGACTTAGTTTGTGGGCAAATCCCACCCTTGCTGGAGATCCTTTTCGGAACAGCGATCCTCGTGACATTGATAACCAGACGGAAGCTGCCTTTGAATCTATATTTAAACAGGGAGATTATAAAGGAGCCAAGCGCTATCTCAACCAAGTAGAATCAAATGAACCTCTTGCTTATGCAATGTTAGCTGCTTTGGCTTACACTGAGCAAGATTGGGATAGTCTGAAGAATTACGCTACCCAGACCCGACAAATCGGTGAAGAATTGATTTCAACGGACCCGTTGCGTGGTAATCTTTATACGGCTGTGGGTCATTTCTTAGAGGGAACTTATGACTTTGAACAAGAAGGTCCGGTTAGAGCGTTGAGTAAATTGCAGAAAGTGTTTCAATACTTAGATGAAGCTAAAAAAATTGACTCCGAAGATCCAGAATTGAATTTGCTAACGGGTTACATGGACTTGATTTTAGCCGTCAATTTACCGTTTGCTGACCCAGCGCAAGCAATTGAAAAGTTAGAAACTTATGGAGAACCTAAGTATTTAGCGTATCGGGGGATTGCGGTTGGATATCGGGATTTGAAAAAGTATGATCAAGCGTTGGAGTATGTGGATCGTGCCCTACAATTGACTCCCGATAATCCAGAGGTTTTATATCTAAAAGCGCAAATTTTAGTGCATCAAGACAAAAATCAGGAAGCATTACGCTTTTTTAATGATGCGTTAAAACGGCGATCGCAATTACCGAATTACTCCACGGCTCAAATTGTTTATGAACGGTGCAAACTCCAAGAGGAACTTGATAATAAAGATCGGAATTGTCGTGGAGAACGGAATCAAGCTAGAGAGGGAAATGATTAAATTAGGACTTAGGCAAACTCCTAATTGAACCGCCATCAGTAGGGGCGCATATCGATGCGCCCTCACCTCAGCCTATATAGCTACCCCCTTTGCTAAATTTTAAGACTTAATCGGAGTGATCTGAAGGTATAATCATCCCAGTTATCCACTCCTTAAATACCACTCAACCTATGGCTCGGTTAAAAATTATTAACAATTTCAATAGCCGTTTTGTGCTTGACCCAGAAGCACGAGACAATTTATTTAGTCTATTGACAAACGAAGCCTTCCGCACTCAAGTTGCCGAACAAGTGCAGTGCCAAAACGTAGAATTTACAGAATTACTGTTTCAGCCTGTTCCCTATAGTACAAATACGCCCAAAGGAATGCCACCGGAATTTGAGCAGTATCATGAATCTGAGGAGTACGCGATTATTAACGTGCCGCCTAACTTTATGTTCAAAGCCAAAATCTTCAATCCTAGTCGCCTGTGCGCGATTTATCGAAAAATTGTATAACTTAATTGGAATACATTACTTATGATTTCTGAAACTCAAACTCCATCTCTGGCAGATATTGACTATATTCCTTATCTGGATGATCAGGGAGAATTACAGGAAAGTTTGCAAGGGAAAATTGGTATCTACGCTATTTTTGACCAGGATAAAACCCTACAACTGGTTAATTATTCTCGTGATATGTATCTCAGCCTTAAGCAACACCTAGTCCGTAAACCTCAATCTTGCTATTGGTTAAAAATCAAAACGATTGATCGACCTAACCGCACTATTTTAGAAACAATTCGGGATGCGTGGATTGCTGAAAATGGCGCAAATCCTCCAGGTAATAGTATCGATGAAACCATCTGGAATCATCCCATTGATGCCAAACAAATGATGACTGATGAGGAACATTCAACCTATACAAAGAGTGACGAATTAGGACAAATTAAATTACTGAAAAACGTCGCACGGCGAGTTGAAAGCCAAATTTTAGAGCAATTGAAAGCCAGAGGCGTACAAACGGAAATTCGGTTCAATCCCAAGCTGAAAGAGCAAGGCTTACTTGACTTAAAATAATGGTTAGTTGTGAGTTGTGATGCGTTGTTTGAATTTTATATACACTAACAACAGATAACAAACAACAAACAACAAA
>DNGI01000130.1:7742-8247 GCA_003486645.1 Cyanobacteria bacterium UBA11370 | reverse complement strand
CAACAAACAACAAACAACAATTATGAACCCAACACTGCTGAATAACCGCTATCGCATACTCCAAACACTAGGTGCTGGGGGGTTTGGTAACACCTTTCTCGCCGAAGATACCTATATGCCGTCGGGACGACGATGTGTGATTAAGCAACTCAAGCCTATCATTCACGAACCCCAAACTGAGAAGTTGGTACAAGAACGATTTCAGCGGGAAGCAGCGGTTTTAGAAGAGTTGGGGGAAGGTAATAATCAAATTCCGCGATTGTATGCTTACTTCTCGGAAGCAGGACAATTTTATCTGGTTCAAGAATGGATTGAAGGGGATACCCTAACTAAAAAGGTAGAACGAGAAGGAAAACTGAGTGAGAGTGAGGTGACACAAATTCTCATCCGTTTATTGTCGGTACTGGATTATGTCCATAGTCGTTATATGGTTCACCGTGATATTAAGCCGGATAATGTCATTATTCGACAACGGGATCAGTTACCCGTACTCATTGATTTTGGT
>DNGI01000130.1:3608-7536 GCA_003486645.1 Cyanobacteria bacterium UBA11370 | reverse complement strand
ACCCGTACTCATTGATTTTGGTGCAGTCAAAGAAGCCCTGAAAACAGCAATTAATCCCCAAGCTAGTGCGAATCAATCTATGGTAATTGGTACGCCTGGATTTATGCCTGCTGAACAAGCTGCTGGACGACCTATTTATGCCAGTGATTTATATAGTTTAGGATTAACAGCCATTTTTTTACTCACCGGAAAATTGCCTCAAGCCTTGGAAACTGATCTGCAAACGGGTGAAATTTTGTGGCGTAAGGATGCGCCTAATTGTCACTCTAACTTAGCTAGCGTATTAGATCGAGCAATTCGGTTTCATCCGCGCGATCGCTTCACTAGCGCTAAAGAAATGCTGCAAGCTTTACAATCTCAAACCTCCTCTTTAACTCAAGCTACTGTCGCCGTTTCTCCGGGTGGTTTACCCCCTGTCAATAACTCAGCAGTACCCCCAACGGTTCCTATTCCTAGAAGGCGTAATCAACTTGAAAATTTCCCCATTGTAGGCGGTTTAGTTTTAGGAGGTTTATTAATTGGTGCGGTGGCAGTTGGGTTAGGTTTAAATCGGGCTTTACAGCGATCCAATTCAGTTTCCACATCCCCTGAGTTGACTTCTGAAATCCCGACTGTAGAACCAACCTTTTCCCCAACACCTTCAAGTGTATCGGAACCCTTATCGACTCCTACCCCTGAATCAACCTTCTCTCCATCCCCACTATCACCCACTCGCCCTCCTGATTCAACATTCTCTCAATCCTCCGAACCCTCATCAACATCTACGCCTGAACTTATTCTTCCAGAAGCATCCGAATCGCCGTCAACTCCAAACCCCTCACCGACACCGATGCGATCGCCCTCTCCTTCTGTACTACCTGAAACGAACGATTTAACCCCTACTTCAACTCAAACTATCCCCGGATTTGCGCCAGGAACTCAGCAAAAAACTGTCGAGTCTGCGTTAGGCAATCCCACTAAAAATTCAAAAGGCTTATGGCAAAATACCCGTGCATTACTTTATGAAGATTTTGTACCCAATCAAGTTAGTTTGGGCTATTTGTTTGATCGCACATCAGGGCGTTTGCGTCAAACGGAGGTAGCCTTTGCCCAATCTGTTGGACTAGAGATGATGTCAGAAACATTAAATCAGATGCTTGATGGCAATGTTTCAGGAGATATCCAACAGGGATTAGAACGAGTCTATCAACGCCGATCCAATCGCTATCGCTTCACAACGGGTAGAGAAAATCCGTTGAAAGGTGTAATTGAACGCAATGATAAAGATCGCATTTATATTGGTGTATGGGAAGCCGATTTACACTAATTTTTTTCCCACTCTCCCCCTTCCCCACTCCTTAAATGAAAAATAGTTTAGGAGATCAAATATGACCACATCATTAAATACCCCTCAATCTCTAGTAACCCAACTCAAAGACAAGATTGAGTATGCTGAAACTGGGGTTCTCAGTAAAGTTTTGCTCAAGCTGTCCTATTGTCAATACACCCTTTTTTGTCTGGCATCAGGAACCGATATTTCTGAACATACCTCAACCCGTAATGCTGTGGTTCAGGTTATAGAAGGACGAGGAATTCTAACACTGGAAGGGCAAGATATTCTGTTGGAACCGGGTGTATTTGTATGTATGCCGGCGAATGCACCCCATGCGTTGAAAGCCGATGAAAATCTGGCGTTTCTGTTGACTCTTTCTGATGCCGCCTAGGGTTTTATACTTTAAGCGGTCAATAATCAGTATATTGTAGAGACGTTGCAATACAACATCTCTACGTTTTTAAGGTTTAAGAACAATCTTGATGCAATTGTCTTTTTTGTGTTTAAAAATCTCGTAACCGTGAGGGGCTTCGTCTAAGCTCAAACGATGGGTAATCACAAACGAAGGGTCAATTTCACCATTTTGAACCCGTTCAAGTAAAGGACGTAAATAGCGATGAACGTGGGTTTGTCCTGATTTTAAGGTTAAAGCTTTATTCACCACAGAACCCATCGGGAATTTATCAATAAAACCCCCATAAACACCAGGAACTGATACCGTGCCACCCTTACGACAGGCAACAATGGCTTGCCTCAAAACCATCGGTCTATCCGTTTCCAAACGGACAGCTTGTTTGACCTTATCATAAAGTGCGATCGCATCCGTCCCATGGGCTTCCATTCCTACGGCATCCATGCAAGCATCTGGTCCTCGTCCACCTGTCATTTCTTTAAGTGCCGCACCTACCTCAATTTCTTCATAATTAATAATTTCGGCATTCCCTGCTTTTGCCATTGCTAAACGTTCTGGTATCCTATCAATGGCAATTACCCTCTCGGCACCTAACATAAAAGCACTGCGAATTGCAAACTGTCCAACGGGTCCACAACCCCAAATTGCTACCGTATCTCCCGGTTGAATATTGCAGTTTTCGGCTGCCATATAACCTGTCGGGAAAATATCAGTAAGAAACAACACTTGTTCATCCGTCAAACCATCCGGAATTTTGAAAGGACCAACATCAGCAAAGGGAACCCGGACATATTCCGCTTGTCCACCAGCGTAGCCACCAAAGAGATGAGTGTAACCGAAAAGTCCAGACGGGGAATGACCGTATAATTTTTCTGCCATCCAAGCATTGGGGTTAGAATTATCGCACAACGACGATAAATCCCGTTGGCAAAAGAAACAGTTCCCGCAAGAAATGGTAAAAGGAACAACAACGCGATCGCCTACTTTTAAATTCTTGACTTCTCGACCAACCTCAACCACTTCTCCCATAAACTCATGACCCAGAATATCTCCAGGTTCCATGGTGGGAATAAACCCGTTGTAAAGATGCAAATCTGAACCACAAATGGCGGTAGACGTAATTTTAATAATCGCATCGCGGGGATTGAGAATTTTTGGATCGGGTACAGTATCAACCCGCACATCATTAGCGCCGTGCCAACAAACAGCTTTCATTAATTTTATTCTCCATCAAGGGATTTTGGATTTTGGATTTTGGATTTTGGATTTTGGATTTTGAGTTATTAACTTCCTTTGGGTTGACCTTCAACGGTGGCAATTTCTCCGGTTTCCATTAATTGTTTAAAACGGTTTAGTTCATCGCCAATTTGCTGTTCAGGTTCCTCTCCGAAAAGTTTAGCGATCGCAGCGGTAATGCCACCCCCTGGCAGGTTATATTCCAGTACAACTTTCACCTCCGTTCCTCGTCCACCTGTAGCGGATTTAAAACGGACAAAACCAGAGTTATCAATATCTGCATCTTCACTAGATGCCCAAGCAATGAGATGATTAGGTTCATCTTTAATGACTTGAGCATCCCATTCTACACTTGACCCTAAAGGTGCGCTAGCAATCCAATGAGAATGTGTATTATCATAAACTTTCACAAATTTGAGATGTTTCATGAAGGTGGGCAGATTCTCAAAATTGTGCCAGAATGTATAAAGTTCTTCTGCTGATTTGTTAATGGTTACTGTTTTTTCAACCTTAATGGTTTGGTTCATATTCAGAGCGTCTTGAGCCTGTTTGACTGTACTTTGATTTGTCACTCCTTGATAAATTAAACCCCCACCTGCTAGCGCCATTAAAGCCCCTCGCAAAGAGCGTTGCTGTAACCCCATTAATACCAAGGCACTACCGCCAATTAAGGATGTCCATCGCTCCATTTCAGTAGGTTGGTTTTCACTGGGCTGATTCTGGTCATTTTGTAGAGTTGTTATTTCTTCCATTAATTTTTATCCTCTACTCATCCTGTGTAATTTAAACGTGCAAACAAGCAATCCAGGATAGTTTTTTTTAGAGATTTACTCTGCAAGCATAAGAAGAGGGCTTGTGAGGATTCTTCAGTCCAAAGATAGAGAAAGGCAGATGGGGAGATGGAGAGATGGGGAGATAGGGGGTTGATACCAAGTTGCGTTCATAGGTAGTACTTTCTTTCCCCCTTG
>DNGI01000130.1:614-3378 GCA_003486645.1 Cyanobacteria bacterium UBA11370 | reverse complement strand
CTTGTCCTCCAAGTCTTTCCTATATAAGGCTAATTAACCCTAATTAATCGTACCTGTTAGGGGAGAACTTGCACTGGCATAACTCTTCACCGGAATTCGTCCTGCTAAATAAGCCAGCCGTCCCGCCTCCGTTGCCATACCCATTGCTTTACCCATGGCTACAGGATTTTTCGCCAACGCGATCGCACTATTAATTAATAACGCATCTGCCCCCATTTCCATAGCATAAGCGGCTTCACTCGGCGTACCAATGCCCGCATCTACGACGACTGGAACCTTCGCTTCTTCAATAATAATTTGAATATTCGCCGCCGTTTTAATCCCCTGTCCCGAACCAATCGGAGACCCTAATGGCATCACCGTTACACATCCCACTTCTTCCAATCGTTTCGCTAAAATCGGGTCAGCATTAATATAAGGTAATACGGCAAACCCTTCTTTTACTAATTGTTCTGCCGCTTCTAATGTGCCAATGGGATCAGGTAACAAATACTTCGAGTCTGGAATCACTTCCAATTTGACAAAATTATTATCCTCTTGTCCTAATAACTTTGCCATTTCTCGACCTAACCGCGCAACTCGTACCGCTTCCTCTGCCGTTTGACAACCAGCAGTATTCGGCAACATCCAAACTTTCGTCCAATCTAACGCCTCAGCTAATCCTTCATGTCCCGGTGCTTTAGTTTGCACTCGCCGCACTGCAACCGTAACAATTTCACTTCCACTTGCTGCAATACTCTGTTGCATTTGTTCAATGGTGCTATATTTTCCCGTCCCTGTCATCAGGCGGGAGTGAAACGTGCGACCTGCAATAATCAGGGAATCACTTAAGGACGGTTCAGTAATTTGAGGAGAAACTGGGGCGATAGGAGAACTGAACATTAAATTCGTTTGACTTGGAGATAAGGGATGGTAAAAGCGATCGTAACGAAAATAAGATAACAGCGGCTCGGACTTTTGAGACGTAATCAAGTCCGCTAATAGTAATGCTGTTACAGGGGCAAGGAGAATACCATTACGGTAATGACCCGTCGCTAGGGTAAGATTTTCACAAGGACTTGTGCCCAAAATCGGTAATTCATCCGGTGTGGTTGGTCGAAACCCCCACCAGCACTCTTGAATCGACCAATCTTGCAATGGTGGATAAAGTCGGATCGCCTGTGCAAGTAAAGCATGAATTCCTGCTGGGGTATTATCAGGTGCAAATCCGACATCCTCACTCGTCGCCCCAATCAATAAGCGTCCATCTCGACGGGGTACTAAGTAGGTATCAGTCCCGTATAATACCCGTTGAAGAGGTAAAGGCTGACGGTTGCCTTCTGGTATTTTCACCGACACCATCTGACCTTTTTTGGGACGGACAGGTAGCGGTAGTAGTTCACTCGCCCAAGCCCCTGTTGCTAGTATGTAATGATTAGCTTTAAATTCACCAACAGACGTTCTTACCCTACACACCCGGCAATTTTGCTGTTCTAGGGCTTCAACAATTACCCCTTCTCGCAATTCTACTCCCAATTCCTGAGCCGCTAACCGCAGTGCCTGAGCTAGCGCCCGGTTATCCACCTGACCATCTTCAGGATACCACCAGCCACCCATGACATCTGCACCCAAACCAGGCTGATATAAATGAATCGTATCTCGTTCTAGCCAAAGGTTAGGGGGATGAGGGGGTGGGAGGATGGGGGGGTGGGGGGAGGTAACTTTTTGATTCTTCCCCTCCTTTTCATACACTGGCGCTAAAATCCCGCAAGGCCAATACCCTGTCGCCACACCTGTTAGCTGTTCTAGCTTATCAATCCATTCGGGATACAATGAACGCGACCAGAGACATAACTCCCGCATGGGACTAGGGGGAATCCGTTCTGCATGAGGTGCTAACATCCCAGCAGCAGCTAGGGTTGATGCTTCATTAAAGTCGCGGGTCAAAACCGTAACGGCTACACCCCGCAACTTCAGTTCAACGGCGATCGCTAAACCGATAATACCGCCGCCCACGATCACAATGTCACTTGTTGCGTTCATTTTGGAAAAATTAAGACGCGCTCAGGCACGTCTACAGCGTTGCTAGTTACTTTCATGAACTACCCCGCCCATGCTGTAGGCAGGGACGAGGAATGCGTGCTTGATTTCTTCAACCTAACAACTAAAAACTCAAGTAGGGATAATCTACCACAACCCTGTAATTGGTTCGGCATCATCGGCTGGGGCATTTTCTGCTGGCGCTGGCGGAGTGGTTCCCGTACCCGCTTGACCTACGGTTTGAGGCGCTTGTGCCGTCCTCTGCGCGTTATTTGGAGCCTGTGCGGTTCTCTGATTCGACTGATTTGCAGGTTGAACCTGTGTCCGATTTGCAGGTTGAACGGCTGTTGTCTCTTCAGAAGCCTCTAGTTGATTACTAGCCCGATTCTGACCCCAAGAGAAGGGAAAGCGCCAAGCTGTCGCCGCTCCAATCAGAGCCGAGACAACGATAATTAATCCAATCAATTTGTTCATATCTAGATCCGAGAAAGAATTCTGTATGGGTTAATCTGAACAATAAATTAAAATACTGGTATCACCCTCTGTATTAATAATCAGATTTCCCCTCTTACCCTACTTTGACACAACACGGACAATGATTATATCATTTCTACGGCTAGGAGCTGAGGGCGAAGCAACCCTTGCATTTAAATTTCGTATTACTCAGATCTTGCACTAGTGCAGGACGGCAGAAGTTTGTCACCACTTCTGAGCAAAAGGGTGACAAGGAGGACAAGGGGGACAA
>DNGI01000130.1:0-316 GCA_003486645.1 Cyanobacteria bacterium UBA11370 | reverse complement strand
TATGAACGCAACTTGGTATCAGCAAAAAAAAAGCACCCAGTAGTGGGTGCCCCTCTAGCAGTCTGAAACTCAAGGATTTAGCGGAAACCTACAGCCGCTTGCCAAACAAAGGCTAGCAGCAGGAAGAAAATGGGGATAACCGGGAGAACGTCTACTAGGGGGTCAAAGATAGCATAAGCTTCAGGTAGTTTGGAACAACAGCGCAGCTTCCATGTTTAAGTCTTCCTTTGTCACACAGTTTTCACAATTGACATGTATCGTAACATAAAGCGTGTCACAACTGAGTAGGTTTGGGGGAGTGGGGTGGGGGAGTGGG
>DNGI01000463.1:5642-6719 GCA_003486645.1 Cyanobacteria bacterium UBA11370 | reverse complement strand
CCTTGCATCCAAAATCTAAAATCCAAAATGGTGCAAGATCTCAGTTGAATTAACATAGAGCCAATCCTTCTTCTAGATACTATGTTGCCGTTTAAATACCCTGTTCCTCAAACTGATCCGCCCAAGTCGCCCAGAGAAACCCTTCCGACGATGTACGATCTCCCTAGTGAAGATCCAGAGGAGCCTGGTTTGCCTGACGAATTTCATGACTTACAACCCCAATTATTAAGCCTCACGTTCCGTCCGCAGCAGTATCCCCCATCACGGGTATTTACGGGTACTGACATGAACCTTTACTATGATGTGCGTCATGCGTTGTGGTATAAGCGCCCGGATTGGTTTGGTGTTGTGGGTGTACCTCGACTTTATGACGACGTGGATATGCGCCTTTCTTACGTCGTTTGGCAAGAAGGAATCAATCCGTTTATCGTAGTGGAATTGCTGTCTCCGGGTACAGAAAAAGAAGATTTAGGGGAGAATGAATCGGAAAAATTCCCCCCTGAAGCTGAGGATATGTCGGAGAATGGACACACAGCTCAGTTTCAAATAGAGGAGAAACCCCCCAGAAAATGGGACGTTTACGAGCAGATTTTACACATTCCTTACTATGTGATTTTTAGTCGTTATACCAATCAGTTACGAGCATTTAAACTCAATGGAGCGCATTATCAAGAACTGGAATTAGAGGAGTCGCGGGTATGGATGCCTGAATTAGAGTTAGGGTTGGGATTATGGCAAGGAGAGTTTCAAGGAATTGAGCGCTTGTGGTTGCGTTGGTACGATGCTCAAGGAAATTGGATTCCTACGGAAGCTGAATACGAACGCCAGCAAGCTGAACAGGAAAGACAACGAGCTGAACAGGAAAGACAACGAGCTGAACAGGAAAGACTAAGAGCTGAATACGAACGCCAGCAAGCTGAACAGGAAAGACAACGAACTGAACAGGAAAGACTCCGAGCCGAACAAGCTGAATCTCGGTTAGAGTCTTTGATGGAACGACTTCGGGATGCGGGAATCGATCCGGATACGTTTTTAAGTGGTCAGAGTTAAATGGGTAGGACTTACGCAACTGGCACA
>DNGI01000463.1:0-5341 GCA_003486645.1 Cyanobacteria bacterium UBA11370 | reverse complement strand
AAGTTGATTTTATTGTGACACTTACGTAAGTCCTGATGGGGAAATGGGGGGATAGGGGGATGGGGGGGAGGTTTTATTACGGCTAATTAACCGGACATGATATTACAACCCCAATTCCGCCGCCAAATTATCCGCAATCAGCGCATTAATCCCCTGAATTGTCACCCCCGCTTTCTTCACAATCTCCCGGCGATGCAGAAAATCTTGAAAACTGGCGTGATAAATACTGTAGCGGATTTGTCCCTCAATCTCCTGTTCTCGCAAAAATTGCTCCCACTCTTCCAATACCTCCTGTACCGTAAACTCATCCTCATTCACAAACTGGGAAATCAACTCACAGGAAATCGGCTTGAGTGCTTCCGATAAAACATAGACAATTTTAATCTTAGTCCGGGGCAATGGCTTCGCCGTCATCCCCATCCGTTCCCAATGTTGGTAATAATATTGTTCTAAACCTTTGGGTAAGTTCTCAATACTCAAATCGTTATACTCACCATGTTCAATTCCCGGTAGGACATAGCGCAGATACATGAAATTGCGATCGCTTTTTTCCCCTAACCGGATCACAAACTCCTCTATCGTTAACTCCCGACTGGCAATCCACTCCTGTAATAAAGGACTTTGGTGAGTGCGTTGGCGGATATAAACTTGCACATCGTCTAAACTCTCCGCTTGATAGTCCATGACGTTGAAAACATGGGATTTATTCACCACAAAAGGTAGAGAAATCGGGCGTTTAGTCACAATAAAATAAACCCCATTCGGTAACGATGCAGGTAAATAGAGAACATTCGCCCCCTTCGCCTGACTATCCAAATCCACCTCATCCAACGCATCCACTGCAATCACGGTACAGGCGTTATCGGCAACGTCTCTACATTTGGTACTAATTTCATTCAACAATCGGGCTAAAAAATTACCATCGCGGGTATTATCGGGATGTAAAGGAACCTCATAGGGTAACTGATACCGTTCGATTAACTGAATACAAATACTCTTGAGGAATTCTTCCGCCCGATTAATGCCTTGAGAACGAACATTAAAATGCGCCACACATCCAGTACGCCGGACATATTCCGCTAAAATCGCACTTTTCCCCACACCCGGATCAGCTTCAATAATAAAATAGCCGTTCGGTTGCTCCTGCAAGAACGCCTCAATCGCATTAAACACAAACTCTCGCCCGACAAACCCTTCCGTTTTATCATCAATCAAGGATTGAAACTGAAGCGGCACAGGTGGCGGGGATGACATCACCAACTGCTGATCAATTCGCTGCAATAATCCCTTAATTTCGGCAATATCCTGGGGCACATTCCCCGCCAAATCTCGCAGCGAATTCTCTAAATCTCGCACCGTCAACTGTTGGGCTTGGATTTCCTGCAAATTCCCATTAATTTGCGTCAACAATTGCCCCTGAACAATATTAGAAACTATCGGGTTATTGCTCATTTCAGCGGCAAAGAAGGCACACATCCGTTCAAATAGCCCACCTCCCGCTTGTACCACCTTATCCTGATAATAAGGTACAATCGCGCCTTGATTCACCGCATCAATCAGCTTATCTCGCACCGTTTGAATACTATTTCCCACCAACGCCCCATCCGGAGTTAGCAGCAATTCAATCTCTGCAAAAGACGTAACCGAGACTGCAACAAATTCAGCCGTTTCTAATTGGTGTAACTCCGCTTTAAGCTGCTTCAGTTTCTGTTCCAACCACTTGACATCCCCCCGATATTGGGGCAAACAATCATAAACGCCCCGATATTTCCTCCCCCCCGTCAACTCCTCCAAACAATTCAAGACAATACTCTGCTGCGCCAACAAAAACGAACGATTAACCGCCTTTTGCAATTCCTGATTAACAGGTTCATCTCCCTGTTTAAGGCGATTCAGAATCGCTTTAAACCCTTTTCCAAAGGCTTGATTCACCACCACATCAGCCTTATTCCCAATTACCCCTGACAAAGCCGCCGCAACAATAAACCCCCAAGTAATCGGCTCCATCTTATCACTCCTATGCGCTTGCCTTCACTGTTAACCATAACCGTTACAGAGAATTATCGCCCTTTTCAGTAAAAAGACTTCTAGTTTGAAATGGGGAGTGGGGAGTGGGGAATAGAATTTTGAGTTAAAGATTGTTCTTCATGCAACACCCTGTCGTCAATTCTCAAAAATCACCAATAAATAGTCAAGACGCAGACGGTAAGCAAGCTTGCCATTGTGCCAAACCCTCTAAAACCTCCTTCTCGGTTGCTGTCCAACCCACAATTCCCCCTTGGGCACGAATCATTTTTAGAGTCGATTCTTTAAACTCTGGGAAATAACTTTCCGTCCCATCTTCAACTAACAAACATTCATACCCTCGGTCATTTGCCTCTCGCATTGTCGTCTGTACACAAACCTCTGTTGTTACCCCAGTAACAATCAGATGAGTAACTCCTTCCTCTCGCAACAACGATTCTAAATTAGTATGATAAAACGCACCTTTACCCGGCTTCTCAATCACAAATTCCCCCGGCAA
Organism: Cyanobacteria bacterium UBA11370; assembly: GCA_003486645.1. GTDB lineage: Bacteria > Cyanobacteriota > Cyanobacteriia > Cyanobacteriales > Coleofasciculaceae > UBA11370. The sequence continues at coordinate 2,817 of DNGI01000463.1, read as the reverse complement.
AGGTTCTAATTCAGGAATAATAGAATTACCCGGTTCACCCACAATTAAAATCCGTCCCATCGGGCCACTATCTCCAATTTTTAATCCCCCCCATCCCCGATTTAATTTCGACGGCGGACAATCCGATAAATCAGATTGATGACATTCAATCGTGTGAAAAATAGGCAGATTGCGATCGCGGAACACCTCCAACAACCGCTTCACCGTTGGTACAATCCCCTGAAGACGACTCACATCATTCCCCAAAGCCTCACCAAATCCCCCTACTTCTAAAAAATCCCGCTGCATATCAATAATTAATAATGCAACCCCACCAGAAGTAGGCAATTCATAATCATAAGGTTGAGCAGAAATCGAAATCATAAATAATTGACATTCAATCCAAAATCCAAAATCCAAAATCCTCAGTGTCCTGCCATACTGCGACCAATAGTCGCAAAATCAGCCTCGGCGATCGCGCTTTCATAAGCAAACTTCCCTTCACTAATCACCAAAATTCGGTCAGCTAATTTCAACAATTCATCCAAATCTTCACTCACCAATAAAACCGCAACACCTCGGTTCCGCGCCTCCACAATCTGAGTATGAATAAACTCCACCGCATTAAAATCCAATCCAAAACAAGGATTAGCCGCAATTAATAACTTAATATGATCCGCCGAAAGTTCTCGTGCTAACACCGCACGTTGTACATTTCCACCCGAAAGATTACCAATAGGGGTATCTGTTGAAGGCGTTTTCACCGAGAATTGGTGAATTAAACTTTGAGCCATTTGTCGAATCGCTTTCAGAACTAATAAAATACCCCCTTTAGCTTGGGGAGGACGATCAAACGTTCGCAATGCCATATTTTCAGCGACACTCATGTGAGGAACACAGGCATTTCTTAACGGTTCTTCGGGTAAAGAAAAAACCTTATGTTTAAACATCTCATTGCGTGTAGCCGTGTACACGTCTCCATTTACAAATAATTGTCCCGATGTTGGCGATCGCTGACCCGCTAACACCTCAACAAGTTCTCGTTGACCATTGCCACTAACCCCGGCAATTCCCACAATTTCACCGCTATAAATCGTTAAATTTACCCCTTCTACAGCAGGCAATCCATTATCTTTATTCGCATGAAGATCTTTAACTTGAAGAACCGGAATTTTAGACTCTAACAGTGCTTTTTCCACCTGTTGCGGTTCTCGTTTCTCACCCAACATCATCTGAGCCATATCAGAAATGGTTAACTCGTTCACCAAACCATGACCCGCAAATTTCCCCTTACGCAGCACAGTTACTTCATCACAAAATGCCATCACTTCGCGGAATTTATGGCTGATCATCAATACACTTAACCGTCCGGCTGTCACTTCTTCTCGTAATAATCCCAAAACTTCATCCGCTTCTTGAGGCGTGAGTACAGATGTAGGTTCATCTAAAATTAAAATACGAACTTTAAGATAGATTTGTTTAAGAATTTCCAGCTTTTGTTTTTGTCCAGCCGCTAACTGAGAAATGGGAATATTGAGAGGCACATGAAACGGTGCAGTTTCCATAAACTCGTTTAACTGCTGACATTCAGCTTTCCAATTAATTAAGTTCGGACTATCAAATCGAGATAACACTAAATTTTCGGCTACTGTCATCGCTGGGACAGAAGTAAAGTGCTGATAAACCATACCAATTCCGAATCCATGAGCATCACGGGGATTGGCAATACTGCGTTTTTGTTTATCAATTAATACCTCACCCGATGTGGGCGTATAAAATCCCATAATACACTTAACTAATGTACTCTTACCCGCCCCATTTTCACCTAACAAGGCATGAAATGTTCCCGGTTTTAAGTGCATCGAAACATTCTCTAAGGCTGTTAGAGTGCCAAATCGTTTGGTCATCTTTACCACTTCTAAATCGGGTGGTGTAGGAGAGGTTTGAGGTTTGAGGTTTGAGTTTTGAGTTAAAGGGTTTGCTACGTCTGTCATATCAGTTTAGATTCAACATTCAAAAAGAGCTTGGAGGATTAAATGGGGTAATTCTATGTTGTAGAGCAGGTGGATGGAAAAAATCTGCTATCTTTGCGACAAATTGATTAAATTAACTCTTAATCGCCTCAATAAAACTTTGAGAATCCGCAACCGCACCAAACACACCGCCCTGCATTTTAACCATCTTCAAAGCGGCTAAATAATTCCCATAATCCGTTGCACCTGTACAGTCAGATAATAGTAAACATTCATACCCGCGATCATTGGCATCCCGCATGGTTGTATGAACGCAAACATCCGTAGTAATCCCTGTTAATACAATATTTTGAATCCCTTTCCGCTTGAGAAGTAAATCTAAATCTGTGGCATAAAATGAACCTTTCCCAGGCTTATCAATTACCGTTTCTCCCGCTAGCGGCGCAAGTTCTGGGATAATTTCCCATCCGGGTTCACCTCGCACCAAAATCTTACCACAAGGACCAGGATCACCAATTCCAGCCCCAATTTGACGCGATCGCCATTGTTTATTTTCCGGTAAATCTGATAGATCTGGGCGATGTCCCTCGCGGGTGTGCATAATATGAAATCCCTTCTCCCTCGCTACCTCTAATACCTGTTTAATAGGTTCAATTGGTGCGCGAGTTAAGGATAAATCGTAACCCATCTTATCAACATAACCACCAACACCACAAAAATCAGTCTGCATATCAATAATTAGCAATACTGTATTTTCTGGGCGTAAATCTCCGTTATACGGATAAGGATAAGGTTCAGCTTTAACAAAACGTCCCATAAGTGATTTTGGATTTTGGATTTTAGATTTTAGATTTTGGATTTTGGA
>DNGI01000141.1 GCA_003486645.1 Cyanobacteria bacterium UBA11370 | reverse complement strand
TTGCAAATACGGGATGCTCCCGAGTGTGTTCCCCAATCCAAAATCAAAAATGGTATGACATGTAGCTTATTTTACAGCGTAAACTCAGCAAATTCGCTATCTCCATCACTATCAAACTTTTGACTAACACGGTTGGACTTAAAATTAGAGTCTTGGATTAAATCGTGGAACGCGATTTGAGGGTTTTGTTGGAGGATATTCAAAATACTAATAAAGTCTCGTACTACTTCTCGTGGTGTGGCAAGTTTTTCTGCTCCCAAACGGTTAACGATTGCTTGTTTAAAGTCGTCTAATTCATGTTCAGAAATCTTCTTTTTATAGTTGTAATGGATAGAATGAACGTCAGCCAAGCGTTGCAAGAGTTGGGAAAGTTCCTCCTCTGTTAACGCTTCTAATTGGATCACTGGCGCAGATGTATCCTGGAAACCTTCTTTGAAGAAACGGCTTTTTGTTAAACGAGTTTGCCAAGCGGCATCACTGTGAAGTCCGCGACGAGAATCGTCTACAAATTGAGGCGTACCCCCGACTAAAATACTGAGATATTCGGCTTTTCCTTGCATAGCATCATTAAACATCGCCAGCAATTTATCGTAGTTCCCTTGACGGGAAGTAGCATGAGTAATTTTGTATAGATGCACAGCTTCATCCAGCAATATAACTAACCCTTTGTAGCCGATATCCGAGACGAATTTAGCAAATAATTTAATATAGTCGTACCACGTATCATCATCGATAATCACTCGTACTCCCAACGCTGATTTTGCCTCTGTTTTGGTAGAAAATTCTCCCCTTAACCAACGTAACGCTGCATCTTTCTTTTCCTGATTATCTTCACGATAACCGCGCCAATAGGCAATAATGACATTAGCAAAATCAAAGCCATGAACTAAGCCTTCTAAATCATTCACAACGTCCCGAATTTTTAATTCTACTTCGTCATCAAATCCATCGTCATGAGGACGTTTTCCGGTGATTTGAGCAACTTGATTTAGGATAGTGCTAATCCATTTTTCTAGAATGAGAGCGATCGCCCCCCCATTCGGATTAGTTCGGGTAGCAATATTTCGCATTAATTCCCGATAGGTAGCTACGGCTTGATTCTTACTTCCAGCTAATCGCCGTTCTGGAGATAAATCTGCATCAGCAACAACAAATCCTTGTTCCATGGCGTGGTTACGAATTAACTGTAATAAAAAGCTTTTTCCCGAACCATAACGTCCAACAATAAACCGAAAAGCAGCACCTCCTTCAGCCAGGTTTTCTAAATCTTGAGATAGCGCATAAATTTCCTTTTCTCTACCGACAGCAATATGTTCTAATCCTACTCTCGGTACCACTCCCGAACTAAGAGCATTCATGAGGGCAGTAGAGATGCGTTTGGGAATTTTTTGCATAAAATTTCAACTGTTAGGCTGATCGATCGCTGGATGAAGTTGACTTAAATTTATTTCATTGAGTTCTAATACATCTTTGAAGTAAACCGTTGCCGAATCGATTAATAAGGATAAGTAACTTTCATTCAGCTCAGGGAGTAATGAACCACTACTACTGACTAATAGAATATCATTAAACGCTTCTAAGGCACGATTATTAATGGAATTAATCAAAACCTGTGGCATGGTTAATTTTGCATCAGCAATCCGCTTCAAGGCAGCTTCATCTCGGTCTAGAATTGCTTTCAGGGCATTTTTTTCATCTTCATTGAGATATTCAATAAATTCAATCCATTCAAGCCATTCGGTTGGTAAAATATTAGCAATTGTTTCCTCATTGGTTTGAACTGAAACTTGAGAAATGGTGCTTTTCTGACTCTGGAGGGCTTGCATCTGGGTTTGCAGATCGTGATAATCAAGCTCTAACTGCTGTTTGAGTTGTTCTAAGGTTGCCAAGTCCTGATTCAGTTGTTCGTGTTGGTGTTGTTTAGCGGAAACTTGACTTTGGATTTGCTCAAGTTCAGTTTGTAAAGTAGTTAAACTATTTTGGACTTGCTGTTGCTGTATCCGCAAATACAATAGAGATTGATTTAAGTCTTCCCACCGTTGTTTAAGGGCTTGGATTTGGGTGTGTAAGTCGTAAGCTTCTCCGCCTAATTCCTGTTTTCGATGTTCTAGAGTGGCTAAGTCTTGATTGAGTTGTTGTTGTTGAGTGAGTTTATCATAAATTTCGCTTTGTAACTCCTCAAGTTCAGTCTGTAACTGATTTAAACGAGTTTCTGCGGGCTGAAGTTGAGCCGTTTTTGCCCAGAGAGATTGATTGAGTTCCGTTTGATGTTTTTCGAGTTGTTTAATTTGATGGTTTAAGGTAGAAACTTCTTCTAATTCCTGCTGCTTTTGCTGTTGAATAGTTAAAAATTCGTGATATAATTCATTTCGTTGGGTATGGAGTTCAGAAACTCGGTAAAGGATCTGACTCCGTTCGGATTGCAAAGCATTAATACTCGCTTCGAGTTCTTGTTTTGTTGCTATTGCTTCGGATACCAATTCATAGAGGCGCGTTTCCTCTTCCTGAAATTCCTGAATCTGATTACGTAAAGAACCCTTCAGTAACTTCTCTTGTTTGATCCGCTGTTTATCAGCGACTAAAACACCTGTGTAGCTAGCCAAAACCGTAATTGCACCATTGAGTAGCGCTTGATTAGGATTGGTAAACAGTCCAATTCCAAAGCTGACACCAAAGGCAATTGCACCGAGAAGAATGCGATTGACTAGCTGAATTGAGTGCATAGGACTGGTTAGTGAACCAAGCGATACGTTACAGATGCTGTAAATCCCGTCTTATTGAAAGTCTATAGCGGTTCTCATCTGGAGCAAATACTGTTTCCCCTGGTTTACCTGACCTAGGTGTATTAGACTCATCGGAGAACCGCTATAGTTCTGTGATTTTGATTTTATCAATCCTGCGGGAAGACTCTTAGTATAGCCACTGATATCATGTCTGGTGGAATAACCCTAAAAAAGTTTGAGGGAGAG
>DNGI01000299.1 GCA_003486645.1 Cyanobacteria bacterium UBA11370 | reverse complement strand
CGACTTTCGCAAGAGGTCTAATGTAGGGGTTGGGGAAAAAGGCTCTTTCTTCGAGTTCAGAATTCCATCACTCAAGCTGAACGTATGAAACTTCGAGTTCTGACCTTAATGCGTCAAGCTAAAAGCCTGAAACTCTAAGTTCTGACCTTAATGCGTCAACCTCAAAGCTTGAAACTTCGAGTTCTGACCTTAATGCGTCAAGCTAAAAGCCTGAAACTTCGAGTTCTGACCTTAATGCGTCAACCTCAAAGCTTGAAACTTCGAGTTCTGACCTTAATGCGTCAAGCTAAAAGCCTGAAACTCTAAGTTCTGACCTTAATACGTCAAGCTAAAAGCTTGAAACTTTGAGTTCTGACCTTGATACGTCAAGTTCAAAGCCTTAACCCTGAACATCAAACCTCTTGTTCTCCTAACTGCTGACTGCTGATTACTGATTGCTCACTCTTACCTTCCGAATTCAGCTTTAAATTTCAAGCCACCAGCTCCAATCTATCTACGTTGTAGTCCAGCTAGCAAACCTATCTTAATAGAACTGATGCGATCGCCTTCATTGAACATCCTATCCTCGGTATCCCCCTCTCCCTCTATCTCCCCATCACTCCCTCCTCTGGTTGAAGTGACGTATTATACTGATCCTCTTTGTTCGTGGAGTTGGGCATTTGAGCTGCAATGGCGGCGCTTACGGTATGAATTTGGCGATCGCTTGGTTTGGCGTTACGCGATGGGGGGTTTAATTCCAGACTGGCAACGCTTCAGTGATCCCATTAATGATATTAACCGTCCCGCACAGATGGCTCCCCAATGGGTTCAGATCCGTCATCTGTGTGGGATGCCAATTGAGGAGAAAATCTGGTTAGAAGACCCTCCGACCTCATCCTACCCTGCTTGTATCGCTGTTAAAGCGGCTGAAAAACAGGGGTTAAATCTGGGTGAGGCGTACTTGCGTCGGTTGCGGGAGGCAGTTATGCTTGAACGGCGTAATATTGCTCGTCGAGAGGAGTTGATTGCCTTAGCAGAGGAATTGGTTGAGTCGGGTTTTAATCTCCAGCAGTTTCTTGATGATTTGGATAGTCAAGATACTTTAAATGCCTTTCGGGAGGATATTAAAGATGCGCGTTACCGGGGTATTGGTCGGTTTCCTGCCTTGATTCTACGACCGATGACTGGACGGGCGGTATTACTAGTCGGCTATCGACCCTATCAGGAATTGCGTAAAGCCTTAGCCCATGTATCTCCCCAGATTCATCCGGTTCGTTCAGCAACTGATATCATTAGCTATGCGTCCTACTGGGGACGAATTACAGCAGCAGAGGTGGCGGAAGCACTCCAGTTGAGGATTGAAGCAGCGACGGAGGTGCTTGATAATGCAGTGGCGGAGGGAATGTTGACTAAAGGTAATCAGGTTTATCTGCATCTAAGCTGTTAGTCATTTAAACCTTATTGTCAATAATTACAGAATCCTTGTAGTGCGACCATCTTGGTCGCTACTGATACCCAATTTAAAGGCGTGACAGCTTATGAGAGGGGGAGTGGGGAGGGAGATTTTCAAGGCTATTAGCCATTAGCCATTACTAAACTAACTCCTAATTTTTGCTATTAAGCAAAACACCATTTCCGCCCCAACCGCCTCACAAAACCAAACGACCCAATTAACTCTGGATAAACGGGAATTAAGGGTAGTCGTTCTCGGCTAAATCGCACCGCTAGCGTCCGAATGAGAGCAAAAATTTCAGGGCGATAAATGTCTTTTGTCGGCAGTTGGAGTAACTTTTCTAAGGTTTCTGAGGTTCCAATCCGACTCAACGCTACAGCCGCTTGTTCCCTCACAAACCAATCCTGATCCTGAAGCAAGGGAATTAATAATTTTAACGCTGGGGAACTGCCAATTTGACCTAATGCGGCGGCGGCTGCCCCTCTGATATCCCCGTCTTTGTCCTGAAGCATGGGGATTAGGGCATTGAGGGCTGAAGTCCCACCAATTTCTCCTAATGCTTCCACTACCTGCTTTCTCACCTGGCTATCTTCGTCGTGAAGTGCGCTGATCAAGGCTTCCAAGGCTTGAGGACTGCCGATCCGACCTAATGCAACGGCGGCTTCTTCTCTAACGATACTATCTTCATCTCGGAGTGCAGGAATTAACACCTCTAGGGTTTGGGGATTGCCTGCCCTCGCTAAGGCTTCTGCGGCTTCTTCTCGAACCACCCTATCCTCATCTCGGAGTGCGGGAATTAAGGCTTCCAGGGCTTGAGAACTGGCAATCCGACCTAAGACAACAGCGGCTTCCTCCCGAATGGTATTCTGTTGGTGATGCAGGGCTTGAATTAATGCCTGGACTACCGGGGACGTGCCAATTCGACAAGCGCCTGTTGCTTCCCAACGAACGAAATTATCAGGATGGTTGAGAACTTTAACTAATTCCTCGACGGCTTCGGGAGTGCCAATCTGGGCTAAGGCGACAGCGGCTTCTCCTCTAACATAGCTATCCTGATCATGAAGGGCGAGAATTAACCCTTGTACGGCGGCAGAACCACCAATTCGTCCTAACGCTTCGGCGGCTTGTCCTCTAACAATTGTATCTTCATCGTGTAAGGTAGAAATTAAGGCTTTAATCGCTTGGGAAATGCCAATTCGACCCAAGGCGGCGGCGGCTTCTCCTCTCACGTACCAAGGTCCTTGATTTAAGGCGTAGGTTAATGTTTCTACGGCTTGGGGACTGCCAATTTGACCTAATGTGGCAATTAAAGCGGCGACAAAATCCTTACGAGTATAGTAATGCTTTTCATCTAATTCTTTTTGTAACTGATGTAACATTTGGAAATGGGTTTGACCCAGTGCGACTACTGTTGATTCAATGAAACCCACAAAGGGGTAGGTATGCCACAACTCATAGATCTTGTCGATAATCTCTCTAATTAACGGATGAGATTGTTCTTCACATTCAGCAATAGCCCGACCTGCTAATAATAACAACGTTGAAAAGATATCATCTTTCTCTCGATAGATCGCATCGAGTAAAGGAATCGGATTATCCATTAATCCCGCCAATAAACTTAACGGTTGATGCCAGTCGTAGTCCCAGAAATGGTCTTTAGCTAAGGCTATTCCTTGAGTGGAATTATTTTGAATTGCTCGTTTTAAATAGCAAGCGGTTAAGTAATCCTGAGTCATCCGGTGAATAAAGACGTATCGGTGGCTTTCCTTGGTTAATTTGTGCAGGATGCCATTTTCTCCGGATAGTTCAGCTAAGAGTTCTTCGGCGGTGTAAGGGTTTAAGTTGGAATTCGGGCGATCGCTTTGTAGATACTCTCCAATCTGGTGTTTCAGTTCATCACCGGAAAAAATATCTTTCCCTTGACAGGTAAATTGATAGGCTAGAGTCTCCAATAATTGAATTTTTGCTTGAAGTGTCTCGTCTGATTGCGATGCTTGGTGAAGATTCCATTTACTTAACAAATAATCCACTGTTTTTTGATAAATCTGGCATCGTCGGGCTGGTAAAGTTAATTCTTTTTCTTGATACAAGCTACACAGGAGATATAAGAGGCGAGGATTTTTCGCTAAACCCCGAAGTTGAGGTTTTTGCAGGAGTTCTGCAATCAGTCCTTGGGCGGAATTCTGATGGCGATCGCTAGCGGCGTACTTAAACCAAATTTCAATAAACTGCTCGATTTGCGGTTGGCTCAACGGCACAATTTCGACTTCTTTTGCTCCTTTAATAAAAGCACCGCCATACCCAACAATTCGGGATGCACAGATTACGGGACATGGATAATTTTCCAAAAATCGGTTAATTTTTTCAGCTAATCGATTCCGATTGGCTTTGGGGACTTCATCCAGAGCATTTAACAGTAATAAACATTTCCCCGTAATTAATTTTTCTTTTAATAAGGGTTGAATATCTGTCCAAGTTTTAGGATAGTCTCGCTGAACCAATAGGGGAATGGCTTCGTTAATTTCAACTTCTGCTTCATCCAGATCAGCTAGACGAATGAAAAGCGGAAAAATGACATCATCGACTGTTTTTTTGTAGGATAAGAGTTTCTCTTTTTCGACCGCAGCCGTTAACGCTACTTCTCTCCTTAATAAGGCACTTTTTCCCATCCCTGGATCGGCTAAAACCATAATTTTGTGATGCTGTTTTTTAGCTTCTTCCCAAGGGACTTGATTTCGTTTAAAATCAACCTTGCGGCTTTTGATCGTATAAGCGTGTTTGAGTTCAGCTTCGGATTCAGCATATCCCCAAAAGGTTTCGACTTCATGGCGATAGTTTCGTTCTAGAGTTACTTGAATGGGAATATAGAGGTCTTTGCGCCGAATGGGTTGTTGGGAATGTAAGATAATTTTATATTTAAAATGCTCTTCAATATCCGTCAAGAATTCACAGACAGCTATTTGATAGGAGTCTAATCCTCGTTGCTGGGATTCCTCTGTATCCAAATGGCGATGAGTGATCATAACGCTACCCTTTTTAGTTAAAATTATCTCTAATCGTAGAGAGAGTAGAACTATTATTTTGAGTTGGACAGATGAGAATTGAAATTTAATTTAAATCCCATTGATATTACTCATTGGTGATTACAAATAACTAATGACCAATGACTAATGATTAATGGCTTATGATATTAAATTATATCCTCTGGCAGGGCGCGTACTAAAAATATTAAGGTATGCGATCGCATTAAATGGGAAGTGACGAGTGGGGAGTGGGGAATAGAAGATTTGATGCTTCATTTAGACTTGGTATAGGTAGAATCAATAAAATGAAGGACTATAAGTAAACAATTATTAAGGTAATTTAAGATATGACCTCATCAAAATCCAAATCCCACTCTTCTCAATCCAATCCATCAAGCGATCGCGCTGTCTACCGCGAATTTGGTGGGGACAGCAATCCCGCTGTAGAACGTCCTATTCAGGAACTCCCACCGAATCAACAAAATTTACGAGTCCAAGCTTCACGGAAGGGACGTAAGGGTAAAACGGTGACGGTGATTACAGGGTTTCAGTGTCAACCGGAAACGTTAGCGAAGTTACTTAAACAGCTTAAAACTCAATGTGGTAGCGGTGGAACAGTTAAGGACGATACTCTGGAAATTCAAGGCGATCATACTCAGAAGTTAGTGCAAATTCTCACCCAGTTGGGATATAAGGCAAAAATTGGTGGCGGATAGCTGTAGGTTGGGTTGAGAGAAGCGACACGCAACATCTATAGCATTTCTCAAATGGGTGAGGTACAGCAGAAGGCAGAGGGCAGAGGGCAGAGGGCAGAGGGCAGAAGGTAAAAGCCTATAAAATCTCAATAGTTTCAGCAATTAAGGATGTCCTAACCTCAATGCGTAGTGCTATACAGTTGCATTTTCTTCCCCACTCCCCACTCCCTAAAACCTAGAAATTTGTACCTCATGAGTATGACAACCGCTATATTTTATGGGAGTTGAGCCTTGCGATCTCGACCCAACCTACTTTCTTGGGAACAAAACGAAAAGAAAGTACTACATATAAATGTAACTTCGTAATAGATTATAATAGCAGTTCTCAATTGTATGAGAGGGTTTCGTCGTGGGTTTTAGGGAGTAGGGAAGAAAATTCACTGCACCTCATCCCTTTGAGAAAGGCTATAGGCTGATGTGCTTTTAAATTCATAGCTTGGCGATGAGAAAAAAACTCTTAATTCTTCTGTCATCTGCCATCTAACTTACTTCCTCCATAATGCAACTTGAATACCGATTAGTTTATCATTGCGCCTTTGAGGGAATGATTAAAATTATGTTTTGGAAGCATAAGTTAGGAATCCTTCGACAACGAGTTAACAATTTTTTACCCTTGAACTTTTTGATCGTCAACCGAATTCAAAGGGTAACTCGCCGCCTAAAGATTCGGAGAAAAATTATCTGTGGGTATGCTGTTATCCTGAGTATTCCGGTTGTCGGAACAACGGCTGGGATCTTAATTGCAGAGTACTATCAACAACAGGCTAGGGAGCTAGAAGAAGATGCTTTGGAAGAAATACATTTGATAACTCGTTTGCAAGCAGCACTCCTACAGACACGGACACACAAACAACAGTTAATTTTTGTGTTGGACAAGCCGAAACAGTTACAGCAAGAGCGTTCTGATTTGTTGAAGTATGCGGTTGAACTCGAAAGGGTGTGGTTTGAATTCAAATCCACTGAAGGGAATACAAAAAATTCTGAAATCGAAGAGTTACCTGGTGAGGCGGAGAGGATAAAACACATTTTGGAACATCATGAAGGTTCTATAAAAGCCTACTTAGGGGAAGCAACAGAAATCACGAAACAAATTGAGCCGTTTTCTTTGAAGCCAGAAAAGGTTGAAGTGGTACACCAACTCCTTGTGAATTGCAATACTGGTTCTTTGCCTCTTCAAATTAATCACCTCATAGATGATCTCAGTGGTGTGACGCACTGGGCTTACATCGAGTACGAACTAGCCGAACAGCATTATAGGACTGCACAAGTGATTCGAGTTGAGATTATTGCCGGGAGCATTGCCTTGTCAGTTGGACTGGCAACGCTTCTAGCTATCTACACGAGTCGGGCGATTTCTCAACCCATTCAAGCCGTCACAACTATAGCCCAGCAAGTAACCCAAGACGCTAATTTTCATCGACAAGTTCCCGTAACTACAGAAGATGAAATTGGAGTGTTAACTATTTCCCTCAACACACTCATGCAGCGAGTAGCACAGTACACTCAACAACTGGAACTTGCTCGCCAAACGTTGGAACAACGGGTTTTTGAGCGCACTCAAGAACTAGAGCAAAAGAATCAGCAACTCTTACAAACCCACGCTGAACTAAACCAAACGTTACATAATCTCCAGCAAACTCAATCTCAACTCGTTCAAACCGAAAAGATGTCTAGCCTTGGTCATTTGGTAGCAGGTATTTCTCATGAAATCAATAACCCAATTAACTTTATTTCCAATAACATTAAATACGCTAACGATTATATCGAAGAGTTGCTCGAATTAGTCCATCTTTACCAACAAGAATACCCTAACCCAAATCCTGTTATTACTGATTATAGTCAAGGGATTGAACTTGACTTTCTCGTTGAGGATCTCCCGAAAATTCTGTCCTCAATGAAAATGGGTACTGAGCGCATTTGTCAGCTTATTCTATCTCTTCGCAACTTCTATCGCCTAGATGGAAAGGAGATGCAAGAAGTTAATCTCAATCAAGGCATCGAAAGCACCCTGTTAATTCTCAATCACCAGCTCAAACAGGGCATTGAAATCATTAAGGACTATGGCGATTTGCCCTTAATTGAGTGTTATCCAACCCAACTGAACCAGGTATTCATGAATATTCTTCAAAATAGTATTGATGCCTTGCAATCCCAACCAGAGCAACCCAATAAACAAATCGTAATTCAGACTCAAAAGGTGGAACCGAATCAAATTAGTGTGCGAATTCAAGATAATGGTGGTGGCATATCTTCTCAAGCTATCAGCCAGATTTTTGAACCCTTTTTCACAACCAAAGACGTTGGTAAAGGGACAGGTTTAGGCCTGTCAATTTGCTCTCAAATTATCCAAAAACATCAGGGACAAATTAAGGTTAATTCTAAGTTAGGTGAGGGAACGGAATTTGTGATTACTCTACCCATCCATCCAGAATTAGCGATCGCTTCCTGATAGTATGTTTGTGGCAACGGATGGGGTAACGGATGTAACAGATGTGGCAACGGATGGGGTA